>LFSF01000014.1 GCA_001512665.1 Clostridiales bacterium DTU073
TTTTCGCGTATCATGTTAATTAGCCCACTCCTTATCATACGGTCATCTCCCATAAAAGTATTTGTCACACTTTATGGTAAACCGTTGGTTTGGTGTGGGTCAATTCTTGTCCGGCGCTATGGGTCAATTATATCCCGGCGGTGACATATTAAAGCTTTGGAACAAATTGGTGTAAATAAAGGAATGATGAAAAATATATATATAGACCTTAGAAACAAAAGGGGGGCAATGTCTAAAGTAAGGGCAGATTATTATCAATTGTCTCATGGTTATATGGTAATGTTTGAAGAATTGAAAGATAATCAGGAATTAGAAACCTTAAAAGTACAGACAAGAGCAATTATAAATTCAATTAAAAAGGTAATTTTGCTTCTTGATACGAATGATCATGTTTTTATGTGTAATAATAGTTGTCTTAAAGTTTTGGGCATGGAAGAGGAAGAAATTATCGGAAAGAATTTTGACGAATTATGTAATTATTTACAATGCAAAGCAGCAGATGATAATATTGATATGAGTCAAGTCAAAAGTTTTAAACAGCTAGAAATGGTTTCTATTATTACACCAAAAGGAAATAAAAAAATCCTTCGTCTTTATACTGAGCAGATTCAAAATATTGATTCGGAGGTAATTGGGACCCTTGTTTTGGCTGCAGATATAACCCTGTACAAAAAAGAGCATTTAAAGATTCAGCAAAGAGAAAAATTTATTGCCTTAGGTAAAATGGCCTCGGGAATAGTACATGAAATTAAAAACCCTTTAACAGCAATTAAAGGGTTTAGTCAGTTAATAAAATATAAAGATCCCAATGAAAAAATTCTGGAATATGCTTGTGCAATTGAGCGGGAGACTGATATTATAAATAATTTTATTAGTGATTTCTTGAAATTTGCCAAACCATCTACTCCTAAATTGGAGTCGGTATCTGTAAACGAATTTATTGATTCGCTTAAATTAGTAATTGATACTAATACTTTTCTTAGTGGGATTAAGGTTACTTATAATTTGACTTCTAAGGAGAAATTAGTTATGGCAGATGTTAATCAGCTGAGACAGGTTGTTTTGAATATTGTTAAAAATGCGATCGAGGCCATCGAAACCAGTGGAGGTACAGAGTTAATAGTATCGACTAAATACCATAAGCAGGCTAAGGAGTTTTCTATTAAAATATTTAATGATGGCCAGGCTATGAGTGAAGAGGATAAAAAGTTAGTAGGTACTCCTTTTTTTACAACTAAGAAAACCGGTACCGGTTTAGGACTAAGTATTTGTTATCAGTTGATTAAGGAACATAGTGGAAGAATTGAGATAGAAAGTGAAGAGGGAGTGGGGACTAGTTTTATCATTTATCTTCCTATTGTTTCTTAGAAATTTTTGGTTAGGAAATTAAAATTATGTTGTAGGCATTTTTAAAAGGAAAATAAATCAATTTGTCAAATTGTTTAAGGCAAATAAGGAAGAAATACAGAGGTGTTTTTGATGTGTGAAGAAAGAGAGAAAGTGCAAATATCTATAGAGTTATGTCATCCTGCAGCAAAAATGCCCAGCTATGCCAGGCAAGGTGATGCAGGAATGGATATATATGCGGTGGAAGATTTGGTGATTAAACCAGGAAAAACAGTTTTAGTGAGAACCGGTTTAAAAGTTGCTATCCCTAGGGGTTATGAAATACAAATTCGTCCCAGAAGTGGTCTGTCCTTGAAAACACCTTTAAGGGTGGCTAATAGCCCGGGGACTATTGATGCCGGTTTTCGGGATGAAGTTTGCATCATCATGAGTAATATTTCTTTAAAGGAAGATTATCAGATCAAAAAGGGAGACAGAGTTGCGCAGATGGTGCTGCAAAGGTTACCGGAAATAGAATGGGTACCGGTTAAAGATATTCATGGGATTGGTGGGGATAGAGGCGGAGGTTTTGGTTCAAGTGGTAAATAAGTCCAAAGTTGTTGAAAAATCTTGTATTGTTGTGATGATAGGTTCGGATGTAGACATATCTACACCGGCCTTTTTTAATAAGTTGAGTGGATAATCAGAGCCTCCTGTAGTTAAAAAGTGTAAGTAGTTTTCCAGTGCACCCGGTTTTTGCTCGAGAATACCTTGGGCTAAGGTAATTGCCGCTGATATACCTGTGGCATATTGATAGACATAAAAAGGACTAAAAAAGTGAGGAATACGTGTCCATTCATAGGTTAGTTCTTCATCAATAGTAAATTCGGGTCCGTGATAGTAGGCATATAATTCGCGGTAGGTATGACAAAAAATTTCCGGTGTAAGGGGGATTTCTTCCTCCGCTTTTTGATGTATTTGTCTTTCAAAATCGGCAAAAAAGGTCTGTCGGTAAAAAGTTGAACGGATACTATCTAAGTGCATATTAAGGAGATATTTTTTTTCGTGGATATTTGTTGTTTGACGGAGTAGGTATTGATAGAGCAAATATTCGTTTACGGTAGAAGCTACTTCAGCAGTAAAAATAACATAATCAGAAAGAATATAGGGTTGATTTTTGTTGCTATAATAACTGTGCATAACATGTCCCAGTTCATGGGCAATGGTGAAAACATCATCTAATGTTCCGGTGAAATTTAGCAGAGAATAAGGATGGGCGTCATAGATACCATTAGCATAAGCTCCGGAGGTTTTTCCTTGTTTCGGAAAGACATCAATCCAGCGTTCGCTGAAGGCTTGTTTTAAAACGCGAATATAGTCATTACCTAAGAGACTCAAGGCATTGAGAACTATGTCTTGAGCTTCTTCGTATGTATAGCTTTTATTTATATCTTCGACTAAGGGTACAAAGAGGTCATAAAAGTGAAGGGTATCATACCCCAGTAATTTTTTACGAAGTTTAAGATAATCCTGTAATTGTTGGACATTACTGCGGACTGTGTCGATCAGCTGATCATAGACGGATATGGGGATATGGTTTTTTTCCAAGGCGAGAGCCAGTGTAGAGGGGTATTTTCTGATTTGAGCTTGAAAAACATGGTGTTTGATATTACCGGCGGCAATTGTGGCAAAAGTATTAAGATGTGAACCATAAGTACCCAGTAAGCTTTTAAAATAAGTTTTACGTAATTCTCGATTATAGGAATTTAGTGCTAGGCGATAATTTGCTTCATTAGCTTTGATGATTTTCCCGTTTTCTCCTTCGATTTCCGGAAAGTTGAGATCATTTACACTTAACTGATCAAAGATTTGTTTGAATGTTCCTCCTAAAGAATTCAGGCGTGAGATGATTTTTTCTTCTTGTGGGCTGAGAATATGTTCTTTTTCTTTAAAAAGCTTTTCAAACATAAATGAATAAGTGTCTAGCTCGGTTATTTCCTGTTTATATTGATTTAAAAGAGATGGTGTCATTTGGAGTAGTTCCGGTTCATAAAAAGATAATTGAGCTCTTATTTTTGTTAGGAGATTATAGATTTTTTCATAGTTACCTTTAGCCTGAGAATTTGCCATATTTACATCGAAATCCATTCTGGCATATGAAGCGGCTTTTTCCAGTTTTATTGCTAATTGATCCATAAGAGTTAAGGCATCCCATAAGTTTTGGGCACTGGTTGTGATTGTGCCCTTTTTTGCAGTAATTTCGGTTGCTAATTTTTCGATCTCTTTCAGATCGTTTTCCCAATCTGTTATGGAGGGATATAAAAAAGAAAGATCCCAGGTGTATTGTTGCGGAATATCTTGGTTTTTGTTCACAAATTTTCACTCCTTAATAANNTTAATAATACTATTATATATCGATTTAGAAAAAGTAATATTTGTTTTTCTTAATCGTGGGAGACCTGATATATGTCGGATATTATGAATATTTAAGTTATCATTTGGGAAATCTAGGTCTAAATAAATTTGTTATGGTTTTTGAAGGGGGCTATTTATTTGAACCGATTACCCTTGGGAGTTATTATTCTGGTTGTCTTGTCTGTGTTGGTATATTTTGGACTGGCCCATCGTTTACTTGATAGAATGCGACTGTCAGACAAAGGGGCTCTAGTAGTATTAGCAGCCTTAATCGTCGGGAGTTTTATCGACATACCTTTGGTTAGAGGAAACGTAGATGTGACTTTAAATTTAGGTGGAGCAGTTGTTCCTGTAGTTTTAGCGGGATATCTCTTATATAAAGCGGGGACGACCAAAGAATGGGTAAGAGCTGTTGTGGCTACAGTAGCAACTGCCGGAATTATTTTTTTCTTAGGTAGTGTTATGATGAAAGGTGATCCTAGTGATAAGCTGACTCTAATTGATCCATTGTATGTTTATCCTCTGGTAGGAGGTATTACTGCTTATATTTTAGGTCGCTCACGGCGTGCAGCGTTTATAGCTGCTACTTTGGGTGTTTTAAGCCAGGATTTGTTCCATCTCTTCTGGTTAAATGTCAATGGAGTATCCGGGACAGTGAATTTTGGCGGTGCCGGAGTTTTTGACTCCGTAGTTATTGCCGGCTTGGTAGCAATATTATTAGCGGAATTATTTGGTGAAGCCCGCGAACGATTACAAGGAGGGCCGGTAGCTGATGGGCATGACCCGGAGTTATTACAACATTTAAATAGTGACTTAAAAATCGAAGGAGAGGCAGGAGAACAAGAGAATAAGGAGGAAGAGAGCAATAATGAAGAAAAATCTGTATAATCGTTTTGTCTTTATTCTGGGGATTGTCTTTCTTTTTGTGGGTGGTTTTCTCTTTTATTACGAGAAAAATCCTCAAGTATATAATACTTTTGCTCAATCCGGTATAGAGTTGAGTTTTTTAGATAATTTGGGTAGTTGGGAAAAAGAATTAGATTGTGGAAGTTACATTACTTTGGTTGATGAAGCAGGGAAAGAATTAGATCAGCTTAGTCGCTTTGTCTATGTTGGTGATGAAATTATCCTTGAGGATAATAAGCATTATAAAATAGTAAAGGTTGATGATAAGCAAAATAAAGCGATTGCAGAGTTAGTGGGAAAAGCCGACATTGTGTGGCGTGAGGAATGGGATCAGCTCCCCGTAACTTTATTGGCTCAGAATAAAGGGAAAGTGGGGATTTATATGACCCATACTGCCGAGTCATATGTGCCTACAGACGGAACAGACAGTATCCCCGGTAATGGGGGCATATTACAGGTAGGCAATACTTTAGCGAATACTATAAAAAAACAAGGTGTAGAATCACTGATTAGTTTTAATAAACATGATCCTCATGATGCTAATGCCTATCATCGTTCCCGCAAAACAGCTGTGCAATTATTGAAAAATAATCCTTTAGCTTTGATCGATGTTCATCGAGATGGGGTGCCTGACCCGGGCTTTTATAAAACGGAGATTAATGGTCAACCGGGAACAAAAATCAGACTTGTGGTAGGAAGGCAAAATCCCCGTCATGCGTCAAATTTAGATTTTGCCAAGAATATTAAGGCATATTTTGATAAAAAATCACCGGGTTTAATTAAAGGTATTTTTTTAGGTAAAGGTAATTACAATCAAGATTTAGGACCTAATAGTATTCTTATTGAGGTGGGTACACATACAAATAGCAGAACGGCAGCTGAACGTGGTGTAGCTCAATTCGCGGAAGGAATTCCGCAAATTATTGGGGCGGCAGCAGGTCCGGGTGGTCCAACACCTCCGGGAGGACCACGTGGTATTGGAACAGGGACAGGTTCAGCTATACTTTGGTTATTACTTTTTACAATTTTAGGCGGAGGAGCTTTCCTTCTTCTCAGTACGGGCAGTTGGAAAGGTTCTTTAGCTAAACTATCAGAATTAGGTAAGGAGTTTTCCAATTATTTAGGTCCGAAAGAAGTAAAAACTCCGGCAGAGGAAAATACGCAGACTGGAGATCCGGATCATCATCAAGCACAATGTGATGTTGAGAAGCAGGATAAAGAGCAGTGAAAATAATCTATAATTGTTATGGTGGAGCTCATTCTTCTGTTACTGCGGCAGCTATTCATTTACAGATGTTGCCTGAGACCAGGAAACCCAGTGCAGCGGAACTACTTAATTTGCCTTATTATGATGCTCAGGTAGGGAAGGATCATGGTCGTATCCGCTTTTTTGGGTTTGACAGCAGGGGAAATCAGATCTACATTACAGGGAAAAAAAACCTAGGAGTTTTTTACGAAGAAATTATGTACAATTTACTCTTTTTAGGCGGAGATAAACAGGAGCAGGAAAATTTTGTGTTTATTAATACTATGCCTTATGTGAATATCTGGATGGTAATTGGTGGATTTTTATCACGACGATTAGGATGGAAGGCTTTGGGTAGACCGCTGGTTATTTATGGAACTAAACAAGCCTATTGGAAATTTATTCACTTGATCAATTTAGTTA
This sequence comes from Clostridiales bacterium DTU073, assembly GCA_001512665.1. Taxonomy (GTDB): domain Bacteria; phylum Bacillota; class Peptococcia; order DRI-13; family DTU073; genus DTU073. The sequence goes on from LFSF01000014.1 coordinate 6,317, forward strand.
AGGACAAATATATCAAGCCTTGAGAGGATACTGTGAAAATTGTTTTTTTAGATCATTTTGGCTGCTTTGCTTCAGTCGTTCTTGCTGCTTATTGTACAGGAATTTTGTCGCCAAAAGCAGTGAAGACCAAAGATATTTTGGATTTACCTTATTTTGCTGATGTAGAAAGTTGGCAACCGGGCAAGTTATATTTTCTTGGTAAGGATCAAGCAGGAAATGTTTACTATACACTTGGTGCAGGTTTTTATAGCAATTTGATTAAAAACGTGGTGTGGCCGGATTTAAAAAAATTAGGTGAGATCAAGGAAAAGATTGTCTTATATGATGTAAACTCCTTAAATTCACTGTTCTTGATATATTTAGAGATTTTGAGTAAAGGGAAATTAAGAAAAATTACCAAGTATCTTTGGGTCTATTGGTTTACGTATGTTAAAAAAATTGGTCAATAGAAAATAAAATTCAAGAAGAATGATTAGTTTATCATTGTTGACGAAAAACCATGAATATTGGATAATGTTACGTGTAGTTAGAATGGTGGTGGTTGGATGCAGGGAGCGGAAATTATCGCTGTGGATGCCGGATCTCTGGCTGAGGAGTTGGGATTGGCAGCAGGTGATAGTATTATTAAAATAAATCAGAAAAGCTTTACAGATTTGATCAGTTTTCAATGGGAATGGGCAGCAGAGGAAGTTCTCTTAGAGATAAAAAAAAAGAATGGAATAAGTGAAGTATTTGCAATCGAGAAGGATTATGATGAACCCTTAGGAGTACATTTCAAAGAAGCTATCTTTGATCAAATCAGACCATGTGCCAATAAATGTATCTTTTGTTTTGTTGAGCAGATGCCGCCACAGATGAGGTCAAGTCTTTATATTAAAGATGATGATTATCGCTTATCTTTTCTACAAGGAAATTATATTACTTTGTCGAATCTAGACAAAGATGATCTTGCCAGAATTAAACGGGAGCATCTTTCCCCGTTGTATGTTTCTGTGCATACTACCGACCCGGAACTTAGAAAGAAAATGATGAAAAATCCTCATGCCGGGAAAGTTTTGTCAATCATGGAGGAGTTGTCCTGCGCAGGTATTGAATTTCATACACAGGTTGTGGCTTGTCCCGGGGTAAATGACGGTAAGTTTTTAGAAAAAACATATCAGGATTTAAGTAAACTCGAGGGGGTTCTTTCTTTAGCTGTAGTTCCCGTCGGTCTTACGGCATATCGTCATAATTTACCTAAAATTAGTTTATATGAGCAGGAAACTGCTCAACGTTTAGTGGAATGGGTGGAGAAAATACAAAAGATTGAATTAGCTAAGCGTGGAAGCCGTTTTATTTGGGCTTCAGATGAGTTTTACTTTTTAGCTGATTTAAACATACCTTCAGCAGAAATTTACGAAGATTTTTCTCAGTTGGAAAATGGAGTAGGTATGGTCAGATACTTCTGGGATCAATGGCAGGTTTTACAGTTGCCTTTTGCCCTTAAGCCTGCACGAGAAATAATTTTTGTAACGGGAAAATTAGGAGAGAAGGTCTTAAAACCTGTTATCGATAGATTAAATTCAATTCAAGGTTTAAAGGTAAGGAGCTTAGCGTTAACTAATACTTTTTTCGGTCCTTCAGTAACTGTAGCCGGACTTTTGACCGGGTCGTGTTTACTGCAGGGATTGAAAGAACTTAAAAAAGGAACTGTTGTTTTTATACCGGAATCTATGATTCAGTCTGGGAACGGCAAGTTTTTGGATGATCTTACACCTGATGATGTTGCCCGGATTTTAGGAATTAGAGTTGTTGTTGTACCGGTGGAAGCAGAAAAGATATTAGCAAAAATCATGGAGATGGAAGACGGGTGATCAAATGACTAAGCCGATTGTAGCAATTTTAGGCAGGCCAAATGTTGGAAAATCAACATTATTTAATAGATTAGCAGGTGGCAGGATAGCAATTGTTGAGGATACTCCTGGTGTGACAAGAGACAGATTGTATCGTGATGCCGAATGGGGAGGAAAATTATTTACTATCGTAGATACGGGAGGACTGGATTTTACTGATAAAGAGGACCCTTTCGGGGAACGAGTAAGAGCACAGGCACAAATTGCTATTGAAGAAGCCGATGTACTATTATTTATTGTTGACGGTAAAAGTGGGATAACTCCTCAGGATGAAATTATTGCCGATCTATTAAGAAAAACACAAAAACCTGTTATACTTGTAGTGAACAAAGTTGAACAATTTAAAAATAATCTTGATTTTTATGAATTTTACCAGCTGGGTTTAGGAGAACCGATTCCTATTTCGGCAGCACATGGTATGAATACAGGAGATTTATTGGATTTGTTGGTGCAACAGTTTAAAGAGATACCGGAGGAGGATGAAGAACCGGACATTATTAAAATTGCGGTAGTGGGGAGACCTAATGTGGGCAAATCCTCTCTGGTCAATGCAATCTTAGGTCAAGAGAGAGTTATTGTCAGTAATATTCCCGGTACAACACGTGATGCTATTGATTCCCCATTTATCAAAGATGAGCAACGTTATCTTTTGATCGATACCGCGGGGATGAGACGTAAGGGTAATATTGAAGAGGATACAGAAAGATATAGTGTTATCAGAGCATTACGGGCGATTGATCGCAGTGATGTTGTCTTAATTGTCTTGGATGCCCTCGAGGGTGTAAGTGAGCAAGATAAAAGAATAGCCGGTTATGTACATGAAGCAGGAAAGGGTGCTATAATTGTAGTAAATAAATGGGATTTGGTACAAAAAGATGATAAGACAATGAAACAGTTTGAAGATGAAATACGTAAACAATTAGCCTTTATGCCGTATGCAACTACGATTTTTGTTTCAGCACTTACTAAACAAAGGGTTATGAAAATCTTTGATTTAGTTAATTTTGTAGCTGAACAGCAGTGTTTACGTGTCAGTACCAGTGTTTTAAATGAAGTGATTAGTGAAGCAGTACAGCTTACCCCGGCACCAACATATAAAGGAAAAAGATTAAAGATATTATATGCAACTCAGGCTGGGATAAAGCCTCCCCATTTTATTTTGTTTGTCAATGAACCAACTTTATTGCATTTTTCATATTTACGCTATCTTGAGAATAAGCTTAGAGAAAATTTTGGATTTGCAGGTGTTACTATTCGTATTACTACGAGAAAGAGAGAGGGGTAATAGGGTTGGTTTTTTATTTAAAATTAAGCTTATTAGTTATTTTAACTTATTTACTCGGCTCTATATCTTTTGGGATAATTGTTACCAAGCTCAAAAAAGGGATTGATATTAGGGATTATGGTAGTGGTAATACTGGCTTTACTAATGTGTTAAGGGTGGTGGGCAAGGGTCCTGCAGCTATTGTTTTACTCGGTGATGCCTTAAAAGGAAGTATGGGGGTAATTTTAGGTTATTATTTAGGTGAGGCTAGTTATAGTTTTGCTGTGCTTGGTGGATTATTCGCAATGATAGGACATACATATCCGATTTACTTTGCCTTTAAGGGCGGAAAGGGGGTAGCAACAGGCCTAGGAGTAATTTTAACCCTAGCTCCCGATGTTACTTTAATCGCACTTATAATTTTCATAACTACAGTTTTTATTAGTCGCTATGTTTCTTTAGGTTCTTTACTGGGGGCAATGAGTGTTCCGATTTTTACGTTTTTTTTAGAAAAACCTTTTCCCGTTTTTTTATTTGGATTTTTAGGAGCCCTTTTTGTGTTTTATAATCATAAAGCCAATATAATTAGGCTTTGTCAAGGACAGGAAAACAAAATAGGGAAAAGGTCCGAATGGGGAAGTGTTGATAATAAGGGGGAATGAAAATGAAAAAGGTTGTGGTTTTAGGAGCAGGTAGTTGGGGAACTGCTTTAGCCCTAGTTTTAGCGAAAAAAGGATATCAGGTTCATCTTTGGGGAAGAGATAAAGAGAAGGTAGAACAGATTAAATTACTCAAGGAAAATGTGCCATATTTACCCGGAGTTTTTTTACCGGATAATATTGAGGCAACCGATGATTTAGAAGAAGCTCTCTTTGACAAAAAATATATTGTACTGGCAACACCTTCAAGTAATATCAGAGGCGTTTGTCATAAAATTAAAAATATGATTAATAAGAATAATATTATTATTAGTGCGGCTAAAGGGATTGAGCTGGAGACACTAAAAAGAATGAGTGAACTCATTGAAGAGGAATTAGTGGAAAAGTCTCCGAACATAACGATTATTTCGGGTCCCAGTCATGCCGAAGAGGTGGGCAGAGGAATACCGACGGCAATTGTTGTTGGTTCAAAGGATAAAAATGCGGCCGAAGAAGTCCAGGATTTATTTATGTCACCGGAGTTCAGAGTTTATACAAATCTTGACTTGATTGGGATTGAATATGGTTCGGCCTTAAAGAATGTGATCGCTCTTGGTACAGGAATTGCGGATGGTATAGGTTATGGAGATAATGCCAAAGCTGCCTTAATTACTCGAGGCTTAACGGAGATAGCGCGTTTAGGAGTATCAGCAGGAGCTAATCCACTTACCTTCGCAGGACTTACCGGTGTTGGTGATTTAGTTGTTACTTGTACCAGTAAATATAGTAGAAACAGAAGAGCTGGTATCCAAATTGGGAAGGGTGTTCCTTTAAAGCATGTACTTCAGCAAATTGGTATGGTTGTAGAAGGTGTGCCGGCGACTCAGGTAGCTTGTCAACTTGGTGGTAAATATCGTGTACCTATGCCGATTTGTGAGCAAATTTATGCGGTATTATTTAAAGATAAAAATGTACAAGAAGCCTGTTATGATCTAATGATGCGTGATAAGAAATATGAAGTGGAGGAAATATTAGAACGCTCTTGTTCCAATAGTTAAGTAGGTTATTAAATATTTTTAAAGAAAATGCCTAATTTATGTTTTTAACATAAATTAGGCATTTTTTTTCTTCTTAGTAATAATTAATAATTGAGGACAGTATATATGTATTGTTCATAACCTTTGATGTTTGTACAGACTCTCTAAGAGTTTTTCTTTTAGATTATAAAATGTTGCTAAGGGGGGATGGCTCGGATTGATACCCAGGCAAAATATTTAGTAGAAGTAATTTTAAGGAGGGGATAGTGTGGAAAATATTTTTCGAGATATTGCCGAAAGGACTGGAGGTGATGTCTATTTAGGCGTTGTAGGTCCTGTTCGTGCAGGTAAATCGACCTTTATTAAAAAGTTTATGGATTTATTGGTTATTCCTAATATTGTTAATGAGGGCGATCGACAAAGAACTATTGATGAATTACCTCAAAGTGGAGCGGGAAGAACAGTAATGACAACCGAACCGAAATTTATACCTAATGAAGCAGTAGAAATTCAGGTAAAGGATGGGCTTTCTGTTTCTGTAAGATTAGCTGATTGTGTAGGTTATACAATTCCTGGTGCGAAAGGATATGAAGATGAGAATGGACCAAGGATGGTGAATACACCTTGGTCAGAAGATCCCATGCCTTTTCAAGAAGCAGCGGAAATTGGCACGCGGAAAGTAATCACCGATCATTCAACTATTGGCGTGGTTGTGACTACGGATGGCAGTATTACCAACCTCCCGCGAGAAAATTATCAGGAAGCGGAAGCCAGAATAATTGAGGAGCTTAAAGCGCTGAATAAACCTTTTGTAGTTATTTTAAATTCGACGAATCCTTATGATGTTTCTACGATTGAGTTAGCTCAAGAATTAGAGAGCCTTTATGAAGTCCCGGTGATTCCACTTGATGTAGCTCAATTGTCACAAGGAACTGTCATGCAGGTCTTGGAGGAAGCTCTTTTCGAATTTCCTGTTACTGAAGTTAATGTTAGTCTGCCTAAATGGATAGAAGAACTTAATTCTGAACATTGGTTAAGGAAAAAATTCGAGACTTCTGTTTACGAAATAATTAGTAAGGTCAGACGATTAAGGGACATCGACGAAGCTATGGAGACCCTTTCAAAACTTGATATTATTGGTGAAGTAATCTTGGAAGATATGGATATGGGCACAGGAGTTGCTTCGCTGGAAATGACTTCGAAAGAAGGATTGTTTTATGAAGCGATTAATGAAGCCACTGGTTTGCAAATTGAAGGAGAGCATGATATTTTCCGTCTACTGAAAGAATTAAGTTCCGTGAAGAGTGAATATGATAAAGTTGCCGAAGCTTTGGAAAAAGTACGCGAAACAGGTTATGGAGTGGTCAATCCTTTAGTTTCGGAAATGGAATTAGAAGAACCGGAATTAATCAAACAGGGTGGTCTATTTGGCGTTAAACTAAAAGCAAGTGCTCCTTCTTTGCATATTATTCGAGCAGATATTTCAGCGGAAATAACACCTTTAATGGGTACCGAAAGACAGTGTGCTGATTTAGCACGATACATTATGGATAAGTTCCAGGAAAATCCTTCGCAGATTTGGAATTATGATATTTTCGGCAAATCTCTTCATGATTTGGTCAGAGAAAGTATCCAAAGTAAATTACAAACTGTGCCGGATAATGTACAGGGGAAACTACAGGAAACATTAAGGCGGATTGTTAATGATGGCAGTGGAGGTATTATTTGTATAATTATTTAAAATCGGTCGAAAGACCGATTTTTTTTGTGTAATAGTTATTGCTTTCTGCTAATGCCTGATGTTATAATGTCTACCATACAGAGAAAAGCATCCATCCTATAAGGACAAAAAGGAGCGCAAAATGTCAAAAGAGAAGTCTAAAAAATATCTGGTGGATAAAAAGATCCTTCCGGAAGCCATTCTAAAGACAGTTATTGCTAAAGAGTTATTAGCTAAAGGAGAGGTATTTACCGTAAATGAAGCCGTTCAGAGAGTAGGTATTAGCCGGAGTGCTTTTTATAAATACCGAGACGGGGTTTTTCCTTTTAATGAAGTAAGTAAAGAAAAGATTATTACTGTTTCTTTAATTCTGGAACATAAAGCGGGAGTTTTATCAGATGTGTTAAATACGGTAGCAAAGCTTAAAGGCAATATTTTGACGATTAACCAAGGAATACCTTTACAAAATATTGCTAATGCGGTTTTAAGTATTGATACTAAAGATATTAAAGATGATCTTGACGTCCTTGTTGCCAAATTACAAAACCTACAAGGCGTAAGAAAAGTAGAAATTATCGGTCAGAGTTAGGAGGATTTTTATGAATAAAATTAATGTAGCAATTTTGGGATTTGGTACCGTTGGTCAAGGTGTGGTAAAAATATTGCAGAAAAACGCTGATCAATGGGTTAAGAAATGTAATGCGGAGATAGAGGTTAAAAAAGTACTGGTTAAAAACACCCAAAAGGAAAGAGAAGTAAAATTACCATCAGGAGTAATGACCACAGATTGGCAGGAAATTGTTAACGATCCTGAGATAAATGTGATTATTGAATTAATGGGCGGGATTGAGCCGACCCGTAGTTATATTTTGGAGGCTTTGCAAAAGGGAAAACACATTGTTACTGCCAATAAAGATCTTTTGGCTGAACATGGTGAGGAGCTTCTTTCTACTTGTGAATTAGCTGATCGAGACTTGTATTTTGAAGCGAGTGTAGGCGGAGGTATTCCCATAATTAATCCTTTGAAGCAAAGTTTATTAGCTAATAATATTGAAAAGGTTATCGGTATTGTTAATGGCACTACTAATTTTATTTTGACGAAAATGACTAATGAAGGGAAAAATTTTGCAGATGCTTTGCAAGAGGCACAGCAGCTTGGCTATGCCGAAGCAGATCCTACGTCTGATGTTGAAGGGTTAGATGCAGCTCGTAAAATGGCTATTTTAGCTTCGATAGCTTTTCACACACGGGTTACCTTTAATGATGTTTATGTGGAAGGTATTTCGAAGATTTCACCTGAGGATTTAGAATACGCTCATAGTTTAGGTTATACGATTAAACTTTTAGGAATTAGTTCATTTGAGGATGATCAGGTGGAGGTAAGGGTGCATCCGGCACTTATTCCCTTAGAGCATCCTTTAGCTAATGTTAATGATTCTTTTAATGCGATTTTTGTAAAAGGTGATGCTGTTGGTGAGACGATGTTTTATGGACGTGGTGCGGGTCAGATGCCGACAGCAAGTGCAGTTGTGGGTGATTTAATTGCTGTAGTCAAGGACATTAATACGAATAGTATCAGCTCAAGCTGTACTTGTTATGAAACGAAAAAGATTAAACCAATGGATGAGGTTAAAACCAATTACTTTTTGCGTCTGCAGGTTTTAGATGAACCGGGCGTTTTGGCAAATATAGCGAGTATTTTTGGAGCGCATGGTGTCAGTTTGGCTTCTGTAGTGCAAAAAGGTTGTACTGAGAATGTAGCTGAACTTGTGGTAATTACCCATAAAGTCAGGGAAAAAGATATTCAAGATTCTTTGGAGATCATTAGGAAATTAACCATAACTAAAGAGATAGTGAATTTAATTAGGGTTGAGGGAATGGAGTGATGGTAGAAACATGTTAAAAGTATGTGTTCCTGCCACCTCGGCTAATTTAGGATCAGGTTTTGATTGTGTAGGAGTAGCCTTAAACCTATATAATGAATTATATTTTTTTGCAGACCAGAAAGCATCTTTACCTATGGGGACCAGTCTTTTAAATAAGGAAAGCTTGGCTCATCAAGGCATGCTCCAAGTTGCTAAATACGTAGGCAAAAAATCGCCTAAGCTTAATATTGCCATCAAGACTGTTGTTCCACGAGCAAGGGGTTTGGGCAGCAGTGCCACACTAACTGTAGCCGGGCTTGTAGCAGCAAATCTGCTCCTCAAAGCTGATTTAAAGGAGGAGGAATTGCTTAATCTGGCTTCAAAAATTGAAGGTCATCCGGACAATGCAGCTCCTGCATTGTTAGGGGGGTTAGTTAACTCGGTAACAACTGAAGTGGGAATTAAATATATTAAAGTAACACCACAACAACCTCTGCAGGTTATTGTGGCCGTACCAGACTTTAAATTAGCGACTGCGGAGGCTCGCAAAGTATTACCGGCGGTAGTACCTCATCAGGATGCTGTTTTTAATACCGGTCGTTTTGGCATGTTGATGGCTTCCTTTTTAACCGGTGATTATCAGTTGTTAAGTCTTGCTATGCAGGACCGATTGCATCAGCCTTATCGGTTGCCTTTAGTTCCGGGACTAAATGAAGTGATGTCAGCAGTTCTTGCCCATGGTGCTTTAGGAAGTTGTCTGAGCGGGGCAGGACCGTCAGTTCTGGCCTTTAGTGATAATAAAGCTGACCAGCTTAGAAAAGTAATGGAAGAAACCTGGAAAGAGCATGGTATCTCTGCAAAGACATATTTATTAAAAATATCTGAGGAAGGAACGAAATATTGCTTTAATTGATTTATTAATTCATCAAAACAGCTGTAAAGTGAAGATAAATTCTTGACACTTGATGGGCTGGATTATATAATATAGATTGTGGCTTCGGGGCGTAGCTCAGTTTGGCTAGAGCGCCATCTTGGGGTGGTGGAGGCCGCTGGTTCAAGTCCAGTCGCTCCGACCATTTATTTTTTGACTTAAATAGGGATTAATTATCTCTGAAAAATATCGGCATAGTCGTTAATTTGCGACTATGCCGTTTTTCTTTAGTTTGATAAGTGAATTGTACTTGCAGTTACAAAACAGATGCAATGTTGTTGAAAATGTTCGATTATAGCTGAAAAAAATTATAAACTTGAAGTTTTTTGCTATAATTAATAATATTAATGTTAGAAGAAAAAGGATTTACAAGC
>LFSF01000025.1 GCA_001512665.1 Clostridiales bacterium DTU073
GGGTAAAATAGGGGCTACTCTTACGGTAGGGACATTATCACCGGCCGGTGCGACGGCCACCTATCAATGGCAAAGATCTGAGGATGGAAGTTTTTATCAGAATATCCCCGGGGCGGTCTATAGTACTTATGAACTACAGCCTGAAGATTGCGGCTGTTATATCAGAGTAGTGGCTACCGGCTCGGGAGCATATTGGGGTACGGTGACCAGTGCAGCTACGGGTCCGGTGGAAGGCGATTTGTTTGGTTTTATGGGTATCCAAGCTGTTATAGAGGAAATGACCGTGGTAGATATGGAAGGCTATGCTTATATGTTTGTTCCGGTAGAAGAAATTGAAGCAGAGGTAGATTACTACGCGGTATGGAATGAAGACAAAAAAACATGGTACATTAAAGTAAGTGTACCATGTGAATTATTGGATGCAACAACAATTAAGAGCATCAGCACTGTTACGGAAGCCGGAGAAGACTTACCAGAACCGGTTGTTCTAACCTTAGATAGTGATACGGTTCTCTGGTTTGGCGTAGCAGGCGCAGATGGTTTAGTTGATGATAAAGCAGAAGGTAAATATGCTTACAAAGTAGTCAGTCAAGATGATCGCGAATACATCTTCACGTTCAGTTATGATCCGACTTTAGTACGTGATATTGAAATACCAATGAGCGAAAACGGGCAGGATGTGGATGATGCCGTAACAGAACTGGAAGCAGTGGAAGAAACAGAAGAAAGAGTAGAAGAAGAAGCAGTGGAAGACGAAACAGACGAAACAGAAGAAATTGTAGAAGAAGAAACAGAAAAAATAGAAGAAACTGATGAAATAGAAGAAAATGAAGAAAGAGAAGAAATAGAAGAAACAGAAGAAACAGAAGAAGAGACAAAAGAAACAGAAGAAGAGACAAAAGAAACAGAGGAGGCAGTTGAGGGAACAGAGGACTTTGCTAGTGAACAAAATGCCGAAGTTTTAAGTACATTTTAGCGGGGAAATTGTATCAGCGCAACTTTGCTTGGAATCAAGGTAACAAAAAACGCTTGAGAAATTCTCAAGCGTTTAATTTTGGGGTTAAATAGGGTTGATATAGTTTAGATTCACATCATTGAGTATGCTTTTGTTGAAAAAGAAAACACCGACACCGCCTATTCCTAGATGGCTGCCGAGGACACTACCGATTTTGTTGACGATAAAATCTTGAAATCCTAAGCGGGATTTAATCATCTCTACTAATTCTTGTGCTTTCTCGGCATCGTCCGCATGACTTACTCCGATAATTTGATTCTTAAAATCGCCTGCTCTTTCCTCGAGTATATTTACCATTGATTTTAGTGCCTTGTTTTTACCGCGTACCTTTTGATAGACCTCTATAGCTCCTTCTTTAACGTGCAGAATAGGTTTAATGTCTAATAGACTACCTACAATTCCCTGTGCTTTGTTAATCCGTCCGCCTTTAATGAGCCAGCTTAAATCTGATATGGTGAAAACATGTTCCACATGTTTCACAAGACGTTCAGTTTGTTTTACTATATTCTCGAAACTTAGTTTCTCTTTTTCAATTAGATTTAAGGAATATAGGGCAATTAGTCCCGTCGCTGTGGAACCTGATTTAGTATCAAATTCCTAAAGATTTAAGTAATACTGCCGGGGAATTTAAAGATTATGTTATAAGTCCTGAGTTTAAACAGGGCGTTAAAAATACAGGTGTTATTGTCATGGATCAAACTCCCCTCGGTGGATTTAGAAAAGTATAGAGCAAATTGTAACTTATATTTTAAATATATCCCATATTTTTAATTTAATAGTGTATCCCTAATAATCTAGAAAAGACGCATAAAATTGCAGGTAATCTTTAAGATGTGTCGAATAAAGTATAAAAACAATTTCTTTTAGCTATTACAGCAAATAATTAGTTTAGACTCTTTAGGGAGGCAGAATATGGATATATTTTTAATTATAGGTATTGTTGTAGGTTTTCTTACTGTAATAGTAGGTATGATTGTCAAGGGTGCGAATATTGCAGTGCTATTGAATCCTGCGGCAGCTATTATCATACTTATAGGTACTAGTGCTGCTGTTGTGAACTCTTTCCCCAGGAAAGAAATTCTTAATATACCTAAAATTTTGGGTGTACTATTCAAAGAAAGGCAAGAGCATGATCCGGTAGCTTTGGTAGAACTAATTGTAAATCTTGCTCAACAAGCCCGTAAGGATGGTTTATTGTCCTTAGAATCAAAAATTGAGGAATTTGATAATCACTTTTTAAAAGAAGGACTAAGTATGGTTGTTGATGGTATAGAACCTGATTATATTAGAGATATGCTGGAAACTGAAATCGAATGTATGGAGGATCGTCATCGTGCGGGAGCACAAATATTCTCAGCTGCTGGAAGCTATGCTCCCACATTGGGTGTTTTAGGTGCTGTTGTTGGTTTGATTGGCGCACTGGGCAATTTAAATGATGTTGAGAAATTAGGGCATATGATCGCTGCTGCATTTGTAGCTACTCTTTTTGGGATTTTTGTTGGTTACGTACTTTGTCATCCATTTGCTTCAAGATTAAAGAGAAAATCTTATGAAGAAGTAAAAAGTTTACGAATTATTATGGAAGGGTTTTTGTCTATTCAGGCTGGAGAAAATCCCCGGAGTATAAAAATGAAACTGGTAGCAATGTTGGATCCTAAGGAAAGAGCTAGATATGAAGCAAATTCAGCAAAACAAGGACAAGAGGGGGTAAATTAGCATGTCTAGAAGAAAGCCACATGTTGAGGAACATCCTGATGAAACTTGGTTGCTTCCTTACTCTGACTTACTTACACTTCTTCTAGCCCTTTTTATTGTTATGTTTTCAATAAGTAATATAGATAAGGAGAAATATGCAAGCCTCAGCCGACAATTTAGTATTATTTTCTCAGAAGGAGGAGGAATATTAGAGGATGGGTCTCTGATTATTCCTTTAGATGAATTACAGCAAAACAATACTATTGAAGATGAAATGATGATGCAAATAAAAGAAAGTATCGATAGGGAAATTAAAAACAGAGGATATTCCGAAAACTTTAAGACAGTATTAAATAAAGAAGGATTAGAAATTGCCATTCAAGAGGTGGTTCTTTTTAATTCCGGGGAAGCGGAAATATTACAATCAATGCATCCTCTGCTTAAAGAAATCGCTCATATTTTAAAGAAGTTGGATAATGATATTAAGGTTGTAGGACATACCGATAATGTCCCAATCCATACTGAAAAATACCGATCTAATTGGGATTTAAGTGCAATGCGGGCAATAAACGTAATGCATTTCATGGTTGAACAAGGTGGTCTTGCTCAGGAAAGATTTTCGATTCAAGGGTATGGGGAATTTGCACCTAAATATGACAATTCAACGGAGGAAGGAAGAGCGAAAAACAGAAGAGTAGAAATCTTTGTGGCTCGAAAGTACCCTTTGGCCAATGAAGGATAATAGCAAGTGAAAACCCACTTGAAAATAAATCAAGTGGGTTTTTTATGCTTATTGTATTGACAAATAGATCCGAGAATTGCTTGCGTTTAAAGTTGCCAGTAATTTGTTAGTTAAACGTATTTATAATCTAGTTTCTAATAATGAGACAAATAAAAAATTGAAAAAAGCAAAAACGAAGGAACAAATAATTGAGTTATTATTAAATAACCAACAGATTAATTAAAGTGTAATTTTGTAATATAGTATTAAGAAAAAACCCCTTGATTATTTATCAGGGGTTTTTATGTGGACAAAATATTTTAATTTGGAGCTGAGGAAGGGACTTGAACCCTCGACCTGCTGATTACGAATCAGCTGCTCTGCCAACTGAGCTACCTCAGCAAAGGTTGAAAAATGTATTACAATCAGCATTATTTATTATAAGAAGAACGAAGTTAAATGTCAATCAGACATTTGCTTGCTTGTCATTATCTTGATCTAATAAAAAAGCGGATTCTTTGGCGGCCCACCGGATTTTATGTGTTATCAAGGAAACTTCAATCAGTGCATGGAGATAATAACTGCCATCGTAGTTATGACTATGCCATTGATTGATGATTGTCTCCAGCTTACTCCAGATATGCGGTTCTTCCACATATATTGTTGTTTCCCCAGTAACTTTTTTTTGAAGTTCCCGATTATACCGGTCTAAAAGCTCTAGGCTGTTGTTAATCAGGTGAAGAATCTGGTAAAAGTCTGCGCTGACCGGTTGGTCTCCGGTTTTTTTCCGTCTTTTACTTCGTTCTTCCGCTAAAAAAAAGATGTCTTTGGTTCTTTGCCAGAGCCCTTTATTATAAGCCAGATAATCTCTATACAAGTGGGTATTTATTTTACGATTAGCGTGCTCATCATCTTTTGGAATCCCCAAGTCATGTTTATATAAGTCGTAATATTTATGAACATCTTTAAAAAGCTCTCCTACTTCCCTTTCCATTTCGTTGAGAGCGTTAGGCGTAGGAGGCGTTAATTGTATATAGTTTTGGATGACCTGATTAAAGTTCTGAAAGATAAGTTTATTAAGCTCAATCAGTTTTATGCGGAGAGGCATTTCGTAGTGCGGTGGTGCAAGGGTTATATTAACGATTAGACCGGATCCTACCCCGATAAAGATTGCCATAGAACGGATGAGGGCATGGGCTAAGAATTGGTCCGGCGGGGAACTTAATACAAAAATTGTGGCCATAATACCACCGGAGATACTACTGCGCCATTTAAAGCGGTTACAGATTAAAATTACTAATACCGTACTTAAACCCATCACTAAAGGATTGCCACCCATGGTCAAGCCTAGTATTATGGCGATGGTGATGGCGATTAATTGCGTTAAAATTTGTTCTAAGGCCTTATTAAAGCTTCTCCCCAGTGATGGCTGGAGAGTTAGGACAGCAGTAGCACCGGCAAAAATGGCCGGTTGTACATGAAAAATATCACAGATAAACATACTTAAAGCTACTGCGATCCCTGTTTTTATTATACGTGCTCCATTTATCATGTCTATTTAACCTCGTTTTTCAGTACAGTAGAAGCTTTCAAAAACTAACTGAGAGGGGTTGAGTGAAAGCAGAAACATGAACCCAAGCTTGTTGCATTTCTTGTATATCGTCTAGGGTGAAGCCGCCTAATTTGCCGGCTTTTATTTCTTCTATAGTTTCTTCCAACGGGATGACTTCAAATTTGAGTTTATCATTTACTTGGTATTTCCATGTCCAGATTGGCACACTTGTAGCTTCTTTGAAATAGGGGTCTCCCGTTACAGGATCGATGCCGAAATGTAAGTTAAGAATCATACTGGATTTTCTGGGCAGCCCATTTTGATCTGAAATAAAATTACCTAAAGAATAGATTACAAATTGGGCTTTATCAGCTCGCTCATAATAAATTTCAGATGGTTGAAGTACATGAGGATGGGTTCCTAGGATGACGTCAGCCCCTGCTTTGAAAAACATTTTTGCTAAGCGAATTTGTGCACTGTTTGGATGATCGTGATATTCTTGTCCGAAATGTAGGCACAAAATAATAAGTTGTGCTCCCTGCTCTCGAGCTTTATATAAGTCATTGATAATTTCCTTTTCATCGAGAAGATTGACGGCGTATTCTTTCCCTTTAGGGATGGGTAAACCATTGGTACCGTATGTATAGGCAAGAACAGCAGTTTTCACACCTTGAATTTCGGTAATGAGAATCTTTTCTTTTTCTTCTAAAGTACGTGCGGTACCAACGTGGAGAAGTCCCGCTTTATCAAGGTAGTCAAGAGTATTATTAAGACCTTTTATTCCTTTGTCTAGACAATGATTATTTGCCGTTGTGACTAAATCAAAGCCTGCTTCTTTCAGATTTTCGGCAAGTACGGCCGGTGAATTGAACCGGGGATAACCACCGAATTCGTTGAAGTCCACGCCGAGAGTAGTTTCCAGATTGCCGATTACAAAATCAGCAGCTTCGAGGTGGGGTTTTATTCTCGCAAAAAAAGGAGAAAAGTCGTGCTTATAGAGCTCACGTTGGTAAGCAGCCCTAAGGAGTGTATTATGCATTAAAATATCCCCCACAGCAGCAATGGTAAATGTTTTTTCGGCTACCGGTTCCGGGGCAGTTACCGGGACGCTATCGCTTATTGCTTCAGATTTACAACCGGTTAAATTGGCACCTAACAAGAGAATGAGGATAAAGCAAATGAATAGATATGATTTTTTCATAAAATTCACATCCTTAGAATTATAGTAATATTATACCAATAAACACAGGATTTGTCCTAAGATAGTGACGAAAATCCTTTCTTTTGCATAAGGTACAACAGAAATGATTTTGCTTATGCTGAGAAAGGGGAAAATTTATGGATAAAGATTTAAGTAAGAACAAGGTTAGAAAAATAATAACTTTGCATGATCCCTGTGATGAGGATTTTTTAATAAAAAGTTTACAAATATCCGGAGGTAAATTAATTAAAAAATTGCCTCTCGTTGATGGATATTTATGTGAATTCCCCTCAGAGGCTGATTTTGCTCTTGCTGTAAGAGTGGATAATGATAGAATTGAGGTAGACGATGACATCGAATTTAGACTGTGTTGGTATCCGGGGCTACCTTTTTTTCAACATTTATTCCCGCCATATTCCCCCTATGCACCGATTAATAAGCCGGTCATAAAACCAACTCCTGAGCCCCCTTTATACAATACAGAAAGGGTAGGCTGGGGTTTGCGGCGAATTGGCGCTCCACAAGTTTGGCAAAAACTAAAAAGAAGGAGAGTTCGCGTAGGAATTATTGATACAGGGATTGATTATAATCATCCTGATATAAGGGAAAGTATTAAGGGTGGTATTAACACATTAGATGGGTATTCTCAGCAACAGTTTAAGGATGATTATGGGCATGGCACGCATATTGCCGGCATTATAGGAGCATCGGGGAGAAATGCACGTTTTATGGGGATTAATCCCTATGTGGATTTTTATATTGTTAAAGCTTTTGACAGAAGAGGAAAAGGAAATTTATCAGATATCATTGAAGGATTGGATTGGTTGTATAGTAATCAAGTAGAGATCATCAATATGAGTTTTTCTACTATGGAAACCAATAATACTTTTAGAAGAGCCATTCGTTATTTAGACGATCGAGGTGTTATTTTAGTTGCAGCTGCAGGTAATGATGGAGGTAGTGATTCAGTAAATTATCCGGGACGGTTTCCTGAAGTTATTACTGTTTCCGCTACAGATCGGTATGACCGAATAGCTTCTTTTTCCAGTACAGGACCTGAAGTTAATTTTTGTGCGCCCGGTGTTGATATTCCTTCAGCCTGGCTCAACGGGGCATATGAATTAAAAAGCGGAACTTCCTTTGCCGCACCTCATGTAACCGGTATTGTTGCGGATTTGCTTAATTACTATGGGTATATGCCGCCGACTAAAGTTAAGGAAATAATGGTTAGCGGAGCAGTCAAACTAGCAAATTTAGCCAAGGAACAACAAGGTTTCGGGATAGTAGAACTACCGAGAATTATATATTAACCAGTTTAGTCACATAACGATGGTCATAGCCACAGTCCGGACAATAAAACAAATGAATACATTCATTAGCGGAGACTCCGTCTGCTTGATTTAAGATATTTTCCGGTAAATAGGGGCTATAAGGTTCATAGTAGTTTTCCAGTGCTCCTCCGTCCAACAGTTGTGTTTGGCAGTTTGGGCAAATAATCTTTTCAGTACGGAAACCATTACATAATGGGCATTGATACATTAGCCATGCCTCCAAAGTAGAATCTGTATTAATATTATTTATTTAGTTGTAAAAAACTAGTCCCAAGTGTAGCATTTAAAGTATTCTTTTCTATAATAAAATAAGATAATTCTTCTACGGGGGAAAAAAACATGTCCCATGTTCGTATTACTTTATCTAGAGAAATGCTTCGGACTCTTTTGGCTAACCTAACTGATTTACGGTCCCCGGCTGGTGAATTTATCATTGAAAACGAAGTTGATGGTCTCAATGAAATAATCAGAATAATAAATTTAGTAAGTGGTGATGTTTTTGAGCAAACTGTACAAAAACAAGAAGGTCTTGTAGATTCTAAGGATGAGTGTAAAATATATGAATTTCCTCCCAAAATAAAACAAGATGTAAAAGATGAGGAATGAGTATAGAGTAAATTATTTTTAGAGAGAAGGTAGAAAAAATGTGGATTGGTGCCCATGTTTCAATTTCTAACGGATTAACTGCAGCAGTGGAAACGGTTGCGCAACTGAAAGGTAATACTTTTCAGTTTTTCTCTCGCAATCCGCGTGGTGGTAAGGCACGGGCACTTGATCCCGAAGATATCAAAGCCGCCCATGAATTGATGAAGGCGAAGAAGTTTGGCTTAGTGGTAGCCCATGCTCCTTATACTTATAATTTAGCTTCTGCTAAACAAAGTGTAAGGGGCTTTACTCTCAGAACCTTAAAGGATGATCTTCTCCGCATCAAAGAAATGGGCATTCCTTATCTTGTAATGCATCCAGGTTCACATGGTGGACAAGGTGAAGAAAAAGGGTTGGCTTTAATTATCGAGGGTTTACAAGAGGTTTTGTCAGACTTTCCAGAAGAAGTCTTTATTCTTTTGGAAGGAATGGCCGGTCAGGGGACAGAGTTAGGTTATAACTTTGCCCATTTGGCCACAATTATTGCCGGTTGTGATTATCACCCTAATTTAGGGGTATGTCTGGATAGCTGTCATCTGCATGGGGCAGGTTATGACCTTTCTGATTTTGGCAGAATTAAAGAAGAATTTGCTCATGTGCTAGGGTGGGAAAAATTAAAAGTATTTCATTTAAATGATGCGGTATTTCCGCTGGGTTCCAGAAAGGATAGACATGCTAAGATAGGAGAAGGAAACTTGGGACTGGAGACGATTAAAAATATAATTTGTGATCCGGACATGCAAAATATCCCGATTATTTTAGAAACTCCTAACGATAATACAGGTTACGAGAGAGAAATTGCTTTATTACAAAAAATTTGCTCGTAATGTGTAAAAAAAGAGCATAAAAAGCAAGATTAAATTTGTCAATATTAAATAAATATTATAAAATTGTAGTATAATGTAATATACCTACAAAGTGGTGAATATTATTAATATAAATTAAGGAGGTTCTGATTAGGACATAAAAAAACAAAATATTAAAGAAAGGGGGCTACACTTATCTTTATTAACTCTTGGCTCTGGTTGGTTTTAGTTGTTGTGTTTACACTAATAGAAACGTTTACTATGACTTTAACGACTTGTTGGTTTGTGATTGGGGCACTTGTAGCTTTTATAGCTGCATGGTTTGGTGCTTCTTGGGAAATCCAGGTTGTTCTATTTTTGGCTACAGCAATAATTCTCTTACTATTTCTCAGACCTTTGGCGAAGGGTTATTTTAAGATTGGTGCAATTAAATCAGGTGTTCCGGCATTAATTGGTCAAGTGGCAATTGTTGAAGAAAAAATTGTTCCCCCTCATAGTGGTGCAGTATCAATAAAAGGTCAAATCTGGACAGCAGAATCGGCTACTGAGGAATCAATAGAGGTAGGCGAAAAAGTGCAAATTGTGGATATTGAGGGAGTTATATTTAAAGTTAAAAAAATCTAAGCCGAACGTATTTATTATGAAGGAGGCGAGAGAATGTTTTTTGTGATTATTCTTATCTTGGCAGTTGCCGTAATTGCCATGAATGTCAGAGTAGTACCGCAAACGGAAGCCTATATCATTGAAAGATTAGGTGCATATTTAGGGACCTGGTTAGTTGGTCTGCATTTTAAAATTCCGATAATTGACAGAATTGCCTCGGTTGTGTCTTTAAAAGAGCAAATTAAAGATTTCCGTCCGCAACCGGTTATTACTAAGGATAATGTCACCATGACAATAGATACGGTAGTTTTCTATCAAGTTACAGACCCTAAAGCTTATACCTATGGAGTGGAAAATCCGCTTTTAGCTATAGATAATATCACTACAACAACTTTAAGAAATATTATCGGTGAATTGGAATTGGACGAAACTTTGACCTCTCGTGATCTTATTAATACCAGAATGAGAAGTGTTCTGGATGCAGCGACGAGTGCTTGGGGAATTAAGGTGCATCGCGTGGAAGTAAAGAATATAGTTCCGCCTGCTGAAATCCAAGATTCTATGGAAAGGCAGATGAAAGCAGAAAGAGAAAGAAGAGAAGCTATTCTGCGGGCAGATGGGGAAAAAGAAGCGGCTATACGTGTAGCTGAAGGGCATAAGCAAGCAGCAATTTTAAATGCGGAAGCGGAAAAGAAGTCAGCAATTCTTGTGGCAGAAGCGAAAAAAGAAGCCATGATTAAAGAAGCGGAAGGGCAGGCCGAAGCTATTCTGAAGGTGCAAAGAGCAACCGCTGAAGGATTGAAAATGTTAAAAAATGCTGCGCCTGATAACCAAGTTATTGCTATTAAGAGTCTGGAGGCGTTGGCTCAAGTAGCAGACGGGCAATCCACAAAGTTGATTATCCCCTCTGAAATACAGAATTTGACAGCATTGGCGGCGTCTTTATCCGAGGTAGTTAAAGAAGGCAAAAATACATAAGGTTTAAGGCTTGTTTCTATAGATTAGTTTTTATAGAGTAGAAATCATAGATTTAAAGTCCACGGATTTTAAAACCGTGGACTTTTTTAGTATGACGGACACAGACGTGGCAAGGGGACGTTTCACTTGCCACATTCTAATACGGGTAGGGGATACTGTTTGGAAATAGGGGCATAGAAATTTTATAGAAATCTGGTATAATCAGGGTGGCTTAAACTTCAGTCTTAAGTTAAAAATATAACAATGGTTAGAGGATGAAAAGATGCGTAAATTATTGTTTTATGGAGTATTAATACTACTGATTTTATTTATCCCTTTTGGCTATTGGGTGTATCTCTATTTAACAACTCCGGTAATGGTCTATGATGTGGTTATTTATGGCGGCGGATTTGCAGGTTGTGCTTCTGCTTATAATGCGGCCTGGCTTGCCCCAGAAAAAAAGGTTTTACTGATTGTACCGGAGTCTACGTCACATTTAGGAGGACTTGGTACGATTGGGGGACAGAATTTTGCTGATATCCGTTATTGGCAGAATCAATTAGTTACGGAAGGCTCTTTTCTCCGTTGGTTTAGGGAGAACGGTCAATTTTATAATACTCAGAAGATGGCCGAAACTATTAAAAAGGAACTGGCTCAGTTCCCTAATTTAACGATTCTTTATCAGCAAGACATTAAGAAAGTACAAACAAAAAAGCTTGATCAGGGTCGTTGTGCTATTAAAGCTGTTCTCTTGACCCCAATCTTTCGGGGTGAGCAAGGCGAGTTGTCATGGGGGAAAGGTCGTTTGCAAGTTGAAGGAAAGGTGTTTATTGATGCTTCTGATGAAGGAAGATTAGCGCGTCTTGCCGGCAATACTCTGCTGGTGGGACGTGAGGATTGGCCTGCAGAATATCTACCGCCGGATGAACAGAAAGAAGCCGGAGCGGTAAGGCAACAAGCGGCTACCTTAATGTTTAGAGTAACAGAGGTAAAAACTCCGAGTATACCGGAACAAAAGGGAGATCTGCAGTTTGTTACTGATTATTTCGGTAGTTGGGCGATCATTGGCGGCAAAGAAACCTGGCAAAACAATCCGGTAGTAAGGCAGTTTAATGAGCACTATGGTCCTCAGGGTTTTGCCATTAAACCACTTAATGCTGCACAGGACGGTGCCGGTAGTGATGAGTGGTGGCTGAATATGCTTTTGGTTTTTGATGTGGACGGACGAGCGCGGGAGATGGACCGGGGTACACGCTTTTTCCCTCAAAAGGAACTGGAGGGTCAGAAAACCGTTGAGCGGGCATGGCGAGAAGCCAGAGAGATAGTGCAAAAGCCGGAATTTTTAGAGGCTTTGCGGCAGTTTAAAGTAGTAGAAGACGGACAAATGTACGGTTTTGGGGAAGCAAAATTAGTACTGGATCAAAACAATCAACCGGTCGTCGGTGAGCTAATGTATTTGCGGGAAACAGTACATAGTAAGCCTTTTGCCTTAACCACAGAGGAGGTTCAGCATGCGGGAAGTGGTCCTCAGGAGGGTAAGGATCTGGATAATTATGAGGAAAGAATCGGCTTAGGTTATTACATGATGGATATTAATGCGTATCTGTACGAAGATCTTTGGCAAAAAAATAGTTTTGTTTGGCCGGTAACCGAATATTTACGACCGGATTGGTTTAAGGCGGGCGGTCAGCCGAAGAACCCGGTATATTTACCTTATTCCATGTTAATAACAAAAGAATGTGTGAACCTTCTACTTCCTGGCTATGCTACGGGCTGTTCTTCTTTTGCCTGGGCGGAGATCAGAGTATTACCTAATTTAGCCGTTTTAGGGGATGCTGCAGGAGTTGCGGCGGCAAGAGCCGTGCTATATGGAGAAAGACCTGTAGATTTTGACACCGAGCAAATTCGTTGGGTTCAGGAAAAATTACGTGAAATGGGGGCACGTTTGGAGAAATAGCCTGTTACGGTCGAAAGCCTTCTCCTAGAACCTCGTAGACATTATTGACAATAATAAAAGCTTTAGGATCAATCTCTTTGATAATTTTCTTAAGCTGTAGTAACTCGTGTTTACTAATGACCACATAGAGAACGTTTTTTTCTTTACCGGTATAAGCACCGGAACCTTTTAAAATCGTGGCGCCCCGTTCTAATTTATTGATAATGGCATTAACAATGACTTGATCCATTTTGGAAATGATCGTTACTTCTCTTGCTTCATTACCACCTTCGATAAAACGATCAATTACTACACTGAAAACATAGAGAGCTACTAAGGTATATAGGGATTTTTCCAAACCAAAGAAATAAGCCACCATCGAAATAATGGCCAGGTCAAAGCTGAAATATACTTTGCCCATACTGATGCCTATTTTTTCATAGATGAGTCGGGCAATTATATCTACGCCTCCGGTGGTGGCTCCTGAACGTAACACTATCCCGATGCCTACTCCTGATAAAACGCCACCATAAAGGGCGGCAATTAGCAGGTCTTCTGTTTGGAAACTAAATCCGCTCGTTAGGTCGATTGCCACAGAAAGGGCTAAAACACCGAGCAATGATTTAAACACGAATTTTTTTCCCCACATGATGAAACTAATTATAAATAATGGAATATTTAGAACTAACAATATTCCACCGATAGACCAGTTCGTAAGATAGTGAATTACCAGAGAAAGACCGGTAAACCCCCCTTCTGCCAAGCCATTAGCAACGATAAAATAATTTAAACCGAAGGCTGTGATTAAAGAACCCACGGCAATACCTAAATAGGATAAAATAGTTTTCATGTGTCACCCCTCCATCTTAATAAACAGTATTAGTATTTCCTTAAGGAGTCATAAGCTAGCCTAAGGAGAATTAAAGAGATAAAAAAAGATATAGCCAAAATTTAATAGATGTCATATACTTAAAACTAAATAATTGAAAGAGGTGAATAAAATGTATTGGAATCAACATTATGAATGTATGCCTCATCAACAATTAGAAGCAGTACAGCTTGAGAGGTTAAAGAATATAGTAGAAAGGGTTTATTATAATGTACCCTTTTATCGTCATAAACTGCAGGAAGTGGGAGTAGAACCCGGTGATATTCAATCTTTAGAAGATCTAAAGAAGCTGCCGTTTACAACTAAACAGGATTTAAGGGATAATTATCCTTTTAATATGTTTGCTACTTCCATGTCCGATATTGTCAGAGTTCATGCTTCTTCAGGAACGACAGGTAAACCTACAGTGGTTGGTTATACCCGTGCAGATCTCAACACTTGGGCAGAATTAATGGCGAGGGCTTTAACTTGTGGCGGAACTACGAAAAGCTCGGTCATCCAAATTGCGTATGGTTATGGACTCTTTACCGGAGGCTTAGGTGCTCATTACGGGGCCGAACGAATAGGGGCTATGGTTATTCCTATTTCCGGTGGCAATACCCAACGTCAGTTGATGATTATGAAGGATTTTGGCACCACAGTATTGACCTGTACTCCTTCATATGCCATTCATTTAGCTGAAGTATGGGAGAGCATGGGCGAGGATCGTTCTCAGCTTAAATTACAATATGGTATTTTTGGGGCTGAGCCTTGGTCGGAAAGAATGAGACAGGAATTAGAAAAACGCTTGCAAATTAGTGCTATCGATATTTATGGCCTTTCTGAGGTGATTGGACCGGGGGTTGCTTGTGAGTGTCAGGAAAAGAAAGGACTGCATATTTTTGAAGATCATTTTATTCCGGAGATTATTGACCCGGTTACCGGCGAAAATTTACCCTATGGCGAAAAAGGAGAGCTGGTTATAACTACTTTGACAAAAGAAGCATTGCCGATGCTGCGTTATCGTACCAGAGATATTTCTATGCTCATTAAAGAACCTTGTGCTTGTGGAAGAACACATATCAGGATGCATAGGGTTATGGGCAGAACTGATGATATGCTGATTATCAGAGGGGTTAATGTCTTTCCTTCTCAAGTGGAAACAGTTCTGTTGGAAGTCGGAGGAACAGAACCACATTATCTACTTATTGTTGATAGGAAAGGAAGTCTTGATGAACTGGAAGTTCAGGTGGAAGTCTCAGCGGAAATGTTCTCGGATAAAGTAAAAGGTCTGGAGGATTTAGGACATAAAATTAGGCATAGACTGGAGTCCGTTTTAGGTCTCACGGCAAAAGTTAAATTGGTAGAACCTCATACTCTGCCTAGAAGTGAGGGGAAAACGCAAAGGGTAATTGATCGGAGAAAAATATAAGGGGGTGTAAGTATGATTAAACAAATCTCATTGTTTTTGGAAAACAAAAAAGGCAGGTTGGCCCATGTATGCCGTGTTTTGGGAAATGAAAATATTAACATCAGAGCATTGTCTATTGCGGACACCACTGATTTTGGTGTAGTACGTCTTATTGTTAATGAACCGGAAAAAGCTTATCAAGTCTTAAAAGCGAATAATTTTGCCGTTAGCATGACTGATGTTTTGGCCATGGAAGTATCAGATACTCCGGGCGGGCTGGCCGGTGCTTTAGAAAAGTTAGGGCAGGCCGGAATTGATGTGGAGTATATGTATGCATTTTTGGGGACTACTTCGCAAGGTGCACTGGTAATTATTCGGGTAGAGAATCCGGATAAAGCACTCTCTGTTATTCGCCAATCCGGAATTAACATCTTGTCCGAAGAACAGGTTTATACTTTATAAAAAGGGATATCCTAGCAGATATGGAGGATTTTTGTTTAAATGAAGTTCAACATTCCTGACCCGGTAGCCTTTAGTATTGGCTCACATCCTATCTATTGGTATGGAATTCTTATTGCTGTAGCGATTCTTCTGGGTACATTCTTAGTTTTGCGCGAAGCTGAAAAACTTAAGCTCAATCTGGATCATGTCCTTAATATTATTCCTTTTGTGATATTTGCAGCTTTTATCGGTGCTAGGCTGTATTATGTTATTTTTCAGTGGTCGCAATATAGCCGGAATCCACTGGAGATTTTTGCTGTCTGGCATGGAGGACTGGCTATTCATGGCGGGCTACTCGGCGGTTTTTTGGTAGGTTACCTGTTGCTCAGGAAATATCGCATTAATGTTTGGCAAGCTTTTGATATAGCTGCACCGAGTATTATTCTAGGGCAAGCAATTGGTCGTTGGGGTAACTTTTTTAATCAAGAGGCTTATGGTTATGAGGTCGACCCTGCTGACTTGCCTTGGGCCATGTATATAGATGGAGCTTATCGGCATCCTACTTTTCTCTATGAATCCTTGTGGAATTTAAGTATCTTTATCTTTTTGCTTTGGTTGCGGAGAAGAAAATGGATCTATCGGGGAGATGTGTTTCTCTCTTATGTTGTATTGTATTCGGCAGGTCGTTTTATTATCGAAGGTTTTCGTACGGATAGTTTAATGCTCACCGGAAGTTTACGAGTAGCACAGCTGGTAAGTGCAGTAGCGATAGTAATAGGCTTGAGTCTGCTTTATTATCGACATCGGAATAAAGTTGATAAAGCTGATGTAGGTTGAGGTAAATTAAAAGCAAGCCAAGAACGGGCTGTTTCCTTTGCGAAGCAGCCTTTTTTTAATTTCTATCCTCAATGGAAAAGTTAGGCATATTTTTTTTCATAGACAAATATAGATGTAAGGAGAATTTGAGAGGAAGGAGGAAGATTAAAGATGAAAAGGGCAGCCCTAATATTTATAGCTTTATTAGTAGTTTGTATCGCCTTTTCAGGATGTGGGCTATTAGATAAGATCAAACAGGATTTTAATAGCGCAGAGAATTTGGCGGAGAATGATCCAATATTTGAGGAACCAACGGTAATTTTTGAGACTCCAGAGGACATTACTACCATGACTAACGAGACCAAAATAGTCACTTTATATTTCGCTGATCCTGTTGGCAACAAATTAGTAGCTGAAGAAAGGGAAATTCCTAAGGTTACGGGGATAGCACGGGCGACCATCGAAGAATTGATTAAAGGGCCAAGGGGAGCTGATTTAGAGCCTACACTTCCGGCAAACACCAGACTTTTGGATATTAATGTCCGTGAAGATGGGCTGGCAATAGTAGATTTTAGTGGTGATTTGATCAGGGAGTTACCGACAACGGCTACAGCAGAACAGCTGGCGGTATATTCTATTGTAAATACCCTGACTCAGTTCCCTACGATACAGGAAGTAGAGATGAGGGTAGATGGCAGGAAGGTTGATACCTTATTGGGCTACGTAGAGTTGCAGGAAAATTTGGTACGTAATACAAGTATAATAAAGTAAGCGTCAATGGGGCTTCTTTCGGGTTGGTAGAATAGGGATTAATACTCCTGAGAAATTCGGCATAGTCGATGAATTGCGGCTAGGCCGTTTTTTGTTTAATTGATGGAAAAGTATTGCGGAACTATATCGATTTATGTAAAATGTTAATGTATGAATTATTTAATAATTTTAAAAGCTAAAATTGTTTCGAAAAAGGGAAGTGTAGCTATGGGTTATTTTATATTTGCGTTCATTTTTGTTATAGTTACGGCGGTGATTTTTACTAAATAAGATAAGTTAAGCTAATAAAAATGATAATAAATAAAAGAAAGAAGAAATTTTATTTTTTGTCTTTCTTTTCTTTTTGTTTTTAGGGAACAAAATGTAATTTTCATCGTCAAAAATAAAATAGCGAGACATTTTTTGTCAATCTTTGTCAATTTTTTTATTTCCAGATATTCTCACCTTTGTTTTCAGAGGAATTTTGACAGTAAAGTAGAATATGTGTAAAGGTTGTTCTATTTGTAACAGAATTTTAGAGGTAGAGGAGGTGAGGTAATGAACAGGGTAAAACCTAGGTCTCTACATAGGTTATGTTTTCTGAGCTTTGTTTTGCTGCTGGTTTTTTTCGCAGTTCCGGTACTTGCAGAGGCTGAAGGAATAGTTAATGGCAATATTGTCAATATTCGTGAGGGGCCAGGGTTATCTTATACTGCAAAGACACAAGTTACAGTGGGACAAGTATTAACTATACTTGAAGAAAAAAATAATTGGTTTAAAGTAAGTACGCCAACAGGACAAGTTGGTTGGATTAGCGGAGATTATGTAAAAAAAGTCATCAAAAAAGTTGTGGTAACAGGTTCTAAAGTTAATCTTCGTAAAGGTCCCGGTATCGGATATCAAAAAACAGGGGAAGTAAAAGCCGGACAGGCTTTATCGGTACTGGCTGAAAAAAACGGTTGGTTTAAAGTATGGCTTTCCGGTGGAAAAGAAGCTTGGATTGCCGGTTGGTTAGTAGCAGAACAGAAAAACACCGGTAGTATTCCTACTAACAATACTAACAATTCAGGTTCCGGATACATACAAGTCAATACGGAAGTACTTAATGTACGAAGTGGTCCGGGTACCGGATATGCTTTAGTGACAAAAATAGGGCTTAATGAAAAACATAATGTTTTAGAAACCAAAAATGGTTGGTATAAAATAAAAGTGAAAAATATGGAGGGCTGGGTTTCCGGGGATTATGTAAAATTTATTCCAGGTACATCTGAGTCTACGGGAAATGGTCAGCCCGTTGAAAATAATCAGCCCCCGGTTAATTCATTGCCGGAAGGACAATTGCCAACAGCGGTTATTGTTACTGGGAATGTAGTCAATATCAGACAATGGAATAGTATGGATGCCCCGGTAATTGACCAGGTTAAAAGCGGTGATGCTTTGAATGTCTTGAGCAGTCAAGGGGACTGGTATCGTGTCAGTCTTTTAAACGGTAAAGTAGGTTGGATTGCCAATTGGTTAACACAGCCTTTAGAAGGTGCTACTACACCATCACGGGATACAGTTCCCAAAAAAGATGTGTTGATTGTACCTATTGCTGAAGATAAATCCTTTACGGTAGTTGATAATGGGGGCAGACCCGAGCTGGTTTTGAAAGGATGGACCAATACACAGTTTAAAGTAAAGCAGGGACAGGATCATAATTCCTTGCTTTTGGAGCTGGATGGTCGTAGTACCAGAAAGTATGAAGGGAAAATCGACCGTTTAGGAATGACTCAAATAAAGATAAGTCCTCAGGGTAGTAAGGCCATTATTGACCTGAAATTTAATTTTAATCCCCATTTAAAAATTGGGGCAACAGATGAGAAAAAGGTCACTACGATTCAAATTGGTGCTGTTCCGGTTCAAAGCAAAGGTATAAGTGGTAAAGTTATTGTTTTGGATCCCGGTCATGCCAGTGTGCAACCGGGGGGAGGTTTAGATCCGGGAGCAATTGGTAAGAGGTTAGGGCTTCTAGAGAAAGATGTTAATTTATCGATAGCGTTAAAAGTAAAAAAGCTCTTAGAAGATAAGGGAGCTCGAGTAGTAATGACCCATACAGGGAGTACCAGATTAACTTTAGCGCAACGGGCAGGGGTAGCGAATAGCCTTAATGCCGATATCTTTGTTAGTATACATGCTAATTCGAGCCCAGGAGGTTACTCAGGTCATTCGACTTATTATTATGCACCATTATGGAACAGTGTTTTAGGTGCACAGAGATTAGAACGGCAGAAATTAGCAACTTTGGTGCAAAGAGAATTAGTGAAAAGCGGTGGTAGAAGAAATATAGGTATACTTGAGGAAAATTTCGCTGTACTTAGAGAAACCAGAGTTCCTTCGATCTTAGTGGAAACAGCATACCTTTCGGATAAAGAAGAAGAGATTTTATTGAGTCAAGATTGGTACCGTCAAAAACTGGCTGAGGGAATTGCCAATGGGATTATCGCTTATTTTAATTAATGCCAATAAAGCAAACTTCAGCTTAGCTCCCGCTTCTGAGCGGGAGTTATTTTTTGTTATTTTTTCTTCTTAAAGGATTGTTTGTTAAGAAAATTGTCACCGAATAACAGGGAATATGATATACTTAGTTTGGTTAATAACAAAAGAGTATTTATACATATTTTGTGATGGGGAAAAAATATAATAAGTAGTACTGGGGGAATAATGCAAGAAATGGCGGTTATCATAGGGGGATATTTTTTTATTTTCTTTGCACGAATTTTAGATGTTTCATTGATGACCATGCGCACCTTGATGGTAGTGCGAGGTCAAAAGCTGTATGCAGCCATAATCGGGTTTTTTGAAGTAATTATTTACATTGTGGCGTTAGGGAAAATATTTAATGATTTAAGCAATCCCTTAAATTTGATTTCCTATGCTTTAGGTTTTGCTACCGGGAATTATGTGGGTTCATGGTTGGAAGAAAAATTGGCTGTTGGTACTTTTACTGTTCAGGTGATCACTTTAAAAGAACCGTTGGCCTTAACAGAAATACTGCGGGATGAAGGGTATGGTGTAACTGTTATTGAAGGTGAAGGGCGAGAAGGCAGACGTTATATCTTACAAATTATTTTACAAAGGAAAAGATTTAAGCATTTACGAAAAGTAATAGATGAATGGGATCAAGAATCCTTCTGGACCATTTTTGATGCCAGATCAACTAGGGGCGGCGTATTTACGCAAAGTCGCAAAGGAAAGTAAGTTAAGCAAAATCAGTTTATTTTATATAGTGGGAGAGAAAAAATGTCAGAAAAAAGAAATGCTCCGTTAGGTATTTTTGATTCGGGGGTAGGCGGATTAACAGTCGTCCGCGAAATATTAAAGCAAATGCCCGGAGAATCAATAATTTATTTTGGTGATACAGCCCATGTCCCTTATGGTGATCGCGATCCTCAAGAGTTAAGAGGCTTTGCCCAAAAGATCACTAATTATTTAGTGACCCGGGGATGTAAAATGATCATTATTGCTTGTAATACTAGCACCTCTTTAGCCTATGAAGAGTTGACAAATAGTTTTTCTCTTCCTATTATTGGAGTTATTGAACCCGGAGTGAACAAAGCTTTAATGACTACGAAAAATTTGCGGGTTGGGGTTATAGGGACTGCTGCCACTATTGAGAGCAGGGTTTATCAACGAAAATTGCGGGCTAAAAATCCGGATGTTCAGGTATATGCTCAGGCCTGTCCGGCTTTTGTTCCTTTGGTGGAAAGAGGCGCCCTCAGAAGTGCAGAAACGGTGGATATTGTTTCCGGTTGTTTGCACCCCTTTATGGAAAAGGAGATAGACACTCTGATTCTTGGTTGTACCCATTATCCTTTTCTACAGCCGGTTATTGCTAAGGTTTTAGGTGCCAAGACGCAAATAATTGACCCTGCTCAGGAAACGGTCAGGTGTGCGTATGAGCGCTTGCAGGAATTAGATTTGTTAGTCGATACAGCTAAACCGGTTTATAAATTTGTCAGTAGTAATAATCCTAAAGAATTTAGGGCAAAAGGCAGCGTCTTTCTTGGTCGGGATTTAGGTACGGTAGAAGAAGTTCTGCTATAGTAATAGGGTTGGGGCTGAATAATGGTATGTTGTTGTGATATTATATAAGAGAACAGGAGAAGGTGTGGCAAGGACGTGCGGTAGGGGAGGTGGCATATGTGGCAGGGGGACGTTTCATCTGCCACGTTTTTAAACCAAAGTTGATTTCTTATAGTGAAAACGTGGCAGATGAAACGTCCCCCTGCCACATATGGTCCCCCTGCCACATACTGGCACGAAAACGATGAAGGGTGGTGTAAAGTTTATGGAACGGGAATTTGGTAGAAAAGCTGATGAATTAAGAGAGGTTAAAATTACCCCTCATTATATAAAATATCCGGAAGGCTCTGTTTTAATAGAAATGGGCAACACAAAGGTTATTTGTAATGCCACAATTGATGAGAAGGTGCCTCCTTTTTTAAAAGGACAAAATAAAGGTTGGGTCACGGCCGAATATGCGATGCTACCTCGTGCTACACAGGTGAGAACACAGCGAGAATCCACGCGAGGGAAGATCAGCGGTCGTACTAATGAGATTCAACGCTTGATCGGGCGTTCTTTACGTGCGGTTGTTGATCTGGAAAGCCTGGGGGAGCGGACGATTATCTTAGATTGTGAAGTTATACAAGCTGACGGTGGAACGAGGACGGCTTCTATTACCGGTGCTTTTGTGGCACTGTTGTTGGCACTTAGGAAATTAGTCGATGACGGTGTTTTGGAGAAATTACCGGTACGTGACTGGTTAGCTGCTGTAAGTGTCGGTAAAATTGAGGATACTTTATGTTTGGATTTAGCCTATGCAGAAGATTCACAGGCGGTTGTCGATATGAATGTAGTAATGACCGGGGCAGGAAACTTTGTAGAAATTCAGGGTACCGCCGAAGGCTATCCGTTTACACGGGAAGAATTAGATAACTTTTTAGCTTTGGCAGAGAAAGGCATAAAACAGTTAATTGCTGAACAGAAAGTAGTTTTGGGTGAGGGTTATGATTTCTAAGTTACTTATGGCTACACATAATCAAGGAAAAGCTGCTGAATTAAGAAATCTTTTGGCAGATTTACCTGTGCAGATTCTGACTTTGGCAGATTTTCCGGATGAGTTTGTCATAGAAGAGACAGGTACTACATTTTTAGAAAATGCTCTACAGAAAGCTAAGGCGGCGGCTGAATTTTTTGGGCTTCCAACTTTGGCAGATGATTCGGGATTAGAGGTTGATGCTTTGCAGGGTCAACCCGGTGTATATTCTGCTCGTTTTGCCGGTGAACCTTGTGATGATCAGCGCAACAATCTCAAATTATTACAGCTAATGCAGGGAATCCCCACTGCGCAGAGGACCGCTAGCTTTGTGAGTGTAATTGCTTTTGTCACACCACAAGGTCAGGTTTTTACTACAGAAGGGCACTGTGAAGGGATAATCTTAGAAAGTTTACGTGGAACAGGCGGTTTTGGCTATGATCCACTCTTTTATTTGCCTGAATTAGGAAAAACCATGGCAGAATTAACTTTAGCGGAAAAAAATACGGTTAGCCACAGAGCTAAAGCACTAAAGGCTATGGTTTCGGAATTGCAAAAATTATGTATGCAGATGAAGTAAATGTTTAAAGAAAAGTGTTAGTGTAGGAAACGGAGTTACAGGAGTGTCAAAGATGAAGATTGGTATCGTTGGGGATACGCATGGTTCGAAGAAAGCTTTTGCGATCATCAGTAAAGTTTTTAAGGATGTGCAAATGCTTTTTCATACCGGAGACCATTGGCAGGATGCTGTTTATTTAGAACAAATAATGGGTATTCCCGTGATTACGGTTAAAGGGAATTGTGACCGTGCGGTAAGAGAAAATGAGCTTTTGTTGACTGTAGAAAACAAGAGATTTTTTTTGACTCATGGACATTTATATGAGGTAAAATATGGACTTACTTCTTTACAGTTTAGGGCAGAGGAACTAGGTGCAGAGTATTGTCTGTTCGGGCATACTCATAGCCCTATGATTCTAGAAAATAACGGGATTTGGTTCTTAAACCCGGGGAGTTTGACCTGGCCGAGAGGCAAAGAAACATATGCTGGCATAATAATGGAATATAAGAAGAATTGTTTTGAATCTAGCTTTATGAATATTGACAGGGATTAATTTTTTTGTTAAGATAACATTTGCTGCGATAATCTTGTTTTGGCTTGTGCCCATAGCTCAGCTGGATAGAGCAACGGCCTTCTAAGCCGTGTGTCCGGGGTTCGAATCCCTGTGGGCACGCCATATAGTTTTTAGTAATCAGATGGTGACTGTGGCGAAGTGGTTAACGCACCGGATTGTGGCTCCGGCATTCGTGGGTTCAAGTCCCATCAGTCACCCCAAAATTTTTATTTATTATTTATTTAAATAATGTTGGGGCGTCGCCAAGCGGTAAGGCAACGGACTCTGACTCCGTCATGCGTAGGTTCGAATCCTACCGCCCTAGCCATTTATGTTTACATGGGCCATTAGCTCAGTCGGTAGAGCACCTGACTTTTAATCAGGGCGTCCCGCGTTCGAATCGCGGATGGCTCACCAATTTTCTTAAAGTTTTGTTGCTGTTAATTTTGCCGTTAATTTTTATTGTTAATAGATTATGGGCCATTAGCTCAGATGGCAGAGCACCTGACTCTTAATCAGGGTGTCCAGGGTTCGAATCCCTGATGGCCCACCATTTTGTATTTAGCGGTGATAAGTTTTCCGCGGGAGTGGCGGAATTGGCAGACGCGCTGGATTTAGGTTCCAGTGGGTAACCGTGGGGGTTCAAGTCCCTTCTCCCGCACCAGTAAAACTCCATTTAGACATAAGCGGAAGTGGCTCAGCGGTAGAGCATCGCCTTGCCAAGGCGAGGGTCGCGAGTTCGAATCTCGTCTTCCGCTCCAGTTAACAACAGGAGCTTAATACGCTCCTTTTTTAGTAGGAAAATTTTCTCTGGATATTTATAGAGAAATAATGTAAGATGATATTTATGAAAGTTTGTTTGGAGAATTTTTCAATAGTTTTCTTTGCTTTAGAACTGGTTATAATGTAGTAAGTGGTTGAAGTAAGATTAACCTTTTTCGAAATGTTTAATATGGTATAGGAGGAGAGTTTTCATGAAAATTACTGCTAATGAAGTAAGTAAAAACAGGGTAGAATTAACTATTGAGGTGCCTGAAGAAGTATTTGAAGAATCTTTGCAAAAAGCATATAAAGTTGTGGTAAAGAAAGTAAATATACCCGGCTTTAGAAAAGGAAAAGCACCGCGAGCTATTTTAGAAAGGATGTACGGGCGAGAAATTCTCATGGAAGAAGCTCTCCAAGATGCTGTGCCTAAGGCTTTTCAACAAGCATTAGAAGAAGTTAAAGATCAATATACTGCAGTAAGTGATCCTGAATATGATATGGTACAGATGGAGAAAGATAAGCCGTTAATTTTTAAGGCTGTATTTGATACCAAACCGGAAGTGAAGCTTGGTCAATATAAAGGATTGGAAGTGGAAAAACTTTCCACAGAAGTTACAGAGGAAGAAATTGATGCCGAAATAGAAAAAATGCAACAAAGATATGCAAAACTTATTGTGATTGAAGATGAACCGGCCGTTGAGCACGATGTATTAACTATAGATTTTGTAGGTAAAATAGACGGAGAAACTTTTGAAGGCGGTATAGGGGAAAATTATCCTTTGGAATTAGGGTCACATACCTTTATTCCCGGTTTTGAAGAACAGTTAATTGGTGTTAAAGTTGGCGAAGTAAAGGATGTTACAGTAAAATTCCCCTCAGATTATCACGCTGAGGATTTGGCAGGGAAAGAGGCCGTTTTTACGGTTACGGTTAAAGAAATTAAACGTAAAGAATTAGTTCCTTTAGATGATGAATTTGCGAAGGACGTTTCGGAATTTGCTACTATGCAGGAATTGAGGCAAGATACAGCGAATAAGTTAAAAGAAAAAGCAGAAAAGAAAGCCGAGCTTGATTTAAGGGAGAATGTAGTTAAAAAAGTTGTGGAAAACGCCGAGTTGGAAATTCCCGAATCAATGATAAAAAATCGCACTGTACAAATGATTAATGATTTTGCTTATCGCTTGAGTATGCAGGGCATTACTTTAGAAAAATATTTAGAGTTAACGAATAGTAATATTGAGGATTTAATGAAACAATATCGTCCTCAGGCTGAAGCGTTAGTTAAAGCAGATTTAGTTTTAGAACAAATTGCTAAAGTCGAAAACATTAAGGCGACAACTGCTGATGTTGATGAGGAAATTAAGAAAACTGCGGATAAATATCAACAGGAACCTGAAAAATTACGTGAAGTCTTGGAAAAAGAGGGACAGATTGCCTCTATCGAATTTGGTATAATGTTAGATAAAACTGTAGATTTTATTATTGAGCAGGCCAAAGTAAATTAAATGGTTTTGCTTAATAGGAGGGTAACTACTTATGGATAGGAAGTTTGATATACAGAGTGGATTGGAAATACCAAGGATGAGCACACTTATTCCTATGGTAGTTGAGCAGACCAACCGTGGTGAAAGAGCTTATGATATTTATTCTAGGTTATTAAAAGACCGGATAATTTTTTTAGGTACGGCAATAGATGATCATGTAGCTAACTTGGTTATTGCTCAGATGCTCTTTTTATATGCGGAAGATCCGGATAAAGATATATCTT
Organism: Clostridiales bacterium DTU073; assembly: GCA_001512665.1. Lineage (GTDB taxonomy): Bacteria > Bacillota > Peptococcia > DRI-13 > DTU073 > DTU073. Next base: position 25,474 of record LFSF01000025.1, read on the forward strand.
TATATATTAACAGTCCCGGTGGTTCCATCACAGCAGGCATGGCTATTTATGATACCATGCAGTATATTCGTTCCGATGTTTCCACTATTTGCGTGGGATTAGCCGCATCTATGGGTGCCTTTCTTTTGGCTGCGGGGACGAAAGGGAAGCGCTTTGCTCTTCCTAATGCGGAAATCATGATTCATCAACCTTCCGGCGGCGCAACAGGGCAGGCTACGGATATTGAGATTCATGCTAAAAGAATTATACACATTAAGGAGAAATTGAATAAAATATTAGCGGCGAATACCGGTCAGCCTCTCGAACGAATTAGAGAAGATACCGAAAGAGATCGTTTTATGGATGCGGAAGATGCTAAGGAATATGGAATAATTGATGACCTTCTTTTGAGGATACCTCAGAATCCGAAAACAAAGTAGGTAAGAGGTGAAAATATGTATAAATTTGGTGATGAAAAAGGACAAATTAAATGTTCGTTTTGCGGTAAGATACAGGATCAGGTTAAGAAACTGGTAGCCGGTCCCGGTGTTTATATTTGTGATGAGTGTATTGAATTATGTAATGAAATAATCGAAGAAGAGTTATCGGAAGAAACCGATTTAGAAATTGGAGAACTTCCCAAACCGAAGGAAATCAAAGCCTTTTTGGATCAATATGTGGTTGGTCAGGAAAGCGCCAAAAAGACTTTAGCTGTAGCTGTCTACAATCATTATAAACGGGTAAAATTAGGAGCCAAGATTGATGATGTAGAGCTGCAAAAGAGTAATATTATTATGCTTGGACCTACGGGAAGTGGGAAAACTCTGTTAGCGCAGACTTTGGCGCGTATCCTTAATGTTCCTTTTGCTATCGCCGATGCTACTTCTTTGACCGAAGCCGGATATGTAGGAGAAGATGTGGAAAATATTTTGCTTAAACTTATTCAGGCGGCAGATTACGATGTGGAAAAAGCGGAAAAAGGGATTATTTATATCGACGAAATCGATAAAATTGCGCGCAAATCTGATAATCCATCGATTACGAGAGATGTATCAGGAGAGGGAGTGCAACAAGCCTTATTGAAAATCTTGGAGGGAACGACCGCCAGTGTTCCGCCTCAAGGTGGGAGAAAACATCCTCACCAGGAATTCATACAATTGGATACTACCAACATCTTGTTTATTTGTGGCGGTGCTTTCCAAGGTATTGAAAAGATTATTCAAAATCGGATCGGTAAAAAAGTTATGGGCTTTGGGGCAGATGTGGTGAGGAAAAACGATCTCAAAGTGGGAGAGTATTTGGAACAGATCATGCCCGAGGACTTGCTTAAATATGGTCTAATTCCGGAATTCGTAGGTCGTTTACCGGTAATTGTCACCTTAGATGCGCTGAATGAAGAGGCTCTGGTGACCATTCTTACTGAACCTAAAAATGCTTTAGTTAAGCAATTTCAAAAGTTTCTCGAATTGGATAATGTTACATTGGAGTTTAAACCGGATGCACTTAGGGCTATTGCCCAAGAGGCTATTAGGAGAAACACCGGAGCACGTGGTTTAAGATCCATTGTTGAAGGGATTATGAAAAATGTAATGTATGAAATACCGTCTCGACCGGAGATTAATAAATGTGTTGTGACAAAGGAAGCTGTACTGAATAATGAAGAACTAATTTTGGTTGCAACAAATGAGACTAAAAAAAAGAAAGAAGAAAGCGCATAAACATCTAAAGTAGAAATGTCAATATATAGAAATACGGACTGCTGAAAAACTTGAAGATCAGCAATATATAAAAGCTAGGCTAATAGATAGCCTAGCTTTTGAGCTTAAATGGAGGGAGTAACTATCTACTAATGTTTCTCTCGGCAATTTCAATTGCTTTTCTTACCATGGAACCACAGTTACGAGAGGAAACATTACCGAAATCGCCGTCTTGCTGCACTTGCTCAAAAAAGCCTAGTTCTCTTGCACATTCCATTTTTAATGCATCAGACATCACACTTCGATTTCTGACCAAAGTTTGTCAACCCCCTCTGTTGATTTTTGGAGCTCAATTATATTTTTCCCCGAAAATTTACTTTTAAATTTCCTCAATTTGTATAAGTTGAAGATTGGAGTAAGGATAAAAAGGGACTGAAAAGGTCATCATACTATTATCAGAAGGAAGTGTGGTGGTGATAGTATTTAATGGATTCTTTTGGTTTCAGTAGTTTTTTAGGCTTTATTCAAATCTTTTTTATTATAGTTGTAGGACTTTATTTCTTTAATTTGCTGAAGGGGCAGCAAGGCACGAAATCTGCAGTAGGGCGAGAATCCCGGAAGGAAATGGATAAGTTGGAAAGAATGCGGCAAATTAGGCTTAGTGAGCCTTTATCCGAAAGGACAAGACCGCAAAGTTTTAAAGAAATAATTGGTCAAGAAGAAGGAATTAAGTCTCTTCGTGCTGCGCTGTGTGGTCCTAACCCTCAACATATTATCATTTACGGACCGCCCGGTGTGGGCAAAACGGCTGCTGCCAGGTTGGTTTTAGAAGAAGCGAAGAAGAATCCCCTTTCTCCCTTTAAAAGTGATGCTAAATTTTTAGAAATAGATGGTGCAACATCGCGTTTTGATGAAAGAGGAATTGCCGATCCGCTAATCGGTTCTGTTCATGACCCGATCTATCAAGGTGCCGGCGCCATGGGTATCGCCGGTATTCCCCAACCTAAACCGGGGGCAGTAACCAAGGCGCATGGAGGGATTCTCTTTATTGATGAAATTGGCGAGTTGCATTCTATGCAGATCAATAAATTATTAAAAGTATTGGAAGATCGTAAAGTAATGTTGGAAAGTGTTTACTATTCTCCAGAGGATACCAATATTCCCAGCTATATTCATGATATTTTTCAAAATGGCTTACCTGCAGATTTTCGTTTAATCGGAGCAACTACGCGTCTTCCACAAGAGATCCCTATGGCCATTCGTTCTCGTTGTGTGGAGATATATTTCCGGGGCTTAACACCAAATGAAATTAAGATCATAGGTCGGAACGCAGCGCGTAAGTTGAATATTCCCGTAAGTGAGCAAGCCTTGGAAGTCTTACAGAAATATGCAACCAATGGACGTGAAGCTGTGAATATCATGCAAATAGCCGCCGGAATTGTTTTAAATAACAATAGCTTTGAAATAATGCCGTCGGATATTGAATGGGTTGTGCAAAGCGGACAGTATGCTCCACGCCCCGAGAAAAGGGTTCCGTCGGAACCACAAGTGGGCGTAGTTAATGGTTTGGCTGTCTATGGTGCTAATATGGGGATGCTGTTAGAAATAGAAGTATCAGTTATTCCGGTAATGAAAGGCAATGGTCAGATTATCATTACAGGGATTGTGGAAGAAGAAGAAATGCATGGTTTAGGTGGACATACTATGCGACGCAAAAGCATGGCCAAAGGCTCAGTGGAGAATGTTTTGACGGTTTTGAGACATAATCAGCATTTAGATTGTCGCGATTATGATATTCATGTTAATTTTCCCGGGGGTATCCCTACAGATGGGCCTTCAGCGGGGATAGCCATTGCTACGGCTATTTATTCAGCTTTGAAAAATATTCCTGTACATAATAAGGTGGCAATGACCGGTGAGCTTTCCGTCCGCGGTTATGTAAAACCGGTGGGAGGAGTTATTGCCAAAATTAATGCCGCCCGTCAGGCCGGAGTAGAGCGAGTCTTTATTCCTAAAGAGAATTGGCAGTCTCTCTTTGCGGAAATGCGAGATATCGAGATTATTCCTGTGGAGAAATTAGAAGAAGTTTTGGCTCAAGCCTTAATTAATCCTCAGTCTACTACCGCGCAAAAATCTTCATCACCGCAGGTAGTTTTGCCAAGCACAGCTGATAATTTGCTGCAAAAGGTTAATATTACCTGTTTTTGACTTACTCTTTTTTCAATAATATGGTAAGCTTTTTTTAAGCATGTATTTTTTGTTGATAGAGGAGGAGAAATTTTATGGAAAAAGAAATGGTAAAAGAATTACCAAAAACTATAACACAAAATACACGCGAGTTGCCACTTTTACCTTTACGGGGTGTTTTGGTCTATCCTTATATGGTTATACATTTGGATGTAGGAAGAGATAAATCAGTCAAAGCTGTAGAAGAAGCGATGATTCAAGAAAGAGAAATTTTTTTGGCTACACAAATTGAAGCGAAAACAGATAACCCCGGGCAAGAGGATATTTACCGTATGGGGTGTATTGCTGAAGTTAAGCAGTTGCTTAGACTTCCCGGAGGTAATATTCGCGTTTTAGTAGAGGGTTTACGGAGAGGAGAAATTATTAAATATCTTAATGAGGACCCGTTTTATTTGGTAAAAATCAAAGAATATGAGGAAAAGGAAGAAAAAACTTTAGAAATTGAAGCTCTTGTTCGTAATTTGATTTCCCAGTTTGAGGAGTATGTAAAATATAGTAAAAGGATAGCTCCGGAAACAGTCTTAGCCATCGTGACCACAGAGGAACCTAATCGTTTAGCCGATCTGATTGCTTCACATCTTTCCTTAAAGATACAGGAAAAACAAACTCTCCTTGAAGCAATTGAGCTTAAAGAGCGTTTAGAGAAGCTGTGCGGTATTCTTGCCAGTGAAATAGAAATTTTACAGTTAGAGAACAAAATTAACCTCAGAGTCCGCAAACAAATGGAAAAGACTCAAAAGGAGTACTATTTACGCGAACAAATGAAAGCCATCCAGAAAGAACTGGGTGAACGGGATGAACACGGGACTGAAGGAGAAGAGTATCGCGAAAAGATTAAAAAAGCGCAACTCCCTCCCGAAGCTGAAGAAAAAGTTTTTAAAGAGGTAGAACGCTTAGAGAAGATGCCGGCTATGTCTGCAGAATCTGCTGTTATCAGAAATTATTTGGATTGGTTTTTATCTATCCCCTGGCACAAGGTGACAGAGGATCGGATTGATCTTAAAGAAGCAGAAAAAATTCTCAATGAAGAGCATTATGGTTTAAAGAAGCCTAAAGAGCGGATTCTTGAATATCTTGCTGTACGTAAATTGACGAAAAAAATTAAAGGCCCAATTATTTGTTTTGTTGGACCTCCCGGAGTAGGTAAAACCTCTTTAGCAAAGTCTGTAGCTCATGCTTTGGGTCGTAAATTTGTGCGCATGTCTTTGGGTGGGGTGAGAGACGAAGCGGAAATTCGCGGGCATAGGCGTACTTATGTGGGAGCTATGCCCGGACGGATTATTCAAGGCTTAAAAACTGCCGGTACCAAGAATCCTGTTTTTTTGCTGGATGAAGTCGATAAAATGAGTACGGATTTTCGTGGTGATCCCTCGGCGGCACTTTTAGAAGTGCTTGATCCTGAACAAAACAGTACTTTTAGTGATCATTATATTGAGTCACCGGTAGACTTGTCTCAAGTACTGTTTATTACTACAGCCAATGTCTATTATAATATACCGCGTCCTTTGCTGGATCGAATGGAAGTGATTACTCTGTCCGGGTATACGGAAGAGGAAAAGTTTAATATTGCCGAAAAATATTTATTACCAAGACAAATCAAAGAAAACGGCTTACAGAAGGAGCAAATTAGTATTAGTAGAAAGGCGATTTTGCATATTATCCGGCATTATACCAGAGAGGCGGGAGTCCGTAATTTAGAACGGGAAATCGGTAGTATTTGTCGTAAGGTAGCAAAGATTATTGCGGAAGGTTCACAAAACAAAGTAAGCATAACTAATCGCAATCTGGAAAAATATTTGGGGGCAGCTCGTTATCATTATGGGGTTTCAGAAAAAGAAAATTTAGTTGGGGTTGCAACCGGGTTGGCTTGGACGGAAGTAGGCGGTGATGTGCTCAGTGTAGAGGTAACACTATTACCGGGGGGCAAAGGGAAATTAACTTTGACCGGTAAACTGGGAGATGTAATGAAAGAATCTGCTCAAGCCGGTTTTACCTATATTCGTTCAAGAGCAAGTGAATTAGGGATTGATGAGAATTTCGTGGAAAAATATGATGTGCATATTCATGTTCCGGAGGGAGCAATTCCTAAGGACGGACCCTCTGCCGGAATTACCATGGCTACCGCTTTGGCTTCGGCACTGAGCAATAGAAAAGTAAAGAGTAATATTGCCATGACCGGGGAAATTACCTTACGTGGTCGTGTGCTTCCTGTCGGTGGGATTAAAGAAAAGGTTCTGGCGGCACATCGTGCCGGAAGTAAAGTAATTATTTTACCGGCAGATAACAAGAAAGATCTTGAGGATATTCCGGCGAAGGTTAAAAGAGAGTTGCAGTTTGTTTTTGTGGAGAATATGGAAGAAGTTCTTAAGATAGCTTTGGAGGAGACCCCATGAAAATTATAACAGCCGAATATCTGGTGAGTGCGGTAAATGCAAAACAATATCCGAAATCTTCAAAACCGGAAATAGCTTTAGTGGGTAGATCTAATGTAGGTAAATCTTCTTTTATCAACAAATTTATTAACCGTAAGGGTTTAGCGCGTACCAGCAGTGTTCCCGGTAAGACACAGACGATCAATTTTTATCTGATTAATGAAGCTTGGTGTTTTGTGGACTTGCCCGGTTATGGATTTGCGAAGGTTTCTAAAGAGAAAAAATCAGTGTGGGGGCGCTTTATTGACGAGTATTTACATACCCGTCCGCATTTAGCAGGAATCATGCAACTTGTTGATATTAGGCATGAACCTACTGCGGATGATGTATTGATGCACGAATGGCTCGCACAAAGCGGGCTGCCTTACCTGGTAATCGCCACAAAAGCGGACAAGATTCCTCGCAGTAAATGGGATAAACAAAAAAAAATAATTAAAGAAAAATTGGCTTTGTGTTCAGCAGAATCAATTATGATCTTTTCCGCACAAACAGGAGAAGGAAGGGATAAAATAGCTAGCTGGGTAGAAGAGTTAATTAAACCTGTAGAATCATTATAGAAAAAAATATGGAACCTTAAAAAGCGGCGGTATAGCCGCTTTTATTAATGCTAACCTACAATTCGGGGGTTGACATGAAGTTGTAACTGGTATAAGATAATTTGTGTTAAATTTAAGAAGAACGGAGTAAATTTTTGGGGGTGTTTTGTTTATGCAATCCGGACCTAATAAAAAAGTGGGTTTAGCACTAGTGCTTGGCATTATAGTAGTGGGGGTATTAATCTTTTTTTTCTCGTCCCCTTCTTCGCCGACAGCAACTACTTCCGGGGATGTGCAAAAAGATAAAGGGGTATTAGTATTTGCTGATCCCGGCTGGGATAGCGTCAAGTTTCATAATGAAGTAGCCAGATTGATTATTGAAAACGGTTATGGCTATAAAACAAAGATAATCCCCGGTACTACTGTAGTTACCTTTGAAGGATTAAAACGGGGAGATATTGATATTTATATGGAGGTTTGGACCGACAATCTGGAGTTTTACCCTGAAGCGATAGAAAACAAGGAAGTGTTAGAGGTTTCTGTAAACTTTGATGATAATCGTCAAGGCTTCTATGTACCGACTTATGTGATCAAAGGGGACCCTGAAAGAGGGATTAAGCCTTTGGCTCCCGATTTAAAATCGATTGAGGACCTTCCAAAATATTGGGAAATTTTCAAAGATCCTGAGGATAGTAGTAAAGGAAGAATTTATGGTGCAATACCTGATTGGGTAGTAGATAAAATTATTAGTGAAAAGGTAAAGAATTATGGTTTGGATGAGACCTATAATTTATTTAGACCAGGTTCCAGTACAGCTTTGGCTACATCAATTGTGGATGCAGTAGAAAAGGGTCAACCTTGGTTGGGGTACTATTGGGAGCCGGAATGGATTATGGGTAAATATGATCTGACCTATATTGAAGAGCCTGAATATGATGATGAAAAATGGGAAAGTGGTGGCTATGTATGTGCCTTCCCTTCTCTTCCGGTAACAGTATGTGTGAATAAAGAAATGCCGGAAAAGGCTCCGGAAATAGTAGAGTTTCTGAAAAATTATCAAACCAGTGCCGCTTTAACCAATGAAGCTTTAGCTTATATGCAAGAAAATAAAGTTGAGCCTATAGATGCAGCAAAATGGTTCTTACGAGAGTATAAAGATTTGTGGACTGCTTGGGTTCCTGAAGATGTTGCTGCGGCAGTTCGAGCTGTAATTCAATAAAAATCTGGATTAGAGAGAGGTGAATTGGTTGCTGCATAATTGCAGCAACCATCTAAATATTATGCAAGCATTTCCGGAATTGATCAGTTTTAAACTTGGTGTTTATGTAGAAAAATTTGTTGAGTGGTTATTAGCAAATTTTATGGGCTTTTTTGATGCCCTCAATAGAGTAATTCGCTGGTTTTTACTGAATACTGAGGCTTTTTTGCAATGGCTGCCTTGGTGGGTTTTAGTGTTAGTGGTTTTTTTACTTGGCTGGCGTTATAAGAAGTTATCAGCCGGAATTTTATATGCTTTTTTCCTATCATTAATTGGTGTATTTGGACTATGGGAATTAACTATGACCACATTAGCTATTGTTCTGACGTCGGTGATTATCTCTTTACTTGTGGGCATTCCTGTAGGAATTTTGATGTCTTATCAAGCTAAAGTGGAGGTTGTGATCAAACCGATCCTTGATGGCATGCAGACTATGCCCAGTTTTGTTTATTTAATTCCGGCAATGATGTTTTTTGGTTTAGGGATGGTGCCTGCTGTTTTTGCGACAGTTATTTATTCACTGCCTCCGGTAATCAGGTTAACCAATTTAGGGATTCAGAATGTTTCTAAAGAAATGGTAGAAGCAGCCTACTCCTTTGGTTCTTCAACCTGGCAAACTTTGCTTAAAGTACAACTTCCGCAGGCTTTACCTACAATTATGACCGGAATTAATCAGACTACGATGATGGCTCTTTCCATGGTGGTTATTTCTTCCATGATTGGAGTGCAAGGTTTAGGTTATGAAGTTTTATCAGGGATAAGTCGGATTGAAATTGCCCGAGCCTTTGATGCCGGTTTAAGTATTGTCATTCTGGCGATAATTATAGATAGGATTTCCCAAGGCATTGCCGATAAATATAGAATCTCGGAATAAATATATTAAATAAATTAAATTTAATTGAAACGGGTGTAGAAAAATGACAGCAAAAATAAAAGTGGAGAATTTGACCAAGGTTTTTAACGGTAATTATAAAACTGTATTAAAGAGATTACAAAAAGGTGAGTCCAAAGAGCAAATCTTAAAAGAAACGGGGATTACAGTCGGACTGAATAATGTTTCTTTTGAGGTTCAAGAGGGAGAAATCTTTGTTATTATGGGGTTATCCGGGAGCGGCAAATCCACTTTGTTGCGCTGTTTGAATTTACTTAATGTTCCTTCAGCAGGCTCTATTTTTGTAGATGGGTCTAATATTGTGAAGTATACGAAAAAAGAGTTGAAGGAATTTAGACAAACGAAAGTAGGGATGGTTTTTCAGCATTTTGGCCTTTTTACCCATCGTACAGTATTGAAAAATGTAGAATATGGCTTGGAAATCCGCGGTGTTCCCAAAGAAGAGCGGACCGAAATTGCCAAAAAAACTTTAGCAGCAGTAGGTTTAGAAGGGTGGGAAGAACACTTCCCCAGTCAATTAAGCGGCGGAATGTGCCAACGTGTGGGCTTAGCCAGGGCTCTGGCCAACGACCCGGATATCTTACTGATGGATGAACCTTTTAGTGCTTTGGACCCTTTGATTAGAAGAGAGATGCAGTTAGAGCTTTTAGATATCCATGCTCGGCTGAAAAAAACGATTGTTTTTATTACTCATGATGTTAATGAGGCTTTTAAACTAGGAGACCGGGTTGCGGTTATGAAGGATGGAGTAATAGAGCAAATCGGAACTCCGGAGGAAATTCTCGCCAATCCGGCTAATGATTATATTGCTGAATTCGTTCAAGACGTGGATAAAACGAAGGTTTTACAGGCGAAAAATATTATGTTTAAACCGGGAGCCCTGGTGTCGATTAAGGACGGTCCGAAAGTGGCTATAAGAGAGATGCGAGACGCCGGTATATCCAGTGTTTTTGTAGTTGATAATGAAAGAAGATTACAGGGCTTGGTCACCATTGATGATGCCCTTAAAGCCTTGCAAGAGCGCCGGGAATTACAGGATATCTTAATCAAGGATTATTATACCACCGGACCTGAAACTTCTATTGAAGAATTATTACCGTTGGCTTCGACAACAAAATATCCTTTAGCGGTTGTTGATGACAATAATAAGCTCTTAGGCATAATTGTCAGAGTTTCCGTTCTCTCTGCTCTTATTAACGGACAAACGGAAAAGGAAGAGTAATTTTATAAACTTGAAGATTAAGGATTTTTAATCAATTCATAGAGTGGCAAAGGCGAATTGAGCTCTTGTGCATCCAGTAGTATTTGTTGAAATTGTTGTAACTCTTTTTCCGTGAGTAATGGGTTTTCCGACCAGCATCCCATATTTTTGTAGCGGCAAATTCCCCTCAGCAGTATTTTTTCTTTTTGTTCGGGGAAAAAGCTTTGGGCTACTGTGGCTATTTCCTCCGGCGATTTTTCTTCAATCCAGGTCAAACCTAGTTGCAGAGCTGTAACAAAGTTTTGATAAAGTTCGCTTTTTTCTTTAAAATTGCTTTTTGTGGCCATAAATACTGTGGGGATGTTTATCTGGAGATGCTCATCCAGAGAAGTTACGACCTGTCCTAAGTTCTCATTTTCAAGAATTGTGGCAGTTGGTTCATCACTAAGTATAAACTGTCCTGTTCCGCTACGGAAGATACCTGCCCGTAGTGTAGGAGGTAGATTATTAACCATATGCACATCGAGAAAAGGACGCAGTTGTTCTTTCCTCAGGATATTTTCCAAGGCTATTTGCGAAGCTTCACCACTGTGTGTACCAATAACAACTTTCCCTTTTACTTCGTTCCAGGTGAAAGGGTTTTCACTTTTTCTGGAGAGTAAAAAGTGACCGTTTTTGCAGGCACTTTGCGCGATAAAAACTAATTTTTCCGGTTCACCACGTTGATAACTATAAAAGCTAATTTCCGGTCCACTGAGTACCAGGTCATATTGACCGGAGAGGAGTCCTTCAACAGCTTCTTGGCTGTTGTTTATTTTTTGCAGCTCAACAGTGATGTTTTTCTGGGTGAAAAAGTCTTGTTTTATAGCTGCATAAAGGGGTAGGTGTAAAAGGGAATCTTCCTGATAGGCAATGGTTAAGATTGCAGGTGAAACTTTATCCTCTTGGTCATTCTCTGAACGGGTAAAAGGACTGCACCCTTGTAAGAGAAGAGTCAGACATAGAAAAATAATCATTGAACAGCATGAGGCCGATTTACGCAAAGGAGGTCACCTCCGGTTTTAGTTATAGTTGGGGTGGTTTTATTCTTTATATAGTCTATATAGTCTGAAGTATTAAAACTATGACAAAAAAATTCTGCAGTACCCAGTGCTTATCTCTTGTTTGTTGTTTTGTTGATTGAGCATGAAATCTTAGCTCTGGCATAAAATACATAAAGGTATAGTTTGAGGATAAAAGTAAAGGTGAGAAAAATGAGTGGTAAGGATAAATTGGAGTTGAAAACGATTTGGTTAGGTTTAACGGTAGCACTGGGCTTTTGGTTTTTGAGTGGGATCATCGCCTTACTCTGGGTTATTTTTAGTGATGCCGGAGTTTTTCATTTGGGGATGTTTGTTTATCTCTTGGGCATTGTCGGTGTACTTCTTGGCGGAGCCGTTGCCGGGATAAAGGCTAAGTATAAGGGTTGGTTGCATGGTTTATGGGTAGGTTTGTTGTTAGGCATTTTGGGGATTATTGTGAATTTGGAACTGGTTCCAGAATTATACACTTGGGGGTTAATCGGCAGACAAATTCTGGTTTGGACACTTTGGGGTTTAATTGGTGGTTATCTTGGTGCTCATTTCTTGACAAGGCTCGCACAAATGGGTAAGATAAAAGGCATAAAGAGGAAGCCGGAGAAAGGAAGGAGCAGTCTATAAATCCCTTTTAGAGAGATAAACCCCTGGGCTGCAAGGTTTATCAGGGCTAGTTATAGTACTCAGTCGTCCTGGAGGCGCGGTGTTGAAAAATTAGTAGATGTCGCCGGGTCTGCCCGTTATCGCAGATAAAGAGTGTTCCCACGCTAGGATGAGTGTGTCCTTGTGTTGAGGGGAATTAAGGTGGTACCGCGGAATAAGTTCCTTCCGTCCTTTTGTGGATAGGGAGGATTTTATTATTTAACTGGTTTTTTTAATTAAGCAGTAATGTGGCAAGGAGGAAATGTGATGAAGGATGAACAAAATATCTCAACCGTCTATGAGCCTCAGAAGGTAGAGAAAAAATGGTATCAGATCTGGGAGAAAGCAGGTTATTTCGAAGCTAAGGTTGATCGGGAAGCAAGTCGTTTTTCCATTGTGATGCCTCCTCCCAATGTTACGGGCTCACTACATTTAGGACATGCTTTGGATAATACTTTACAGGATATTTTGACTAGGTGGCATCGTATGCAGGGTGAGGATACACTGTGGTTACCGGGGACAGACCATGCCGGTATTGCCACACAGGCGCGTGTCGAGGAACATCTAGCAAAAGAAGGTCTTTCCAAGGAAGATTTAGGGCGCGAGAAATTTTTAGAACGGGTTTGGGCCTGGAAGAAACAATATGGTGGTCATATTACCACACAGTTGAGGAAATTAGGGGCTTCTTGTGATTGGTCCCGGGAAAGGTTTACTTTAGATGAAGGCTGTTCGGAGGCGGTCAAGGAAGTTTTTGTTCGCCTCTACGAAAAAGGGTTAATTTATCAGGGAAATTATATTATCAATTGGTGTCCCAAATGTCAGACCACCATTTCTGATATTGAGGTGGAGCATGAACCACACGCAGGTAAGATCTGGCATATCAGGTATCCGGTAATGGATAGTGATGAAGAGCTTATTGTGGTCACCACGCGTCCGGAAACAATGTTGGGAGATACGGCGGTAGCCGTTCATCCGGAGGATGAACGCTATCGTAAGCTGATCGGGAAAAAATTACGCTTGCCGCTTACCGACAGGGTTATTCCGATTATTGCTGATGATTATGTGGATAAGGAATTCGGTACCGGAGCGGTTAAGGTTACTCCGGCACATGACCCCAATGATTTTGCCATGGGTTTAAGGCATAACTTAGAGCAAATCACTGTTTTAGACCGTCAAGCAGTGATGAACGAGCATGCCGGAAAATATGCGGGCTTAGATCGCTATGAAGCTCGTCGGCAGATTGTTGCTGATTTAGAGCAATTAGGATTTTTGGTGAAGGTGGAAGAGCACGAAAATGCGGTAGGACAATGTTATCGTTGTGATACGGTCATAGAACCGATGGTGTCTAAACAGTGGTTTGTAAAGATGAAACCTTTAGCGGAACCGGCTATTCAAGCAGTAAAGGACGGGAGAATTCGTTTTGTGCCGGAACGCTTTACTAAGATTTATTTGGGTTGGATGGAAAATATTCGCGATTGGTGTATCAGTCGGCAGTTGTGGTGGGGACACCGTATTCCTGTCTGGTATTGCCAGGATTGTGATAAAGTAATCTGCGCAAAGGAAGAACCGCAAGTTTGCTCTAAATGTGGCTCAGCTAAGCTGGTTCAGGACCCCGATGTCTTAGATACTTGGTTTAGTTCTGCTTTGTGGCCGTTTTCCACCATGGGTTGGCCCGAAGAGACCGAAACCTTGAAATATTTTTATCCGACTTCTGTTTTAGTAACCGGACGGGATATTATCTTTTTCTGGGTAGCAAGGATGATTTTCTCCGGTCTGGAATTTATGTCTGATGTTCCCTTCCGGGATGTCTTTATTCATGGTCTCGTCTTAGACGCTCAAGGGCGGAAAATGAGTAAATCCTTAGGGAATGGCATTGACCCTATTGAGGTTATTGAACAGTATGGTGCTGATACCTTAAGGTTTATGCTGATTACCGGTAACACTCCTGGTAATGACTTGCGTTTTCAGACGGAAAGATTGGAGGCAGTACGTAATTTTGCCAATAAAATCTGGAATGCTTCCCGATTTGCGCTGATGAATCTTACTGATTATCAAGAGGATAATAGTTCAGAGTATACTTTGGCCGATCGTTGGATTAGGAGTCGTTTTAACCGTACAGCAAGTGAAGTAACAAGGAATTTAGCACGGTATGAGTTGGGTGAAGCAGCCAGACTTATTTATGAATTTATTTGGAATGAATTTTGCGATTGGTATATAGAAATGGTCAAACCTCGTCTTTATGGTAAAGAGTCAGAAGCCGGCAGAAAAACTGCGCAAAAGGTGTTGGCGCAAACTTTGCGGGAGACCATGCAATTGCTGCATCCTTTCATGCCTTTCCTGACCGAAGAGATCTGGCAGCATCTACCGCATCAAGGGGAAACGGTAATGCTAGCACCTTGGCCTAAAGGTACAGAAGCAGAAATGGATGAGCAGGCTGAGCAAGAAATGACCATTCTGATGGATGTGATTAAGGCTATCCGCAATTTGCGCAGTGAAATGAATGTACCTTTAGGCAAAAAAGCACATGTGGTCTTAATCGCCCAGAATGAGCAGGTGTTAGCAGCACTGCAGAAAGGAGAGGGTTATCTCCTGAATTTAGCCGGCTTGGCTCAGGTTGATTTACTGCTTAATAGCCCGGAAAAACCCGAACAGGCTGTTACTGCCGTAGTAAGCGGGGTTGAGGTTTATCTTCTTTTGCAAGGTTTGGTGGATCTGGACAAAGAAAAGGCGCGTTTGGAAAAGGAAAAAGGGCTCATGGAACAGGAAATTGCCCGCTTAGAAAAGAAGCTTTCCAACAAAGGCTTTTTGACTAAAGCTCCTCCAGAGATTGTCGCCAAGGAAAAAGAAAAACTAAAAGATTACCAAATTAAGAAAGAAGCGATTTTAGAAAGGATAGCTTCCTTAGAGTGTTGAAGAAATGAGGTAATTAAAGAAATGGAGCTTAATGAGGTTTTAACCAAGCTTGGTGAATTAACACGTTTCGGAATTAATCTGGGACTACAGCGAATTGCCGGCTTGTTAAAAATCCTAGGTAATCCTCAAGAGCAGATACCAATAATTCATGTTGGGGGTACTAATGGCAAGGGCTCAACTCTGGCTATGTTGTCCTCAATACTCAGGGAAAGTGGTTATAGGGTGGGGACTTTTATTTCGCCCCACCTTGTTTCTTATTGTGAACGTTTTGCTATTAATGGGGAGAATATTGCCGAGGAAAGATTGGTGTTGCTTCTGGAAGAAATTATGGGAGCTTTGGCAGAGGTTCGACGCCAAACCGGGGAGACACCTACCGAGTTTGAGGTCTTGACTGCTTTAGCCTTTTTATACTTCGCTTGCGAAAAGGTGGATCTTGCTGTGATTGAGGTTGGTATGGGCGGTGATATTGACTCTACCAATGTGGTTAAAAAACCGCTATTATCTATAATTACTAATGTTTCTTTTGATCATCAGGATTATTTAGGGAAAAGCTTGGTAGAAATAGCTGAGAAGAAAAGCGGAATCATTAAACCCGGTTGTGCGATCCTCACAGCAAGTAGAAATGAAGAAGTATTACAGGTTATTCGCCGCAAAGCGCAAGCTTTACAAGCACCTTTACGGGAAGCACGGCAGGAAGCTATGTGGCGGTGGCAGGAGGAAGCCAACGGAGGTCAGTATTTTGCTGTGCGAACTTTAAGATTTGATTATGGAAGATTATTTCTGCCTTTGTGGGGTGAACATCAGTTGGAAAATGCGGCTACGGCTATTGTGGCTGCGGAAATCTTACAGGAACAAGGCTGGCAGATTTCCGCACAATCCATCAAACAAGGTTTAGCGAAAACCAAATGGCCGGGGCGTTTGGAGATCGTAGGGCAAAATCCGCTCTTTGTTTTAGATGGCGCCCATAATCCGGCCGGTATGAACGTATTATCTCAATGGTTAGCCCGAAAAAAGCGGGAAGTGCGGCGGGTACTGCTGGTGATAGGGATGTTGGATGATAAAGACTGGCATACGGCCGTAGAGCTTTTAGCACCTTTGGCAGATCTGGTGATTATCACTAAGCCCAATTCGCATCGAGCCCGACATTGGGAGGAATTAAGCAAGAATTTTCAAGATTACAACTTACCGGTTATGGTTATTGAAAACTTGGCCGAAGCTTTGCAAAAGGCTGAGCAGGAAGCGCAGAAGGATGATTTAATTTTAGTGACAGGCTCCCTTTATTTGCTTGGTGAAGTCAAAAAAATCATCGCTAAGTAAGAAGTTTCAATACTTGTTTTCTGTTCTAAAAACACCTTCATTGCTCATATAATTTAGAGTTAAAATGGAGGTGTAATCATGACCAGGTTTCGGACTAATTCTTCATCAATCGGGTCTTTTTTCCTGGTTTTTGTCTTAATTCTTTTCTTTACTTTATTTTTGGGACAGGGACTGGGACGTTTTTATCTGGGTAATATAACACGTGAGCTTTCTGCAGAAAATCTGCAAAGAAAAGTCATTAGTTCACGGGAAAGCAATCTGTCCAGGGAGTTGTCTCCTAAAATGAAAGTCTTACGCTTAAAGCAGGTAGATTATTATACTATTTTAGTGGCAACACTGAAAGAGCAGGATATAGCCTTACAGGTTGGCAACGAACTGGGGCAAAAAGGGTTACCGGTAATTGTTACAGGGGAAGGACCGTATCAGATTTTACTTGGTTTTGTCAATAATCAAGAAACATTAATAGATTTAGCCAAGAAGATTAAAGTTGGAGCTAAAGAAGCTGAGGTAAAAAAAGATTGTTTGAATAAAGTAGCTTTTAAATTTACAGCTGAAGATACTTATGCAGCTGAAAAAATCGCGCCATTTTTAGGAGAGATCAGCCTTTGCCTGGAAAAAGGGTTGTTACTTTATCAAAGTATAGGGGTTAAAGAGGAAAAACTAGTTCCTCTTAAACCTAAGTTTTTCGAGTTAGCTGATTCCTTAGACAATATAGCTAAAGAAGGATTGGAGATTTGTAAAGGTAATAACGATGAAACAGGGAGGTTGTTGGGGTTTTTAGCTGAGTTGTGTAGTGAGTGGGCTCAGAGTTTGCGCTTAGTGGGAAAGGAGTGGACGGATTTAGCACTGTTAAAAAGTCAGCAACAAGGCTTGGTACTTTTGGAAGAATACCATCGTTATATAAAAACGACAAATTAATCATTTTATACTTTTCCCCATAGGGTTAAATGTAATATAATAAACTTAATATGAGGTTTAGGAGGAAAAACAATGAAGCTCGCTGAAATAGCAAAATTACTAAATGCCAATTCTTTTACTAGTCTAAACTTGAACGATATAGAAACCGAATCAGCTTGCGGCTCTGATTTGCTAAGTGATGTCCTAGCCTTTACTAAAGAAAAAACTCTTCTTTTGACTGGTTTGGTTCATCCTCAGGTTTTGCGTACGGTAGAAATGGTCGATTTAGTAGGAGTTGTTTTTGTTCGTGGAAAAGAACCTACTCAGGAAATGGTGGATATTGCCGAGGAAAAAAGGATTCCCTTAATGTCCACGCTCTATCCTATGTACGAAGCTTGCGGTATCTTATACCGAGCAGGTTTGGAAGGGAACAGTCAATTAAAAGTACCACGGAAATTAGACCGAGGTGCAAATTAATGTTAGAATTAAAGGAAATCGTGGAAAAATTAGCGTTAGAACCAATCATCAAGGAAATAGATTTCACGATGAAGATAAAAGGTTGTTATATCGGTGATTTGTTAAGTAATGTTATGGCTCATGCTCGTGAGTCAGAGTTATGGTTAACTGTGCAAACTCATCAAAATGTTGTGGCAGTAGCGCAATTACTTAATTTGGGGGGCGTAGTTTTTTTGGAAGGCCATTTACCGGATGAGAATACCATTAAAAAGGCCAAAGAGGAGCGGATTCCTCTTTTTAGTACAGGGAATAGCGCTTATGAATTAGCCGGACGCCTTTACAATATGGGTTTAACCAGAGGAAAATCATGAAAGAGTGGGCATTGGATCTGCACATTCATTCCTTGCTTTCGCCGTGTGCTGATAATGAGATGACTCCGGCTTTAGTCTTAGGGCGTGCTCGCGAATTAGGATATGAAGTGCTGGCGATTACGGATCATAATTCGGTGGAAAATGCCGCTGCCTTTGTGGACAAGGGTAAAGAACTGGGAATTAAGGTGTTTCCGGGGATGGAGCTTCAGACACGTGAGGATGTGCACTTAGTTTGTCTTTTTGAACAGTTAGAACAGGCCCGGCAATTGCAGGAGTTAGTTTATCAAAAGCTTCCTCCTTTGAAAAATAAAAAAGAAATTTTTGGTGAACAGTGGATTGTAGATAAAGCCGGTCAAAAAACCGGGGAAATAGAAAGATTATTACTGGTAGGAACAGATTTTAGTATCGAAGAAGCAGTAGAAACAGTACATAAATTAGCCGGAATTTGTATAGCTGCCCATATTGATAGGCAGGCTTTTAGTTTATGGGGACATTTAGGTACTTTACCTTCGGGACTTCCTTTGGATGGGGTAGAATTGACGCCACATCTGCCGCGCAATCCAGAACAACTGCAAGAGGTAAAAAATCACGGCTTTGCCTATCTTGTCTGTTCAGACGCCCATTACCCGGATAGTCTCAAAACTCCACAGTGTTTTGCCAGATTGGAGGAGGTTTCTTTAGCGGAACTGAAACTGGCTTTAAAGAATCAGGCTGGACGCACCATTCGTACTTTACGTTAAAACTTCAAGTCAGAAATATATGTAGAAAAAGAAGGGAAAATATGCGAGAATTATCATTACATATTTTAGATATTGTGCAAAACTCTTTGACTGCTCAGGCCCAAAACATTGAGATTATCATTAATGAAGATACAGTTGAGGATAAATTGGTGGTGGTAATTAAGGATGACGGTCGGGGAATGGATGAGCAAACACTTAACAAGGTGCTGAATCCTTTTTATACGACGCGTACTACCCGGAAAGTCGGCTTGGGGTTGCCTCTTCTTGCTGCCAATGCTCAGGCCTGCGGGGGATCAGTTAAAATAAAATCTGCTGTAGGTAAGGGAACTATTGTAGAAGCAGTTTTTCAACATAGTCATATAGACAGGGCCCCATTAGGGGATATGCCTTCCACATTGGTAACTCTTATTTCCGGTTCACCGGAAGTTAATTTTTTTTATGTTCATAAGTACAACGACAAAGAGTTTCGGGTAAACACATTAGAAATTAAGGAAAATTTGTCTGGCTTAGCTCTCAACCATCCTGATGTGTTAACCTGGTTGCAGGATTTTTTCAGAGAAAAGGAGAAAGAAATAAACGGATAATTCCAATTTTTTCTACAAGTTTCTAGTTGTGAGAGTAGATAGGGAATGGTAAACTTGAAGGAGGATAACCATGGGGAGAAGAAGTCTTGGTTTTTTGATAATTTTATTAGTTGTTGGTGGTTTATTAGGTAGTTTAATTGGCACAGCCCTTGGTAATATTTGGCCATTTGTCAATCAAGGACTTCCTCCGATCGGTTTTGAGACGGTAACTATTGATTTAGCGGTAATTATCCTTACCTTTGGTGTAACTCTAAAGTTTAATGTAGCCAGTACGCTTGGTCTTTTATTAGCCTTATTTTTTTACTTTAAGTTATAAAAGATTTTAATTTGATTAGTTATAGCGGAGGGGCATCTTCATGGATATTATTCTGGCTTCCGGTTCACCACGGCGTGCGCAGTTATTACGCCGTTTCGGTGTTCCTTATCGTATTGCTTTAAGCAAAGTAACGGAAGGACAGCCTCAGCCTCCCTGGTCTGAATGGGTAAAAGAAATAGCTTGTCGCAAAGCACATGCTGTGGCATCTTCCAGCGGAGAGATAATTTTAGCCGCAGATACTATTGTGGTAAAAGATGATGTAGTATTAGGGAAACCTGCTGATAAACAGGAAGCAGAGAAAATGCTGGCTTTTTTATCCGGTGGAGTCCATGAGGTGATGACTGGAATTTGTGTAATTGATTGTTTACACCAGCGTGTCTTACAGGATGTAGAGATTACAAAGGTACATTTCCGCACTTTGACCGCTGAGGAAATTAAAGCATATCTAGACTGTGATGAATCTTTGGACAAGGCGGGAGCCTATGGAATTCAAGAAACTGGAAGCCTCCTGGTGGAAAAAATAGAAGGTTGTTATTATAATGTAGTGGGACTTCCTTTGGTAAAAACGATGATGATGCTAAGAAAATGCGGAGTCAAAATACTCGGAGGTGAAAAGTGAAAGAGGAGCGCAAAATGGTTTCCATTCCGATTAAGCAATACCCGGAAGAGTTAAGACCTCGGGAAAAGCTCCTTCAATATGGACCAGAGGCTTTGTCGGATCAGGAACTGTTAGCTATATTACTGAGGACAGGAACCAAAGACAGGTCAGCTTTAGAATTGGCACATGAGTTATTATTGTCAGGTGGTTTTGTAAATCTTACCCAAATTAGTATGGAGGAGCTCAAAAGCTTCAAGGGAATGGGGTTGGCTAAATCTGCTCAGATTAAGGCTGCTTTGGAAATCGGGCGTCGTTTAGCCCGACAAAAGATGGGGCCTAGACCTGTAATCAGAACTCCTGAGGATGTGGCTAACATATTAATGGGAGAAATGAATTTTTTGGATCGTGAACACTTTAAGGTCTTAAATCTCAATACTAAGAATCAAGTGATCGGTATTGATGATGTTTCCG
Source organism: Clostridiales bacterium DTU073 (assembly GCA_001512665.1). Lineage (GTDB taxonomy): Bacteria > Bacillota > Peptococcia > DRI-13 > DTU073 > DTU073. The sequence goes on from LFSF01000025.1 coordinate 46,097, forward strand.
TAGGAAGCTTGAATGCTTCACTCGTTCATCCCAGAGAAGTCTTTAAACAGGCGATTAAGCGTAGTGCGGCTTGGCTAATTCTAGCACATAATCATCCTAGTGGTAATCTTCAACCTAGTAAGGAAGATGAAATGCTTACTAAAAGGCTCTATGACGCCGGCAAACTTTTAGGGATAGAAGTTCTCGATCATTTAATCTTTGGTCAGAATAGTTATCTTAGTATGAAGGAAAAAGGATATTTCTAAGATTATATTAATAAATAAGAATTGACGAATTGAAAGTAAAGGAAGGAGAAAAAGAAGATTATGTTTTTTTCGAAAGATATTGGTATTGACTTGGGAACAGCCAACACTCTTGTCTATATAAAAGGAAAAGGGATTGTCCTGAATGAGCCATCGGTAGTAGCTTTACACAAAGATTCGGGAAATGTTTTAGCTGTTGGTGATGAAGCAAAGCAAATGATTGGTAGAACACCTGGTAATATTGTAGCTATTCGTCCCATGAAAGATGGGGTTATTGCTGATTTTGAGGTAACACATACGATGCTGCGCTATTTTATTCGTAAAGCCATGAAGAAAGCGCCCAGTTATTTTTATCGCCCTAGGGTGGTTATTTGTGTCCCGGCAGGGGTAACAACTGTAGAGGATCGAGCAGTAAAAGAAGCAGCTATTCAAGCCGGCGCCAAAGAAGCTTTTCTCATTGAGGAACCTATGGCCGCGGCAATAGGAGTTGGTCTGCCTATTTATGAGCCTACAGGGAATATGATTGTTGATATTGGTGGTGGAACTACTGATGTAGCCATTATTTCTTTAGGTGGGATTGTTACCAGTAGAAGTATCCGTATTGGTGGAGATGAATTTGATGAAGCCATAATTAATTATATTAAGCGGACATATAGTTTAATGATTGGCGAAAGAACTGCTGAGGAAATTAAGGTTAAGATTGGCTCGGCAATCAAAATAGGGAAAAAACCTCAAACCGCAAAGAATTTAGGCACTAGTAATAACAGTAAAACAAAATTAGCAGAGGAAGCGGCTTGGACAAAAGAGGATGACAGAAAATGGACTCTCGGAGAAGACAGGCAATGGAAACTCGAAGAAGCAGACCCAGAAAAGACACCAGAGAGCACTCCGCAGGAGGAGATTCTTTACGAGTATCAGGTCAGAGGAAGAGATATGGTGACAGGATTACCTAAATTGATTACAGTTACTGCAGATGAAATTAACAGTGCCATTGCAGAACCTGTAGCGGCAATCGTTGATACGATTAAGATTTGTTTGGAAAAGACCCCTCCCGAACTTGCTGCAGATATTATGGACAGAGGAATTATGATGGCGGGCGGCGGCTCTTTATTACACGGTTTTGATAAACTGATTAGTGAGCAGACAGGGATGCCTGTGCATATTTCTGACGGGCCTCTTAATGCTGTGGCGCTTGGCGCCGGGAAAACTTTGGACAATATTGATGTTTTGAAAAGGGTAGCATTATCGAATAAACAGATGGGCTAGGTGGTTGCGAGGTGACCAAAAAACAAAAAATAATTGTATGCCTATTGGTCGTTTTGGTTCTTTTCTTTACTTTCAAAATGCTGCTAAACACCGGAATAGGAGAAACTGCTGCACAACCTTTAGGGGGGAAGATTATTCGAGAAATCACAGCTCCTTTCCAAAAAGGGATTATGCTGATAACCACATCAGTGCAAAATGTCTTCGGCTATTTTAACGACAGTAAGCAGTTACGAGAGCAGAATAAAATTATGGCGGAAAAAATAGTCCGTTTAGAAGAACAAATATATGATTTAGAGGCAGAGAGGTTAGAAAATCAGCGTTTAAAGAATCTTTTACAATACAAAGAGGAAAAAGCCGAGAATTATGAATTGGTTATGGGCAGGGTTATTGCGCGTAATCATGCTAATTGGTACGAAATGTTGATTGTGGATCAAGGTAGTAAGCAAGGGATTGCTCCGGGGATGGTTGTGGTTAACCATGACGGTTTGATTGGGAGAATTGTTTCTGTTACTTGGAATACGGCAGAAGTATTGTTGATTTTGGACCGAGAAGGAGCAGTAGGAGCGAGAATTTTTGAAACCAGATATACTCCGGGAGTTGCCGTGGGAACTTCTAATTCACAGTATTTACAAATGATTCATCTTCCTCATGATTTGCCTATAGAACCTAATCAAACGGTAGTAACTTCCGGGTTGGGTGGTATTTATCCGCCCGGCATACGGATAGGCAAAGTTATTGAAGTACTTCCCGAACCGGGAGGTTTGATGAAAACGGCAACGTTAAAACCTTTTGTTGATTTTTCTCGTTTAGAAGAAGTTTTTATTATTAAACAAGTACTAAAACCTGAAGATGAATTGATAACTACAGAGAATATGGAGAGTGAGGAAAGCTCGGTTGAATTCGGGGGAGAAGAGTAATGCCTTATTATCTGGTCATGTTTTTTTTAACCATATTGGGTTTAGTTTTGCAGTCCACGCTATTATCAGAGTACACTGTTGCCGGGGTTAAACCTGATTTATTGCTGATTTTAGTTATTTTCAATTGTATTTTTCATGGGCCTTATCAAGGAAGTTTATTTGGCTTTTTTGTTGGGTTACTGGAGGATTTATATTTAGGTCATTTTATCGGTTTAAATGCTTTGACTAAGGGCTTAACCTCTTTTCTCGGCGGGTGGTTATTAAAAGGTGCATTTCGTGAAAACCTTTTAATTCCGGTCCTAGCCTTATTTTTCGGCACTCTTTTTAATGGCACAATGGTTTTTATCTTAGGAAAAATTGCGGGCATAAACTGGGCGTTAGATTTTTTTTATTGGAAGCTCTTGCCTGTAGCTATTTTTAATACTTGTTTGGTACCTTTTATTTATTTCGGTTATTATCATTGGGTGAATCAAGATATGGAACAGCAGTCTCTGTAAAGGAGGTGCTTTTATGGGAATACAGAAACCGAAAACTGTATTAAAACACTCTTTAAATATTTATCTTGCGATTATCATCTTTATTTTTGCAGTTATTTTTATACGCTTAGCTTGGTTACAGTTAATCCAGACGGAGATTTATCAAACTAAGGCTGTTTCCAACACGATGCGATGGATTCCTGTAGAAGCCCCGAGAGGTGAAATCTTAGCTAATGATGGACAGGTACTTGTTACGAACAGACCTGTTTTTAATATCTCTTTGAATTATTTGGGCTTAAAAGACCAGGATATAGATAAAGTTATCCAAAATTTAGTAGTAATTTTAAATGACCCGGAAATTACTGTAGAGAGTATTAAAGCTTTACTTAAGGGTCAGAACCGTCTTTATGAACCAATAGTAATCAAGCGGGATGCCTCTATGGAAGTGGTTACGGCTATTGAAGAGAGAAGACGTGAATTGCCCGGAGTAAGTGTTGATGCTCATCCCCAGCGTTCTTATCCTTTCGGAAGTTTGGCCGGTCATTTGTTAGGCTATGTTCACTCGATTAAAGAAGAAATAGAGCAACCCGGTTATGAAGATTATGGGATGAATGATTTAGTTGGCAAAATCGGGATTGAAAAAATGTATGAACATTATTTAAACGGGAAAAAAGGTTATCGGCAGGTTGAAGTAACCTCCTTAAACCGGCCGGTACGAGAAGTACGGGAGATTCCGCCCATTCCCGGTCATAAATTAGTATTGACACTTAATTTAAAATTGCAGCAAGCCATGGAAAAATCCTTTGATGAAGTGATGCTTGAGGTGCAGAAAAAATATCCGAAGGCTAAGGCCGGGGCGGCCGTTTTGTTAGATGTAAAAACCAGTAAGGTGTTGGCCATGGTTAGCCGTCCAAGCCTTAATCCTGATGATTTTAACGGGAAGCCACTTAGCCAGGACCAAGCTGATTATTATTTTCGCATTACTCCTCCGGCTTTAAGCAACAGGGCTATTCAAGGCAGTTATGTTCCCGGGTCGGTTTTTAAACCAATTGTAGGGATGGCGGCTTTAAGTGCAGCCCATATTTCCCCAACGGAGCAAGTGCTTTGTACGGGACAATATTGGAATCCGCCCAGAATTAAATGTACGGGCGTTCATGGACGTCTCAATTATTATCAAGCTATTGCCAAATCTTGTAATGTTTATTTTCAGGAAATGGCTCGCCGGGCCGGTATAGAAGCAATAGGCCAAGTTGGGCTGGAGTTTGGTTTGGGAGAGCGTACCGGTATAGATTTGCCTTTTGAAAGCAAGGGGATTTTGCCTCATGTAGGGTGGCAGGAGGAAGAATTTGCTTCACGCCGCGAGAGTATCAATAAAAGATTTGATAATAAGGTTGAAGCTTTGAATGATGAGTATCAAGGTAAAATTGCTGCTGCGGTTACGGATGAGGAAAAGAAACAGTTAGAAAGGGAATTGAAGAATAAAAAAGCATCTTTGGAAGCTCAACGGCGAATTGAGGTAGAATTTAATACCAGCTGGCATGATTTTGACACGTATAATACCGGAATAGGTCAGGGCTATAATCAATATACGGTTATTCAACTCGCCAATTATGTGGCGACTATAGCTAATAATGGACAAAGGTATAAGCCTTATGTGGTGGAAAAGATCCTTGATGCAGAGGGAAATTTGGTGCAAGAGTTTTTCCCTGAATTGGTAATGACTTCTTCTCTTTTGCCGGAAATAATTGAGGAAACCCAAAAGGCAATGATCACGACTTCAGCTCCGGGTGGTACGGCTTATTCTCTGTTTCGGAATTTTCCTGAGCAGATCAAGGTTGCTGCGAAAACGGGTACAGCTCAGCCCGGTAGAGCAGGATACGTAAAAAATAAAGATTTTGACGGCTTGTTTATCGCTTATGCCCCGGCTGACGATCCCCAGATTGCTTTTGCCGGTGTGATGGAATATGGTAATAGCGGGTCCGGTTCTATAGGACATGTGTGCAAAGCTGTCTTTGAGGAATATTTCGGCTTAAACGAGATGGGTGGCACAGGGACGTTTCATTTGCCACAATCGGCAAATGAAACGTCTCCGACGAATGCAGGTCAGCCTTCAACAAGTGAAAGTGAACCACCGGTAAATGAGAATCAGTCTCCGGTAGATGAAGAGCAACCACCGGCAAATGAAGGCGAGCGTCCAGTAGATGAAGGTCAGCCTCCGGTAAATGAAGAGCAGTCTCCGACAAATGAAAATGAGCCAGCTGTGAACGAAGGCGAATTTCCGACGAATGAAGCGGAAGCGCAGCTTCCTGAATAGGCGGGAATGTGTGGCACGGGGACGTTTCTCCTGCCACATTTATTTAAAGCAACTTTTATTTCTGCTTAACGTGGCAGGAGAAACGTCCCCATGCCACACCTTGCCTCATAGAAAAAAACGGAAGAAACTCCCGTTTTTTATTTTTTGGAGCAGGGATTTTGTTTAATTATAGCGAATGTAAAGTATAGTTTGCCTGTAAGAGTCAAAAAAAGTGTCGAAGTAATTTGCAGGAGGAAAAAAATAACCAATGAAGAATGCTTTAGTTACGGTAAAAGGTGATCGGGAAGGTTTACATATATTTTGTGAAGAAACATCGTCTTGGAGTAAAGTTATAGCCGAAATTAAAGAACGTTTGAGCGGCGAAAATAAAAATTTTTTTGCAGGCGCCAGTGTGATTATAGAACTGGGCAATCGTGACCTTTCCGTAAAAGACGTGAGTTTATTATGGAAGACCTTTGAGCAATGTGGGATAAAAATTAAAGGGATCAGAACAGATTCCTCCGCAGAGACGAGTATAGAAACAAAAGAAAAAGACTCGGAGCAAGAGGATAGAATTAAGCCGGTTCATGAGCAGGAAACATCGGCTACAGAATTTATTAGCCCTAAACCGGTTTATATCCTTAACAGAAATATGCGTTCCGGTCAAAATATTACCTTTGATGGTAATGTTATTGTTTTTGGTGATGTTAATCCCGGTGCCGAGATTATTGCCACGGGATTTATTATGGTGATGGGGACTTTGCGAGGAATTGCCCATGCAGGTTCTTCCGGGGATGAAAGGGCTTGGGTAATGGCTTATAGATTGCAACCTTCATTACTCCGTATTGCTAATTGTATTGCACGGGCTCCTGAAGATGAGCCTTTAGGTCCGGAAATTGCCAAAATTAATGAGAATGTTATTATATGTGAGCCTTTTAAAAATATAGAAAAATACTAGAATGCAGTGGGGGGTTAAGTATGGGAGAAGTTTTAGTTATTACCTCTGGGAAAGGCGGAGTCGGTAAAACCACAACATCTGCCAATATCGGCACAGGTTTGGCTTCAATAGGAAAAAAGGTGGTTATGGTAGATACCGATATTGGGTTGAGAAATTTAGATGTTGTGATGGGTTTAGAAAATAGAATCGTATATGACTTAGTTGATGTGGTACAAGGCAACTGTCGCTTGAAGCAGGCGTTGATTAAAGATAAAAGATTCGAAAGTCTCTGCCTATTACCTGCGGCTCAGACTAAGGATAAATCGGCGATCACACCGGAACAGATGAAAGAATTATGTGTAAAATTGAAACAAGAGTTTGATTATGTGATTATTGACTGTCCGGCTGGGATTGAAGGTGGCTTTAAGAATGCCACTGCCGGTGCTGATAAAGCAATTGTGGTAACAACACCGGAAATTTCTGCAGTACGTGATGCTGACAGAATTATTGGTCTTTTGGAAGCAGCCGAATTACGCAATCCTAAATTGTTGATCAATCGTATTCGTCCCAGCATGGTTAAAAAAGGCGATATGATGGATATTGATGATATTATTGATATTTTAGCTATAGATCTATTAGGAGTAATCCCGGAAGATGAAGCGATTGTTATCTCTTCAAACAGAGGGGAACCTGTAGCTTTAGATATGAATTCTCAAGCCGGACAGGCATACAGAAATATTGCCAGAAGAATAACGGGCGAAGATATCCCTTTACTCTCTTTGGAAGTAGATGAAGGGATTTTAGGGAAATTAAAAAAATTCTTCGGTTTTAATGAATAAGTAAGGAGGTAGTTAGATATGGATATTTTGGGAAAGGGAACAGGGAAACAGGTACCTCCCAGTAAGAATATTGCTAAGGAGAGACTACGTTTAGTCTTAGTTCATGATCGAGCCAGTATTTCTCCCCAGCTTTTGGAGGATTTAAAAGAGGATATGCTCAAAGTTATTTCTACTTATATGGAAATAGATGTTAAAGGTACTGAGGTTACACTTAATTCTAGTGATACTTCCGTAGCTTTAGTAGCTAATATTCCTGTGTTGAAGATTAATAGAATTTAAATTTGCATAAAAGTGGCAAAAGATAATCCTTGGGAAGATACCGTTCTAGGGTTATAATGGTAAAGGAACGGGGTGAAGCTATGCGTTTATCGAAGCTAATAAAAAGCCTTGATTATACTCTTTTGGGGGTTGTGGGGCTCATCCTTGTGATGGGTCTCTTTGTTTTACAAAGTGCTACTGTTAATGCCAGTGTGCGCTATGGCATGAACTTTGTTGCTCGCCAAGCTGCTTGGGCTGTCGTAGGTCTAGTTGCCTTTTTTTGTGTGTTGACTATTGATTATAGTAAGTTTGCCAAATATGGCAAGCTGATCTATACAATAAATATATTGTTGCTTTTAGGAACACTAATTTTAGGTAGTGAAACGAAAGGGGCTCAAGCTTGGATCGAATTAGGTCCATTTAAATTTCAACCGGCAGAAGTGGCCAAAACTTTACTTATCTTGGGATTAGCCCAGTTTCTTGTCCCTAGGATTGGTAAGCTTAAAACTTTTAAGGAATTGCTGCCCGTTTTTATTTATGTCGCTATTCCGCTTTTACTTATTCTAAAACAGCCGGATTTAGGTACGGGACTTGTTTATGTGGCGATTATGTTTGGAATGTTGTTAGTAGCCGGAGCCTCTCCCGGTCTACTGTTTTTATTAGTGGGAAGTGGTATCGGTCTAATCGCCTTAGCTATATACGGGCACTTTGCTTGGGGTTGGTGGCTCCCTTTGGAGAACTATCAGATCAATCGTTTAATTGTTTTTATTGATCCGATGATTGATCCACGAGATTCAGGTTGGCATGTTATTCAGTCTCAGATTGCCGTCGGTTCAGGTGGACTTTGGGGTAAAGGCTGGGGGATGGGTTCTCAGAATATCAATGATTTTTTACCTGAACAGTGGACAGATTTTATTTTTTGTGTTCTGGCAGAGGAATTTGGCTTTGTTGGCTCTGCATTTATGCTCTTGTTGTTTTTCTATTTAATCTATCGTGGGATTATGATTGCCCGTGAGGCTAAAGATACTTATGGAGCTTTGATTGCCATTGGTGTTGTTTCTATGTTTGTTTTTCATATTCTGCAGAATATTGGAATGAGCATTGGGATTATGCCCATTACGGGTATACCTTTACCATTTGTTAGTTATGGAGGAAGTTCCTTATTGGCCAATATGATCGCCTTAGGTTTATTAATGAACGTTTTTGTTTATAATGAGGACCGAATTATGTTTTAAAAAAATCCCCTTCCGTTTAAACACGGAGGGGTATTTTTTATGAAAATGGTTATTAATTAAATGTTTAGTTATTCAATATCTAAGGTATTAAGCTTTACTGTGGGCTCATTCTTTAAGTCGTTAATAAGTTTGTCCACTTCTTCTTGATTACCGTGTACAACAAGAATAATCAGACCTTTGTTGGCACATCCCTCTATTTCGTGAACTCCTAAACGAATTTTAATAATGCAGCCGTGTTTTGTTAAGATTTCTTGAAAGCTGGGAGCTTCTTCGTTGCGTTTTTCTAAAACAACTGAGATAATTTTATTGACCATTAGTTTCACGCTCCTTTTATTTTGTTGTTTTAGTTCATATTATTGCATATGAATGGTAATATTATGTAATGCAACATGAAAAAGCTTATGCTTATATATACGGAGAAAGGTGGAATGATTTATGAAGGTAAAAGTTGATCCGGATGAATGTATTTCCTGTGGTGCATGTATTAGTATTGCTCCAGATGTTTACGATTGGGACGAGGATGGGAAAGCTAAAGCTATTGAAGGGGATGTACCTCAGGATCAGGAAGAAGCTGCAAGAGAAGCATTGGAAAGTTGCCCGACAGAAGCGATAAAAGAAGTTTAGGAAACACAACCCGGGAATAGCTCTCGGGTATTTTCCGTTTTTTACGGAAAGGGTTGTCTTTTCCCCTGAAGAAAGGGTATAATTTAATTAGCAAATATGTCATAAATAGAAAAGACCAACGTATTATGGAAACAATTAGTAAGATAAATAATAGTGAATCTAGCTTGACAATATTTGCTGATACAATATAATAATGTTACATTGCCTCCAGTATAAACGAGGATAATGAGGAGGTGGGCTTATGATTATTAAGAAGATTAATGAGAACAAAGTCCAGATAATTATTACCAGACAGGATTTGGAGGAAAGAGATTTTAAAAAATGGGAGTGGATGCCTTTAAATCCCAAAGCTCACGAATTGTTTCAAGATTTACTTGACTTTGCCTACCATGAATGCGGGTTTGAAATCGAAGAAGATTCTCAGTTAATAGTAGAAGCTTATCCTTTATCGGTAGATAAGATAGCGGTAATTATGACAAAAGTACATCCTACACATGATGAGGATATTCGTAGTTGTTTTACTTATTGGCAGGATGATGAACAAGAAGATGATAGTGAACCAATTATAACCAAAGGAAATGCTCAGGTTTGGCGGTTCTCTGATTTAGAAACTTGTATTCAAGCATGTGCCAGAGTTGTGCCTGATTATATTGTAACTAGTTCTTTATACAAATATCAGGAAGAGTACTATCTGGCAGTTACCACAATTCCTTTAGGTAAGGAAGAAGTTAGTGCTGTTCTGGGTGAGTATGGAGAATGGTTGCCCACAGACGCTGCTTTTTTTGCAGAACATGGTAAAACAATCCTTAACCGAGAGGCAGTGGTTAATCTAGCCAGTTTAATTCATTAATTTGAGTCTACTGAATTTGTGAAATACGCAAATAGATGAAAAAGCAAGAGCCCTTGTGTTCAAGGGCTCTTCTTCTTATGATTTTTTTGTAGGTTGTTTTTTGGTAATAAGGTATAATATAAACATATATATTATCTTTAAAGTAAAAAAACGGTAATAAAAGAATATTGATGAGGGGATCGTGAAAAATGAATAGGAAAAAACCAATAAGAACACTGATTTTTTCTGTTTCCATAGGCGCAGGGCATGATTCAGTTGCTCAAGCTATTGCAGAGAGATTATTGGTTGAGGCACCGGGTTCCGAGGTAAAAATTATTGATACATTTCGCTATATCAATAGTGTTTTAAATAAGGTTGTCGTTGGGAGTTATATGGAAACTTTGCGTTTTACACCTAAAGTTTGGGGGTATTTATATGATCAGGCTGAGGAAGGAGATAAGTTAGTAGAGTTTAGTCAACTCTTTGCTAAATTAATTTCCCGGAAGTTATCACAATTAATCAATCAGGTAAATCCTCATGTTATTATTACCACACATGCATTTCCTACGGGGATGCTGGGACAGATGAAAGAAAAAGGGAAACTACATATACCTTTAGTCTCGGCTGTTACAGATTTTCATATTCATCCTATCTGGATCAGCAAGGGTGTAGATCTCTATTTTATTCATTCTGCTGATTTAGCTTATCCTTTATTACAGGAAGGAATTACATGGGAGAAAATAAAACCTATTGGGATCCCCATTAGGATGCAATTTGGTCAGGAACTAAATCATAATGAGGTAAAAAAGGAATTTGCTTTCACCGGTGATCCGGTGGTATTAGTTATGGGGGGAGGATTGGGTTTAGGGAGAATAGAAGTAATAACCCGGAAAATTCTTAGTGAGGAGCGATTTGGGGTTGTGGTAGTCGCCGGCAGGAATAAACGGCTTTATGAAAAATTAAACAGGATAAATAACCCTCGTCTCCGTGTGTTTGGTTATGTAGAGGATATGGCTAGGATAATCGCAGCTTGTGATTTAATTATCTCTAAACCGGGTGGGGTCACTTCTGCAGAAATTCTAGCTATGAAAAAACCTTTGATTATTTATACTTCTTTCCCCGGGCAGGAAGACAGAAATACAGATTATCTTTTGAATAGAGGTGCGGCGATTAAAGTCAAAAAGTTAGACATGCTTATTCCGGAATTTTCAGCATTGTGGCAGAATCCCCTCAGATTGAGACAAATGAAAGAGATGGCCGAGCATTTAGGTTCTCCTCATTCCAGTAAATTAGCTTGGGATAATATTTGGCAGCATTTTGGAAACGAGATAGAAAGGAGTAGTTGCCAAAATGATTAAGAAATTAGGGGTTCTTACAGGGGGCGGGGATGCCCCTGGTTTAAACGGAGTAATTAGAGCAGTTGTAAAAACAGCACTGCATAATTATAATTTAGAAGTTGTGGGATTCCAGGACGGCTTTTACGGATTGGTAAAGAATAATTATCAGGTTCTGACTATAGACAAAGTTTCCGGAATCTTACATAAAGGTGGGACTATTTTAGGAACAAATAATCGGGACAACCCTTTTCATTTTCCCGTGATGGAAAACGGAAAGAAAATTTATCGCGATCTTTCGGCCGAGGCATTGAAAAATATAGAAAGATTAGGTATTGATGTTTTAGTGGTCATCGGTGGTGATGGCAGCCTTAGTATTGCTAATGATTTTAGCAAGAAGGGGTTAAAGGTCATTGGTGTTCCTAAGACAATTGATAATGACCTTGATGCTACCGATGTAACCTTTGGTTTTGATACGGCTGTAACTACAGCTACGGAAGCGTTAGACAAGTTACATACCACCGCAGAATCACATCACCGGATTATGATCTTAGAAGTTATGGGGCGTTATGGTGGCTGGATTGCACTATACAGCGGGATAGCCGGTGGTGCAGACGTAATTTTGATTCCGGAAATTCCTTATGATTTAAAGAAAGTTAAACAGAAAATAGAAGAAAGAAAAGCCCAAGGCAAATTATTTAGCATTATAGTTGTCGCAGAAGGAGCAAAGCCTATTGGAGGGCAGATGACAGTAGCGAAAACGATTCAAGGTAGTTCAGACCCGATCAGGTTAGGGGGTGTGGGTCAGCTTGTGGCAGAACAACTGACTCAACTTACCGGATTAGAAGCACGGGTAACTGTATTAGGCCATTTACAGCGAGGTGGCAGTCCCACGGCTTATGACCGTATTCTTTCTACACGTTTTGGCGTAAAGGCAGTAGAACAGGCGGTCGAGGGTCCATGGGGGACAATGGTGGCTTTGCATGGACAAGAGATTGTTTGTGTACAGTTGGCTCAAGCTGTGCAACATTTAAAAAAGGTAGATCCGCAGGGGGAATTGATTAAAGCGGCACGTGCAACGGGTATATGTTTTGGTTGAAACGTATTTGTGTTTAGCTTTAAGGGGGGTTAGCAATGATTGTCGTCATGAAACCCAATCAGGGTGAGGACGTTATCCAAAAGGTTGTTAAAAAACTACAAAATAACGGCTATCGGATTTATGAGTCCAGAGGTGTAAATAATGTCCTGATCGCAGCTGTGGGCGGTGATGATAAGTATGATTACATAAAGCAAGCTTTGGAGTCCATTGATGGCGTAGAGCGAGTCATCCCCATTTTTGCTCCTTATAAATTGGCGAGCAGGGAATTTCGAAAAGAAGATACGGTAATTCGCGTAGGGGATCTTTCCATTGGGGGTAAGCAGTTGCAAATTATGGCAGGACCTTGTGCTGTGGAAAGCAGAGAACAGCTATTAGAGATCGCCACATTGGTTAGAGATAGTGGTGTCCGAATTTTAAGGGGAGGCGCCTATAAGCCCAGAACATCCCCTTATGCTTTTCATGGTTTAGAGGAAAAAGGATTAGAGTATTTAGCTGAAGCACGCGAAAAAACAGGCTTATATATTGTTACAGAGGTCATGGATCCCCGTAAGGTAGAACTGGTGGCTCAATATGCCGATATTTTGCAAATAGGAGCAAGAAATATGCAGAACTTTCCTCTTTTGATGGAGGTAGCCAAATATAATAAACCGGTGCTTTTGAAAAGGGGTTTAAGTGCTACGATAGAGGAATGGATTATGGCCGCTGAATATATCATGTCGCAGGGAAATCATCAAGTAATTCTCTGTGAAAGAGGGATACGCTCATTTGAGTCTATCTATACGCGTAATCTCTTAGACCTTTCGGTCGTGCCAATTCTAAAGGAGCTTACTCATTTGCCGGTAATTGTTGATCCCAGTCATGGTACAGGAAAATGGCGTTTAGTTGCCCCCATGGCTCGGGCAGCTATTGCCGCCGGTGCCGATGGTTTGATGATCGAAGTACATCATCATCCTGAGGAAGCTGTTTGTGATGGCCCGCAATGCCTTAAACCGCGTGTCTTTAAAGAATTGTTAAAGGAAGTCGAGAAAATCGCCTCAGTAATGGGGAGAACGGGAGATTGATTATTAGTGCAAAGGAAAGTTACTTCAGCCCGAAGATTAAGTGGAATTATTTCTGTTCCCGGGGACAAGTCCATATCCCATCGGGCGGTCATGATCGGAGCTTTAGCCGAAGGAACTACTGAAATTGAAGGTTTTCTAGCTTCTGCCGATTGTTTACATACCTGTCAATGTCTGCGTCAACTGGGTGTATCTATTGAAAGAGAAGATGACGGTAGTAGAAATGATGATGGGTGCGGAAAAGATAAGCTGATCATCAAAGGACAGGGTTTGTGGGGTTTGCAGGAGCCGGCTGAAATACTGGATGCGGGCAATTCTGGGACCACGATGCGTCTCTTGACAGGAATTTTGGCAGGACAGTCATTCACTTCATCTATTACCGGTGATGCTTCCCTTTGCCGACGACCAATGGAGCGGGTTGCTGTCCCCTTGCAACTAATGGGAGCGCGGATAACAGGCACACAGCTTTCGAGGCATCAGGGGGGGATTTATGCTCCTTTAATTATCAGCGGGGGAAATTTACAGCCAATCAGTTATAAGTTACCGATAGCCAGTGCTCAAGTGAAATCGGCTTTGCTTTTAGCGGGTCTTTATACTCCGGGATGGACAGAGATCCTAGAACCCGTTGTTACTCGTAATCATACTGAGTTAATGTTAGAAGCTTTTGGTGCACAGCTTGAACGGGAAGGACAAACGGTGCGCATCAAGGGACAATTGCCTTTAAAAGCTAGGAAAGTAACGATTCCGGGTGATCTTTCTTCAGCAGCATTTTTGTTGGTAGCCGGTCTAATCGTCCCTGACAGCAGGATCGTAATTAAGGGAGTAGGTTTGAATCCGACGCGTAGTGGGATTATTGAGGTTTTACAAGCCATGGGTGCGAAATTGCGGATAACAGATCAAGTGGAAATTGCCGGCGAATTGAGAGGAACGATTGAGGTTGAAAGCAGTTCTCTCCATGGTCTTTCTTTAGGTGGCGAGATCATTCCTCGGCTAATAGATGAACTGCCTATTTTAGCGGTAGCAAGTCTGTTTGCCTGTGGTGTCACGGAAATAAGGGATGCTCAGGAATTAAAAGTGAAGGAAAGTAACCGTCTCCAGGCTATATGTGCAGGACTGACTCGTTTAGGCGGTCAGGTGGAAGAACTGGACGATGGTTTACTTATTCGAGGTGGTGTTCCTTTACAAGGAGCCGTATGTCAAAGCTTTGGTGATCATCGAATTGCTATGGCTTTGGCGATAGTAGCTTTAGGTGCTAAAGGGGAAACTGTCATTGAGGATGCAGAGGTGGTTGAGGTTTCTTTTCCTGGTTTTTGGAGCTTGTTGGATCAACTAAGGAGTGGGGCTGAATGATCGCAGTTAACGGGAAGACGAAAGTCTTTGCAGTATTGGGTGATCCTATTGAACATTCTTTGTCACCGGCAATGTATAATGCGGCTTTTAAGGCTTTAGGGATGGATTGTATCTATATTGCTTTAAAGGTCGGGAAAAACCAATTGGCAGAAGCGGTACAAGGTTTGAAGGCTTTAGGGATTCAAGGCGGCAACGTTACCATGCCTTTGAAGAAGGAGATCATTCCCTATTTAGATGAATTAACGAAAGAGGCACAATTGATTGGAGCAGTGAATACCTTTTATTGGAAGGAAGGCCGCTTATGGGGTGATAATACTGATGGTTTAGGCTTTTATCTTGCCTTACAGGAAAGAGAACCAAATTTAGTAAAAACTGAAGGAATTTTGCTTTTAGGTGCCGGAAGTGCAGCCAGGGCAGTGGCAGTTGCTTTAGCTTTAGCCGGAAAGAAGAACTTTACTATTGTTAATCGTAATAGTGAGAACGCCAAAGATTTGGCTGTTTTATTAGAAAGTTTAGGTGCGAATGCCAGAGTTACGAATTGGGAGGACGAGAGGTTAAAAGAAATTTTTGCGGAGAACGTTTTGTTAATTAATGCTACACCTTTAGGGATGTTTCCACAGGAAAAAGAAAGTCTGCCCGTGGAAGAAAAATGGTTTTCTAAAGGGCAGATCGTAGTAGATTTAATTTATCAGCCGCGCGAGACTGTTTTTTTGCAGAAGGCTAAAGCGAGAGGATGTCATACATATAATGGGTTGCCAATGCTTTTAGCTCAAGGCATGCTTGCTTTTGAAAAGTGGTCAGGCCGGAAAGCACCTAAAGAGGTAATGAGTAATGAGTTAGAGAGGTGGGCGTAAGATGCTGCGTTTTTTGACTGCCGGAGAATCTCATGGCAAGGCGTTAGTAGCGATTATTGAGGGACTGCCTGCAGGTCTGAAGTTGGATATTGAGAAAATAAATCTGCTCTTAAAGAGGCGACAGGGTGGTTATGGTCGCGGTAAGCGGATGTCTCTGGAGGAGGACAGAGTGGAGATTTTTTCCGGGCTGAGAGGCTCGGTTACTTTAGGCACACCCCTAACTTTGGTGATTTATAACCGGGATTGGCAGAATTGGCAGGAGGTCATGGCTCCTGATGCTGAAGCACTATTAACGGAACGTGTTGTCACCAGACCACGACCTGGTCATGCTGATTTAGCCGGTGGTCTAAAATATCGGCAAGATGATTTACGCAATATCTTAGAAAGAGCCAGTGCTCGGGAAACGGCGGTACGAGTAGCAGTAGGAGCTGTGGCCGAACAATTGCTGTCTTTTTTCGGTATTGAAGTACAGGGTCAGGTTGTGGCCATAGGTGATGTGCAGGCAAAGAGGGAAGAAAAAATTATCGACAGTAAATTATTATATGAAAACCCAGTTTATTGCCCTGATCAGGAGGCCTCTTTATTAATGGTCAAGGCTATTGAGGAGGCTAAAAAAAGAGGCGATTCCTTGGGCGGGGTAATTCAGGTTATTGCGGAAGGGGTTCCTGTGGGTCTAGGTTCTCATGTGCATTGGGATCGCCGCCTTGATGGGCAATTAGCTCAAGCCTTGATGAGTATTCCGTCAAGCAAAGGCGTGGAGATTGGTAGTGGCTTTGCAGCGGCTACTTTATTTGGCTCACAGCTGCATGATGAAATAACATATCAACAGGGGGAAGGTTTTGGTCATCGTACTAATCATGCCGGCGGGATCGAAGGAGGAATAACTAACGGGGAGACGGTAGTCGTCAGAGCAGCGATGAAACCGATACCGACCCTGGCCCAGCCTTTAGCAAGTGTGGACTGGCAGACCAAAGAAGCTATTACGGCAGCTGTAGAGCGTGCCGATGTTTGTGCTGTACCTGCGGCGGCGGTAGTAGCTGAAGCGATTACTGCTTGGGTATTAGCGTCTGTAATGATGGAGAAATTTGGCGGTGATCATTTAGAGGAGACACTGTCTAATTTTGAAAATTATTTGCAGTATCTTCAAACTAAATAATTTTAGCCCGTTTCTTTTAAGTTTTTTAAATCTAAGTTGTTCATGATTGTTCAGAGGTGGTTTAATGAAAGAGGGTTTGCGGAAAATTGAAATTGACCTGGGGGAGAGAAGTTATTCCATTTACTTGGGGTATGATCTTTTGCCTCAGCGTATTGCTGATTTAGCAGGTTTTTCCCGTGAAAAAGAAGTCTTTATCATTAGTGATACACAGGTAAATAGTTTCTATGGCAAAAGGTTAGAGGATTTACTGCTCCAGCAAGGTTATCAGCCCTCTTTTTATTTAATTAAGCCGGGAGAAGAGGCCAAGACTTGGGATAATGCGGAAAAAATCCTTGATGTGATGCTGACTAAGAATCTGAGCCGCAAAGTGCCATTATTAGCTTTAGGCGGGGGAGTAGTTGGGGATTTAGCGGGATTTGTGGCTGCTTTATACAAAAGGGGGATTCCCTTTATTCAAATTCCTACTACACTTTTAGCACAGGTAGACAGTAGTGTAGGCGGCAAGGTTGCAGTTAATCACTCCCGCGGTAAAAATTTACTAGGAACTTTTTATCAACCGCGGGCAGTTTGGGCTGATTTAATGACCTTAGAAACGTTATCAATGCGTGAATGGAGAGCAGGACTGGCAGAAGTGTTGAAATATGCCCTTTTAGACGGTCGGGAGTTCTTTCTTTTTTTACAGGAAAATGCTGAGGCAATATTAGAAAAAAAGCCTGCGGTAATCTTGTCAATGATTGAACAATGTATTTTAATTAAAGCTGAAATCGTTCAAAAAGATGAACGAGATGAAGGGTTGCGTAATATTTTAAATTTAGGACATACCTTTGGACATGCTCTGGAAAAAGCGACGAACTTTCAGAAGTATCGGCACGGTGAGGCAGTTGCCGTTGGTCTGGTTGCAGCTTTAAAATTGGCGGAAGCATTGCAAATGATTAATTCCGTCGTAGTTGCAGAAGTGCTCTGTTTAATGCAAAAGTGGGGATTACCGTTCAGCTTCTCTTCTGCTCTTGTGGATGATGTTTTAAGATTTTTACCTGCTGATAAAAAGGTAGAGAATCAGGAAGTACACTTTATTCTTCCGATGGGTATTGGGGAAGTTGTGGCGAAAAAAGGGATACCTATGGAGATAGTAGGAGATGTTCTTAAACAAATAAGCGATATCGTTTAAATAATAAAAGCAGGAATTTTCTCCTGCTTTTGTTTTTTAGATTATGTTTAATATTTTTGCTTTATAATTTTTTCAAGGTTGCTCGTGTGACAAAATAAGCAATAAGAAAAGAAATGGGTAATCCGGCTAAAATGATAATTCCTACCCAAGTAGTACCGAGTAAATCATAGAAAAGAAAAGGTATGATTAAAAATAATAAGAAACACCCCAGAATCACAAACCAAAATTTACTAATTGCGTTGGAATAGCGCTTTAGGTATTTTTGTGATACCTTTTTTTTGCAATGCGGACATTTGCTTGTGTTAGCTGTAATTGGTTGTTGACATTCAGGGCAGGTTAATTTAAAACCAAACATACGCCATCCTCCCACTAAGTATTTAATAAATATTTCTTGAACTTTTTCTGAAATCCTTTATCTTTATGCTAAAAAGTAAAAATCCGCAACTGCGGATATGATTAGCAAATGGTCGGAGTAGGGAGATTTGAACTCCCGGCCTCTTGGTCCCGAACCAAGCGCGCTACCAAACTGCGCTATACCCCGTCCTTATATAGATTATTGAATGAAGTTACTTTTATATTATATGAATTTTTGTGATATAAGTCAACTAAGGAATAACTATTACTAGTAATAATACTCGTAATAAAAGATAGTGTAAGTTAATTGTAAAAGTGATGTCGGAGAAAAGATGGTTATTATTGTAAAAATACTACTGCTTAGTGTATAATGAAAGAACATTCAAGGTTTTTCTGAGGAGGGAATGAGATGGGAAACCGGCAAGAGCGCGATAACAGATATTTAGAAGCGCTTGAGGAAATTACCCAAAAGTTATGGAGCTGTAAAGAAAAATATAATTTAAACGAAGAAGAAAATCATCCTTCAATGCTTAGATTAAAGGTGCTGGAAGAAAAATTAACGACAGAACGCAGGCTCATTGAAGAGGTAAGTTTGCCATGTCGTTTTATTTTAGAACATTTTACTTCTTTTATGGGTAAATCTGACCATACGGTGGGCTTTAGTATCGGACAGCAATTAGAATTAGGTCGGGGTTGTATCAATGATTTTTCTATTAACGAATGGGGTAATGTCAGCCTGGTGATAGGCAATGTTCATCTTAATTGGCGCGATCAGGATTATCAATATCTTTTTTATCCTGATAAGGTTATCTTGCGTTCGGTCGACAGAAGTAAGCCGGAAATACATTTGTCCTTTAATTTTGCTTTTAAGTATACTAAAATTCTTGACGATTTCAGAGATGTCCCCTCCGATAAACAGACATTATATTGCTATCCCGATTTATTTGAGGAAGAATAAATTAATAATTTATTAATAAGTTTTCTTAATAAGCTTATGATAAGGAGACCTTCGGGTCTTCTTTTTTATGTAATAATGCACCCTTTCTTTGCTCTTGTAATAAGCTATTAAAGGAGAAAAGGGGTGTTGGAGATATGAAAATCCTGGATTGTATTGATGCAGGTAGTGAATACTGTCCTTGTTATCTTGCTGAAACCGGTGAATGCTTGATGTGTTCCCAATTACAGGGCAAGGTTTTTTGTGATTGTATAAATTGGAAAGGTGTGTGTATATATCAGGAATATATTTGGAACCGTTCTTACTGTAAAGAGAATCGCCCAGTGCAAAGCTGCCGAGTTTTAAAGGTGGCTAAGGTTTCTCCCACTGTTACTTTGTTAACGTTTGAGGTTCGGAAAACCTTAGCCAGGGAACTTAATCAGCCGGGTGCCTATATTTTTATAAGTGCATGTGCAGAAACACCCTATTTTGATATACCTATGTCCATTATGCGAGCAGACGAAAGAGCCGGAACTATTGAAGTAGCTCTCCAAAAGAAAGGTGCTAAAACTAAATTTTTTATTAAATCTATAGATGCACCGGGAAAAGAAATTTATTTACGGGGGCCGTATTGGAACGGGGTTCTGGGATTAAAGCATTTAAAGAGTTTTCAAAAAGGGAAAGCTTTATTAATTGTTAGAGGTATAGGGCAGGCCCCTGCTTTACCTGTAGCTAAAAAGTTAGTGCAAGGCGGTAATGAAGTAGAAGTGTTTTTGGACATAGGAAAAATTAAGACAGATTTTACTGCGGAATTATTTCAACAGCTTGGCTGCAGCGTTTGCCGAATAGAGACCATAGATTTAACTAAGCGTTCTATCACTGAAGAACTTTCGTCTCAGCTTAAAGATAGACTGCTTAATAAGGGAGTAGGGTTGATTTATAGCGGTGGCTCAGAGCTGTTGCATCAGGGGGTAGTACATCTCATTCAAGAAATGGGGCAAGATGTACACTTTGTTTGTTCAAACAATGCTCTGCTTTGTTGTGGTGAGGGAATTTGCGGGAGTTGTCAAACTAGATTGGCGGACGGAAGCAGAGTTAAGAGTTGTAAAACGCAGTTGGATCCCATGGAAATATTCGGAAGGGGGTAAACCCATTGGCTAAAGTTGTCATTATTGGTGGAGGATGGTCCGGATGTGCGGCAGCGATAACAGCGAAAAAAGCCGGTGCGGAAGTAGTCATCCTGGAAAAAACAGATCTGCTGCTTGGTTTGGGCAATGTAGGGGGGATAATGCGTAATAACGGGAGATTTACCGCTGCGGAAGAATTAATTGCCTTAGGAGCAGGTGAATTAATCGCCATTACGGATCAGGCAACCAGACATAAAAATGTTAATTTCCCCGGTCATAAACATGCTTATTTATATGATGTAACCAAAGTTGAACCGCTGGTGCGTCAAAAATTATCGGAAATGGGAATTACGATTAAATTAGAAACAAGAGCTATCAATGTAAATAAAGAAGATAAAACGTTAAAAAGTATCGTCTTAGCAGACGGTAGTGTAGAAGAGGGAGATGTATTTGTAGAAACAACAGGATCTACAGGCCCGATGGGTAATTGTCTCCGTTATGGTAGTGGTTGTTGCATGTGTATTTTACGTTGTCCTTCCTATGGACCTCGGGTAAGCATCAGCCAACGTGCAGGTGTAGAAGACCTATTAGGACAGCGTGGTGACGAAATTTACGGGGCATATAGTGGGTCTTGTAAACTAGCCAAGAATTCATTAGGTAAAGAAATTGCGGATAAACTAGACCGTGATGGGGTTGCTATTGTTTCTATTCCTGCAGAGGATGTAAATTTGAAAAAATTAGAGTATAAAGTATGTCAGCAATATGCGTTGAAGGAGTTTGCAGAGAATATTATTCTTTTGGACACCGGTTATGCAAAATTAATGACTTCTTATTATCCGTTAGAAAAACTAAGAAAGATTCCGGGCTTTGAATTTGCCCGTTATGATGATCCTTATTCGGGCGGGAAGGGTAATTCTATTCGTTATTTATCTATGGCTCCCCGCAACAATGCTCTAAAAGTAGAGGGCTTGCAGAACCTTCTTTGCGCCGGAGAAAAGTCCGGTCTATTTGTAGGTCATACGGAAGCTATGTGTACAGGTAGTTTAGCCGGACATAATGCCGTACGTGTCTATTTAGGAATGCCGCTGTTGGAATTACCACGGTCTTTGGCTATAGGTGATTTAATTGCTTATGCCAATGAAAAAATCAAAACTCGTGAAGGTTTGAAGAATCGTTATACTTTTTCTGGGGGAGAATATTTTAAACAAATGGTTAACAAAGGGCTTTATACTATTGATGTAGAGGCGATAAAGCATCGTGTGGAAAGATTGGGATTAACGGACATTTTAGGTCAAAAACTGCTTTAATAAAGTTAGCCAATAATGAGGTGAGTGAGATCGCAAAGAAAAAGAAAGAACTTACTGCACAGGATTTATTAAAAATGGAAATTGCTAAGGAGCTAGGACTTTGGGAAAAGATTGAAAAATTTGGCTGGGGTGAATTAACCGCAGAAGAATCAGGCCGCATTGGAGGAATGATGTACCAGCGCATGAAAAGAAGAGACTAAGGTTTTTCAGGCTGTACTAATACACCCTTTTTCACACAAAAAGCTAGTGTTACAGATTAGTGAGTTTGTGTTATACTTTTAAGTGGAAAAAGTTTTTGTCAAAAGTACTTAAAGAACGGGGTGTATGGCAGAAAATGGAGGCTATTTCGGAAGAAGGTACTACTAAACATGAACAGATTTTACGTTTTATTAAATCATTAGATGTGGGAGTTAAAATTTCAGTCAGACAGATTGCCAAGGAATTGGAAGTTAGTGAAGGTACTNNNNACCATTCGTATTGAATCTGAAGAGGAAAAGGAAATTGAAGATCTTACCTTGCGTGAAATTGTTAAAATCTTAGAAGGAGAAATTCTGACAGGTCAAGAAAATTTAAGTATTACGCCGGCAAGTTTTGTGATTGGCAGTTATAGTCCGAAAATCTTAAAAGAAAATTTACAGAAGGATTCTTTAATGTTTGTAGGTGACAGACCGGAATTGCAATTAATAGCCATTGAAGCCGGTGCTCATGTGATTGTTACGGACGGTTTAAGAATAGCGGCGGAGATTATACAGGCAGCTAAGGATAAACAGGTGAGTATAATCTCCTCCCCTTATGGGACCTTTGAGGCTGTTTCTATCTTGAATAGGGGTATTTTTGATCGTCTCAAAGAAAAAGATCTGATTTATGTAGAAGATATTATGGTTAAAGAGGTCTTTTATTTGACAGCAGAAGCGGTGGTAGAAGACTGGTATCAAATGTCTATGCAAACAGGGCATAGCAGATTCCCGGTAGTGGACAAGAATATGATGGTCGTAGGTATCGTTACGGCTGTAGACGTGGCAGGTGCAGATCGTCAGTCCAGTGTTTTGTCAGTGATGACCAAGAATGTATTAATGGTTGAGCCCAATACTTTATTAACCCATCTCTCTCGTTTATTGGTATGGGAAGGTTTTGAACTTGTACCTATTGTCAAAAATAGAAAATTAGTGGGTGTGATTAGCCGTCAGGATATTTTGTCGGCCTTTCAACAGACAGAAAAACAACCGCATGTGGGAGAAACAGTGGACAACCTAGTGATGAGCGGTTTTAAATTGGAAAATTGGCTTACAGAGAATAATGAAAATGGGATTAAACTTACCGGAGAAATCTCGCAATTTATGATTGATGAGGACGGAACGGCCAGTGCCGGAACTTTGGTGACGATGATTTCTACGGCAGCATTTATTGTGGCACGAAAACAGCACCGTCTTAATACAGTTGTACACAATCTTTCTTTACAGTATGTTCATCCGCTTGAGGTCGGTGATGTAGCTGAGGTTTACGCACAGATTGTGCATTTAGAGAAAAAGTCTTGTTTAGCCGATGTCTGTATCTATAGTCAGGGAAAATTAAGAGCTAAAGCATTAGTGACTTCGCGCATCTTTAAAAAATAGAATGTTTCGCTGGGAGGGAGCGGGAAGTGTCCTTTGTTCATCTACATAATCATACCTGTTATAGTCTTCTTGACGGTGCCAGCAAGATTGAAAATTTAGTTCAACAAGCGAAGGACCTGGGGATGGAGGCTTTAGCCATTACTGACCACGGGGTCATGTATGGAGTTATTGATTTTTATAAAGCGGCAAAAAAAGCGGGGATTAAACCAATTATCGGTTGTGAGGTCTATGTTGCTCCGCGTAGTCGTTTTGATAAAGTAGCAGGATTAGATGATTCCCCTTATCATTTATTACTATTGGCAGAAAATCAAGAAGGTTATGCCAATCTACTAAAACTTGTTTCCTCTTCCTGGTTAGAAGGATTTTATTATAAACCGCGCGTTGATTTAACTTTGCTGCAGCAATATAGTAAGGGCTTAATCGCCCTTTCCGCATGCTTGGCCGGAGAGATCCCCTCTCTGTTGCTGGAGCATAAAGAAGAAGAGGCCTTGAGTAAAGCCTTACAGTATCAGGATATTTTCGGGAAAAACAATTTTTATTTAGAAATGATGGATCACGGCTTACCCAGACAGCGTCAGGTTAATGCAGGCTTAGTGCAGATTGCGGAAAAAACGGGCATCCCTTTGGTGGCTACTAATGATGTTCACTATTTGAGTCGTGAAGATGCTTTTATTCAAGATATTCTGCTCTGTATTCAGACGGGTAAAACCTTAAAGGATGAAGGACGTTTCCGCTTTGAAACTGAGGAGTTTTATTTAAAGAATGAAACAGAGATGAAGCTGCTTTTTGGCGATTATCCCGAGGCTTTAGAGAATACACGGCTAATTGCCGAGCGTTGTCAGGTTGATTTTACCTTCGGAGAAAATCATCTGCCTTTGTATCAGGTCCCGGCAGGTTATACCGCTGATAGTTACTTAAAAGAGTTATCCTGGCAAGGACTTCGGCAAAGATATGGCGAGATTTTACCTGAGCATGAAGAGAGATTGAATTATGAGCTTTCCGTGATTAAGAAGATGGGTTATAGTAGCTATTTTCTTATTGTTTGGGATTTTATTCATTTTGCCAAAAAGAAGGGGATTTTTGTAGGACCGGGGAGAGGGTCGGCTGCCGGTTGTTTAGTTTCCTATTGTTTAGGGATAACGGATATTGACCCTCTAAAATATGATCTACTCTTTGAAAGATTTTTAAATCCCGAAAGAGTGAGTATGCCGGATATTGATAGTGATTTTTGCTTTGAACGGCGGGGAGAGGTAATCGATTATGTTGTGTCCAAGTATGGGCAGGATAGAGTAGCTCAGATTATCACCTTCGGTACTTTGGCTGCCAGAGCGGCCATTCGAGATACGGGCAGAGCAATGGGGATCCCTCTTTCTGTGGTGGACAAGGTTGCCAAGTTAGTTCCGATGGAGCCGGGGATGACCATAGACAGAGCTTTAGAGGTGTCGCCGGAACTGGTGCAAATGCAAGAGGAAGATGAAGTGGTGCGGGAGCTTTTATCTATCGCACGGGCTTTAGAGGGTATTCCTCGCCATGCCGGTACACACGCGGCTGGATTGGTGATTGCTCAGAAGCCTTTGGATAATTACTTGCCTTTACAAACAACTTCCGAAGGTTTGGTTTGTACCCAATTTGCCAAAGAAACAGTTGAGGAAATCGGTCTTTTGAAAATGGATTTATTGGGATTAAGAACCTTGACAGTGATTAATAATGCGGTTTCTTTGGTTAAAGAAAGCCAAGGAATAGACGTTAATTTAAATGAAATACCTTTAGATGATCCTGCTGTGTTTGAATTACTGTCTAATGGGGATACCATTGGAGTGTTCCAGTTGGAAAGCTCCGGGTTGCGGGCAATACTTAGAGAGCTTAAACCCAAAGTATTTGAAGATATTGTCCTATTGAATGCACTATATAGACCGGGTCCTTTAGGGAGTGGTATGGTAGAGGATTTTATTAAAAGGGCGCACAAAGAGGTAGAGATAACCTATCCACATCCGGCCTTGGAGCCGATTTTGAAAAATACCAATGGTGTAATTATTTATCAAGAACAAGTTATGCGTATTGCCAGTGATTTAGCCGGTTTTACTCTAGGGGAGGCTGATTTGCTGCGTCGTGCTATGGGTAAGAAAAAGCCGGAAATTATCAGTGGTCTGCGTAAAAAGTTTGTGGAAGGAGCTTGGGAAAAAAGCCAGATTGAAGCACCTGTTGCTGAGCAAATCTTTGATTTGATGCAATATTTTGCCGGTTATGGTTTTAATAAGAGTCATTCAGCTGCTTATGCGTATGTTGCTTATCAAACAGCTTATTTAAAGGCGCATTATCCGGTGGAGTTTATGGCCGCTTTACTCTCTAGTGTCATTGAAACAAAAGACCGAGTCCCTTTTTATATTGAAGAGTGTCGACAGAAGAAAATTGAGATTTTAGCTCCTGATGTCAATGAAAGCGGTGAAAATTTTACGGTCAGCGGGAATAAAATCAGGTTCGGTTTAGCGGCAATCAAGCAAGTTGGATATCCGGCCATTCAGGCAATTATAGCAGAACGGAAAAAAGGTCCTTTTAAAAGCTTGCAGGATTTTTGCGAAAGGGTGGATCTCTCTTGCCTTAATCGTCGGGCCTTGGAAAATTTAATTAAGGCCGGAGCCTTTTGTTCTATTCATGACTCCCAGGCTCAACTTTTAGCGGTACTGCAAGTGTGTATTGATCAGGGACTGGCTTGGCAGGAACAAAGGAACGCTCAGCAAATATCCTTATTTGATCTTGCCGGGGTAGAAAAGCCTGCAAATCCACCTATATCCTTACCGCAAGTACGCGAGTTTTCGGAAAAAGAAATTCTGCAAATGGAAAAGGAAGTTCTGGGTCTATATTTAAGCGGACATCCTTTGGCACAGTATAAATCCTTAATCGAGAGAAAGATTAGGCTTACGATTAGTGAGTTAGAGGCGAGACATGATCAAGAAAAGGTAACTTTAGCCGGAATAATTACCGCTTTAAGACGTTCTGTCACTAAAAGAGGTCAGACGATGGCTTATTTTGTCTTGGAGGACCTAACAGGAAGTATTGATGCTCTGCTTTTCCCTAGTAATTTTCTCAAATTTAATAATCTCCTGGATAATGACTTACCCGTTTTAGTAACAGGCAGACTTAATTTTCAAGAGGAAACACCTAAAATAATGGTGGATAACCTTAAGCTTTTGGATAGCTTGGTAGATGAGTCGGAACATGACCGTATCTCTGACACAAAGACAAAGAAGATATTTTTAAAGTCACCGGTTGATCTTAATGAGCAGGAGTTTTGGGAAAAAATCTCTCCTGTTTTGGCACGATATCGGGGAGATACTCCGCTCTACCTGTATTTCCCTCAAAAAGAGAAAATGATTAAAAGCCATCGTAATTATTGGGTCAACGTATTGCCGGGTTTAATAGAAGAGCTAGGGGAAATTATTGGTCCTGAATCAATCAGTGTTGTGCACAAATAGTTTGGTGTTAAATAGACAAAATAAAGTAAAAGGTTTTTGAATTATAGCAGGATAATAAAAAAAGCTTCACGAATTAACAACTAGTGATAGTAGTATGTAAGAATATTGGTTAAATTAACAGTCGTAGTAGATGTTCCAAAAAATTATCGAAGACTAATGGAGGGAAAATATGAAAATTGCAGTATATCCGGGAACATTTGACCCGGTAACTTACGGACACATTCACATTGCGGAAAGAGCTTGTCAATTGTATGACAAAGTGATTATTGCCTTGGCTGGAGAAAATTATAAGAATGATCTTTTTACTATGGAAGAAAGAATGATCATGTTAAAGGAAAGTGTAAAACATCTTGAGAATGTTGAGGTAGAAAGTTTTGTGGGCTTAACAGCGGATTATGCCGCTATTAAAGGGGCGAAGGCTTTAATCAGAGGTCTTAGGGCTGTTTCTGATTTTGAATATGAAATGCAGATGGCAGCTATGAATAGATATTTAAATGAGAATTTGGAGACTGTTTTTCTTATGGCAGAAGGGAAGTATTCTTTTCTTAGCTCTTCCAATATTAAACAGGTAGCTTTGATTGGCGGTTCTGTTCATGGTTTAGTTCCGCCGATAGTAGAGGAGTATTTAAAGAAAAAATACCAAGAATTAAATTATAAATAAAGTTCAGGAGGATAGTTATGGAAACCGTAGAAAAGCCGGTATTAGGGGAGTATGTTGCCATTAGAGCGGAGGAGAACGGAGTAACAATTATCGGTTTAACCAGAGGAAAGGATACAAAATTTCATCATACTGAAAAACTGGATCAGGGTGAAGTTATGCTTGCTCAATTTACGGAAAATACATCTGCCATCAAGATTAGAGGAAAAGCGCAAATATACACTAAACACGGAGTTCTTGAATCAGGCAAATAGGTGGTAGGGGATGGCAGGGTGGCAGGAGAAACGTCCCCCTGCCACCTGCAAGGAGGTTGTTTTTATGTGGACGGTGGTATATATTTCTCCTAATAGGGTTATAGCTGAACAAATAAAGTCTCTGTTAACGAATGAAGGATTATTGGTAATGCTTCGTCCGGTAGGTATTCCTCATCTGGGAGATTCGGGGGCGGTAGAAGTACTCGTTCCTGAGACAGAGGCAGAGGAAGCCAGTCAAATTTTAACGGAAAATACCCCTGTATAAAGTTAGATTAAGTAATGATTTTGCCGAGGTGAGCGTTATGAAATATGAAAGCCGCTTAAAGGATGATTTTACAGAGAGTCTTTTTGAAGCTATTTTGTTGTTGCAGAATAAAGAAGAATGTTATCGCTTTTTTGAAGATTTGTGTACGGTAGCGGAAATAAAGTCAATGGCGCAAAGATTAGAAGTTGCCAAGATGCTTGATCAGGAAATGACCTATACGGATATTGCAGAGAAAACCGGAGCCAGTACGGCGACGATTAGTAGGGTAAAAAGATGTTTGTTTTTCGGTGCTGATGGATATAGATTTATTTTAGATCGTTTACGTTCTTAACCGGCTTAGCCGGTTTTTTTGCTCTTGACAAGATTATGTAAATTCAATAAAATTAATTCAGTTAATATGTTAATACTTTAAATAGTTAAAGAAAGAAAGTCTGGTGGCTTTGATGACAAAGAAAACAAAGCTCAATATACCTCAAGGAATGCGCGATTGGTTGCCGGGAGAAGCCAGTCGCAAACGTGAGTTGATTAATCAATTGTTAGCACACATTTCTTTATGGGGTTATGAAGAAATAAATACACCTATGCTGGAATACTATCAGGTGCTCCAACCCGATGGAAATTGGGAAGGTGCGGCTCAAATCTATAAGTTTATAGACCGAAACGGCGAAATCCTTGCCTTACGTCCGGAAATGACTCTTCCTATTGCTAGGGTGATTAGTTCTAAATTGCCACAGAATTATCCTTGGAGGCTAATGTATGGAGGAGAGGTTTTTCGCTATGAGGAAATTCAAACGGGAAAGCAACGGGAATTTAGCCAGGTAGGAGTTGAATTAATCGGTGCTGTAGGGGCAGAAGCGGATAGTGAAATATTGGCTTTGGCTGTGGAGTCTTTACGGGCGTCGGGGTTGGATAATTTTACGATTAGTTTGGGTCATACCGGTATTTTAAAAGGGTTATTGGAGAGTCTTGCCTGGGAAGAAACACAGCTTAAACAGGTGCGTACTCTGATCTTAGAGAAGGACTTTGTTGGTTTAAATAAATATCTTATGTCTGCAGGAATTAAGGCTGATAAGGTTAAGCAATTAGTTGGCATCTTAACCTGTCAATTAACTACGGAGGACTTAGAAAAGGAATGGCGGAATTTGCCTCGGGGAATCGCGATAGCCCTTGCTGATTTAAGGGAAATTATTCGCCTGCTAAAGGTATATGATTATGAGTCATATATTCAGGTTGATTTTAGTACCTTAAGGAGTCAGGAGTATTATACAGGGATGGTGTTTGAAATTTACACACCGGGGATTGGTTATCCTATAGGTGGCGGAGGTCGTTATGATCAGCTTTTACAAAACTGGGGTAATAATTGTCCGGCTACGGGCTTTGCGTTAGGAGTGGATAGAATTCTTTTGAGCTTGTCGTCTGAGGGAAAGGGGAAAAAAGAGAAGGAGAAAGAAAAAGAAAAATGCCATCTTTTAGCCGGAAATGATGCGACGACGGTGATTACTAAAGCCACCCAATGGAGAAAAAAAGGGAAAAAGGTTATTACGGAATTTAGTGGGATCACACGTGCGGAAGCTGAAAAACTGGCTTTAAAGAAAGGTGCAGTTTTGCACTGGTGTGTAAAGGAAAGTGCAGCAAAGGAAGGGGGCAAGAAAGATGAAACCTAAATTAACAATTGCTTTGCCTAAAGGCAAACTTTTTGCTCCTGCCAAGAATGTTTTAGAACATTGTGGTCTTGGTTGTGCCCAGCTTTCCGATCAGGCCAGAACCTTGATTTTTGAAGATGAGTGCAAAGAGGTACGCTATATTATTTGCCGTCCTACGGATCTTCCCACTTATGTAGAACATGGAGCGGCAGATTTGGGGATTGTGGGCAAAGATAGTATTGTAGAAGCCGGGAAAAATCTTTATGAATTGGTTGATTTAAAATTTGGTTATTGTCGCTTTGCCATTGCGGTACCTCAAGACCGGCTTACCCCAGAGGGAGAATTTATGTGGCAGCCTGGTTTTAGAATTGCCACAAAGTTTCCGGCGGTTGCTCGGGAGTACATACAGAAGAAAGGTTTACAGGGAGAGATTATTAAATTGCATGGTAATATTGAATTGGCACCGCGGGTAGGTTTAGCAGAAGCGATTGTGGATATAGTTTCCACAGGTAAGACACTAAAAGAAAATGCACTCGTTCCCATAGAATATATTGGTGAAGCCACAGCACGGCTGATTGTAAATCGCGCCAGTTATCGGTTAAAAGCTAAAGAGATTAATACATTAGTTACAGCGATCAAGGATTTTCTGGAGGAAAAGGGAGGCGAAAATTTTGATTCCTTTGTATAAATGGCCTTCTACGGAAGCTCAGGAAAGAATTAAAAGCAAGGCGTATATTGATGCCGGTATTCAAGCAAAGGTCGCCCAAATTGTTGAGGATGTACAGGAAAATGGTGATAAGGCCCTTTTATGCTATACGCTTATTTTTGATGGTTGTTCTCTAAAAAAGGCAGATTTGAGAGTAAGTGAAGAGGAGATAGAAGAAGCTTATCAGCAAGTAGATGCTGATTTTCTAAGTTACTTGCGCCAAGCCAAAGAAAATATTTTTAATTTTCATCTGCGACAGAAGCGCCAAGATTGGCTGTGCGAAGACGAAACCACCGGCTCTTATACCGGACAGATTTTTCGACCCTTACAAAGAGTAGGTATCTATGTTCCCGGGGGTAAAGCCAGTTATCCCTCGACCGTTTTAATGACCGTTCTTCCGGCTATGGTTGCGGGAGTCCCTGAAATAGTAATGGTTACGCCACCGGGTAAAGAAGGCATTATTCCTCCGGCTACATTAGTAGCGGCTAAGGAAGCAGGGGCCACGGAGATCTATCGGGTTGGTGGAGCACAGGCTATTGCCGCTTTAGCTTATGGTACAGACAGTATCGCCGCTGTTGATAAAATAGTGGGACCGGGGAACATTTTTGTAGCTTTGGCGAAGAAGATTGTTTATGGTGTGGTGGGGATTGATATGATCGCCGGACCAAGTGAAATCTTAATTATCGGAGATGGCAGTGTCAAGGCGGAATATGCGGCTGCAGATCTTCTTTCACAGGCCGAGCATGATCAAAGGGCACGGGCTATTTTAGTAACGAATAATTCTCTTTGGGCAGAAGAAGTAAGAACTGCCTTAGAACAACAATTATCTGCATTACCGCGGCAAGAGATTGCCCGTGTATCATTAAAAGAATTTGGAGCTGTCATTATTACGGAAAGTTTAGAGGAAGCTTTTGCTATAGCTAATGATGTTGCGCCTGAGCATTTAGAATTACTCCTTTCCGAACCTCAATCTTATTTGGAGCAGGTAAGAAATGCAGGGGCTATTTTCCTCGGACCTTATACTCCGGAATCTTTAGGGGATTATTGGGCAGGACCCAGTCATGTCTTGCCTACAGGGGGTACTGCTCGTTATGCTTCTCCTCTTTCTGTTGAAGATTTTTGTAAACGTTCCAGTATCCTTAATTATTCTCTTGCAGGCTTGCGCTTTGCTATAGAACCGATAGAATATTTAGCCTCTATAGAAGGTTTGTTTGCACACGGACAAGCGTTATCTATACGGGACAAGGGGGAGAAGAATGAATGAACAATAAGAATCAGTATTTGCGTAAAGGATTTGTAGAGAGAACTACCAAGGAAACAGCTATAAAGGTAGAGCTGGTTTTAGATGAAGAGGGTGTTTTTCAGGGTAGCTCCGGGATAGGTTTTTTAGATCACATGCTGGAATTGCTGATTAAACATAGTGGTTTTAAGTTACGTCTTGAAGCCAGTGGGGATTTAGGTGTTGATGCTCATCACACCGTAGAGGATATTGGTCTTTGTTTAGGCCAAGCTTTTAGGGAGTCTCTTGGTGATAAAAAGGGGATTGTTCGTTATGGTTCTCTGATTTTACCTATGGATGAGGCATTAGTGCTTTGTGCTGTAGATTTAAGCGGGAGAACCGGTTTTTATAGTTCTTTAAACTTCCCTACAGAAAAAATTGGTACTTTTGATTGCCAATTAATACAAGTTTTTTGGCAGGCGTTTATTCAGGAAGCTAAAATAACCTTACATCTTCAGCAACTAGCAGGTGAAAATTCACACCATCTTGCTGAGGCGGTTTTTAAAGGTATCGGGAGGATTTTAAAACAGGCAGTAAAAGTGGAAGGAGATAAGATTCCTTCCTCAAAGGGGCTATTATAGAGTAGATATGCCTCAAAATCAGGCTAGCATTTTATGTCAAAATATGTTTAAATAGGGGTATATAATCTATTGTATAAAATATATGTTGGGGAAAATATGGGGAGTGATCTTAATGTTAGTGATTCCAGCGCTTGACTTACGGGATGGCCTTTGTGTTCGTTTAGTTCAAGGGGATATGAGTTCAGAAATTGTGTATTCGGATGAACCGGTGCAAATGGCTAAACAGTGGGAAGAAATGGGAGCTTCTTATTTGCATATTGTTGATTTGGATGGCGCGTTCACCGGCACACCACAGAATTTAGAAATCGTTAAGGATATTGTGAAGAATTTAAATATACCTGTACAAATGGGTGGGGGAATACGTAGTTATGAAGCGGTTAAGAAAGTGCTGGATCTCGGTGTTGATCGTGTTATTTTAGGGACAGCGGCTATTCTTTCCAGAGAGCTGGTTGCCCAATGTGTTCAGGAGTTTGGGGAAAAAATTGCTGTAGGTATTGATGGCCGTGATGAAATGGTGGCGATAGAAGGTTGGGAAGCAACTGTAGAGATGACAGTTTATGATTTAGCTCAAAAAATCGCTGAATTGGGAGTAAAACGGATTATTTTTACTGATACGAGACGTGATGGTACATTACGTGGACCTAATCTGGAGTCTACTAAAAAGATTGCTGAGGTAAGTGCGTTAAAGGTTATCGCCTCCGGCGGTGTTTCTTCAGTTGAGGATTTGTATAAGCTTAAGGAATTAGAAGCTTATGGTGTAGATGGAGTAATCATGGGGAAGGCGTTGTACTCCGGTGCTGTTCATTTAAAACAAGCATTAGAAGTCTTGGAGAGTTAAACGGAGGATAATTTATGAGCTTTAAAAGGATTATTCCTTGTTTAGATGTGGCTAAGGGACGGGTTGTGAAGGGAACAAGGTTTTTGCAGCTCAAAGACGCCGGAGATCCTGTAGAATTGGCAGAGTACTATAATAAAGAAGGTGCCGACGAACTGGTTTTTTTAGATATCGCTGCCACTAATGAAAACAGGACTACGATGCTTGAGATGGTCAGGAAAGTGGCGGAAAAAGTGACAATTCCGTTTATTGTCGGGGGAGGAATTCGTTCACTGGAAGATATCAGAAACGTATTGGCAGCGGGAGCGGATAAAGTGGGATTGGGGACGGTCGCTGTTGAAAATCCCACATTTATTTGCGAAGCTGCACAGCAATTTGACCGTAAATGTTTGGTTGCTGCTATCGATGTCCGTCAAGTGGGTGAAAAGAAGTGGGAGGTAGTAACACATGGCGGGCGAAA
Source organism: Clostridiales bacterium DTU073 (assembly GCA_001512665.1). Taxonomy (GTDB): domain Bacteria; phylum Bacillota; class Peptococcia; order DRI-13; family DTU073; genus DTU073. Next base: position 79,521 of record LFSF01000025.1, read on the forward strand.
ATTTACAGGTATAGATGCTCTGGCCTGGGCTGGAGAAGTAGAGAGGTTGGGTGTCGGGGAAATACTGTTAACAAGTATGGATCGGGACGGCACTAAGGATGGTTATGATCTGGAACTAACGAAAGCTGTGAAGGAAAGTGTAGCTATTCCGGTGATTGCTTCAGGTGGAGCGGGGAAAAAGGAGCATTTGTGGGAAGGCGCAGTTCTAGCTAATGCGGATGGACTTTTAGCCGCCTCTATTTTTCATTTTGGGGAAACTACTATTCCGGAGGTAAAAAAGTATCTGCGGGAAAGGAACGTCAAAGTATGGATGTAAAAAATGAGCCTGAATTGTTAAGGCAAATAAAATATGATCAGAATGGATTAATCCCGGCAATTATTCAGGATGTAAAAACGGGAACAGTATTAATGTTGGCGTATATGAATGAAGAATCATTAAAGAAAACTCTCGAGGATGGCAGAACGTGGTTTTACAGTCGCAGTCGTAAGCAACTATGGCCTAAAGGTGAAACTTCCGGAAATATTCAGCAGGTAGAGGCTGTTTATTATGATTGTGATGCGGATGTGTTATTGATTCAGGTACAACAAACCGGTGTTGCTTGTCATGAGGGTACGTTTTCTTGCTTTAGCCGAGTGTTGCAGGCTCAAGAAAAGGCGGTATCGCCTGATTGGGCGGTTCTATCTTGGTTGGAGGATGTAGTTAAGGAACGTTACGAAAAAATGCCGCCGGATTCTTATACTACATACCTTTTTCAAAAGGGGATTGATAAGATTTTAAAGAAGGTGGGAGAAGAAGCTACGGAAGTAGTGATTGCGGCCAAAGGCGGCAAAGAAGAGGAAATAATTTATGAGACAGCCGACCTTTTCTATCATCTTTTGGTCATGTTGCGGGATAGAAACATTGAGTTAGCGAAAATTTGGGAGGAACTGGCTAGTCGGCATAAGTAAAAAAAAATACAGTATCGTTTACCGTTTCTGTGCATTTGGCCAAGGACTACCTTTAGGTTCCCAATCTTTGGTCAGAACGGTCTATTGCTTGCTTCGGAGTAATGCCGAACGGGCTCAATTCGCGTCCTTGCTCAGTTCGCCGAGATGCTGACATCCTTGTCAGCATCTCGGCATTACTAACCTCATCTTCGCTTAGACCGTTTACTGACCTCCGATAGTCACCTTCAGGTAGCACCTTGGTCAAAATTCGGGGATGAAGAGTTAAACGGTACTGTATATTTTCAAGAAAGGAAAGGCAGTTTACCGTTTTGGTGCTAATACGTTGGGGACATTCCGCGACAAGATGACACACGAGGGTGGCGGTGTGTCCCCAAAACTTTTATACTGAAAGAACATAAAAAAAGGATCCAAGGTTAATCCTTGAACCCATAGAGTGGAGGAGATAAGAGGAGTTGTTCACTACTAGTTATCTCCACATTTAAGCAGGAATATACGTGAGTTAGAAAATAATTTTGGACTTACTGAGGAGGAAAATTGTGCATTTGCCAGGAGAATTAATTAAAGAATATCAGGATTTAAGAAAAAAAATATATCAGTCAATCTTTTCCAAGTTAAATAATAAGCAACTGGAAGTAGTGCAAGCCGGAGAAGGCCCTGTTCTTTGTCTGGCAGGAGCCGGCTCAGGTAAAACAACAGCGATGATTTATAGAGTACTGCATCTTTATCTTTTTGGTCCTAAATTCATAGAAAAGGTTATTCCTCAAGATGAATTGCAGTCCGCAGATTTAGAAGAAATGAGACACTGGCTAGTTGAGTGGGAAAATGGTGAAGCTCGTTGCTTTTCTCCTAATATTATCCGTTTGCTCAGGGTCAATGGTGTTGCTCCTCGGTCTATTTTAGCGATTACCTTTACCAATAAAGCGGCGGAGGAAATGAAGACTCGACTAGCTAATCTTTTAGGTACAATTAGTACAGATATGTGGGTAATGACCTTTCATGCGGCTTGTGTGCGGATTTTACATCGAGATATTGCACCTTTAGGTTATACCGGAAGTTTTGCTATTTATGATACTCAGGATCAGCTAACCTTATTGAAAGCAATTTGTAAAGAGTTAAATATCGATGATAAAAGGTATAACCCTAAAAGTATTCAAAGTGTTATCAGCCGTTATAAGTGCGAATTATTAACTCCTAGTAAGGTAAAAATAAGTGGGTCCGACAAATTTGAGAAAATATGTGCTGATGTCTATGAGCAGTATCAGCGGCGGTTGAAAGAAAACAATGCGCTAGATTTTGATGATTTGATTATGTTAGCTGTACGCTTATTTAAGGAAAATCCGGAGGTTTTAGCAAAATATCAAGAGCGTTTTCGCTATATCATGGTTGATGAATATCAGGATATTAATCATGCTCAATATGTTTTTGTTAATACCTTGGCGGCAAAATATAAAAATCTGTGTGTAGTAGGTGATGATGATCAGTCTATTTATGGTTTTCGGGCTGCGGATATTCAGAATATCTTAGACTTTGAGGGTGATTATCCGGAGGCTCGGGTGATAAAGTTAGAACAAAATTACCGTTCTACTCAGTTGATTTTAGATGCAGCTAATGCGGTGATTGCACATAATCTAGGACGTAAAAGCAAAAAGCTTTGGACGCAAAACCCGGCAGGGGAGCCAATTATTCATTATACAGCCTCAGATGAAGGGGACGAGGCGTCTTTTGTGATGGAAAAACTGGAGGAGTTAAAAGCACAGGGGGCAAGTTTTAATGAATGTGCTATTCTCATGCGCACAAATGCTCAATCCAGAACATTGGAGGAATGGTTTGTCCGGGCGGGTATTCCCTACAAATTGGTAGGGGGGATTAAATTTTATGAGCGAAAAGAGATTAAAGATATTTTGGCTTATCTGAAATTTTTAGCTAACCCTCGCGATAGTGTTAGCTTGAAACGGATTATTAATGAGCCGCGCAGAGGTATTGGAGAGGCAACTATAAAAACTATCGAGGAATATAGCCGTCACAAAGATATTCCTATTTATCAGGCTCTATTAGAGTATCAGGAGCTTGGTTTAGGCTCAAAGACGGCTAGGGCTGTAGAGCAGTTTGTCAATTTACTCGAGAGCTTTCATCAGTCTGTGGACAAGTTAACGGTAACCGAATTAACAGAAAAGATTTTAGCAGATACAGGATATCGGGAGCAATATTTGAAGGAGCATACTCCTGAAGCGGACAGCCGGTTAGAAAATTTACAGGAATTCCTTACCAAGACGTTAGAATATGACCGTTACGCCGAAGAAAATTCGTTGGTGGATTTTTTAAGTCAAGTTGCCTTGGTTACAGATTTAGATAGTTTGGATGATCAGGACGAAGCTGAAGCTGTGGTTGTGATGACGATGCACAGTGCTAAGGGGTTGGAATTTGCTTATGTTTTTTTGGTGGGTATGGAAGAAGGTATCTTCCCACATTACCGGGCTTTTTACGCCCCACAGGAATTAGAGGAGGAACGGCGTCTTTGTTATGTGGCGTTAACGAGAGCTAAAAAAAGAATCTATCTGGTAAATACATATGAACGGTATTTATATGGTCGCAAAAGTGTTAACAAAGCTTCTCGTTTTTTGGAGGAAATACCATCGGAGCTTTGCACGGAATTTAAGCGTCCGGGATTTTTTGAAACGACTAAGGCTATATTTGGAGGGACTAGTATCTCTCGTAATATTGATCGTGGTGCGGGATTAACTAAAGAGGGGCGCGTACCCTTTAGAGCGCAAACTGATGAGCGACTACAGACGCATGGACAAGGAGAGGACCAGATTGAAGCACAGGGTCAAGGACAGGGACAGATTTTCGGCTTAGGTGATAAAGTCTTTCATCAGAAATGGGGCGAGGGGGTTGTCGTGGGTACGAAGGGACAGGGTAGTGAGATTGAACTGACGATAGCCTTTCCCAATCAGGGGTTGAAAACGGTGCTTGCTAAGTATGCTCCTTTGAAAAAGCTACGGTAAATGATAAAATATACAGTACCGTTTCCCGTTGCTGTGCTTCGTAACAGAACAGACTAGCACTTGGCTCAGGAGAAAGCGGACCACCCTCGATGTACTTCCTTGTACTGCGAGGGTTGAGTCTGACCTCCTGTCAGTCTCTCCGCTTTCTCACCTTGCCTTCGTGCAGTCTGTTAAGCTGCACTTCGCAATGAAACGGTTAAACGGTACTGTATATTTTCGTGAAAAGAAAGGAAGTTTCCCGGATATTTTTTAAGGAGGGGGAAAATGGACACGGTTAAAGAAGCCCGACTTAGAGAATTAGTAGCGAAATTAAATCAATATGCTTATGAATATTACACTCTAGATAATCCCAGTGTGAGTGATGCGGAATATGATCGTTTGTATGACGAATTGCGTGCATTGGAGGAGGAAACGGGTCTTATCTTACCTGATTCTCCTACGCAGCGTGTGGGGGACGTTATCTTAACAGAATTTAAGAAACATACTCACTTAGTAAGGTTGTGGAGTTTAGATAAAGCCCAGAATTACGGAGAATTGAGAGCGTGGGAGCAGAGACTTAGGAAGGCACGGGAAGAGTACAATGCTAATCTACATAATAGTCAAGCTGAAAACGTTGCGGGGGAAGGTTCTTTTCTTACGGAAAACACGGATGGTTCTCCTTTACCGCCTCTGGCTTATGTTGTTACTTATAAATTTGACGGTTTGACGGTAAATCTTACCTATGATGAAGGGCTTTTGGTTCATGCAGCAACGCGAGGAACTGGGGAAATAGGAGAAGAAATTCTTGCTCAGGTGAAGACGATAAAGAGCATTCCCTTGCGTATTGCTCATTCTTCCATGTTGGAAATCAGAGGGGAAGCTTTGATGACCAAACAGGCTTTTGCTGCGTATAATGCTACAGCTGCTGTGCCGTTAAAGAATTTACGTAATGCGGCGGCCGGAGCTTTGCGTAATTTGGATGTTCGCGAGACGGTAAAAAGAAACTTGATTGCTTATTTCTATGATTTAGGTTATCGCGAAGGTACAGATTTTACCAGTTATAGTGAAATACTTGCCTTTTTAAAGGAACAAGGTTTGCCCGTACATCCTTATCATGTGCGTTGTACCGATATGAATGAGGTAATAGCGGAAATCGAAAAGATAGCACAAATACGGGATACTTTAGATTTTGAAATAGATGGTGTGGTTATTGCGGTAGATGATTTAAGGACACGCGAGAAGTTAGGATATACAATAAAATTTCCGCGGTGGGCTATAGCGTATAAATTTGCCGCTAAGGATGATGTGACTACTTTACTGGATGTGGAATGGAATGTGGGGCGGACAGGAAAAGTTACTCCTACGGCTATTTTGGAGCCTGTAGATATTGGTGGAGTCACTATTAAGAGAGCGACCTTGAATAACATAGATGATATCGAAAGAAAAGGGGTTAAACTTGGTTGTCAAGTTTTTATCCGTCGTTCCAATGACGTAATTCCGGAGATCACAGGTGTGGTGGAAGATTCTTTAGCTGAGGCTCAAGAGATAGAAGTGCCGGAAGTATGTCCTGCTTGTGGGGCCAAATTGGTGCGGGAGGGTGTACATTTCTTTTGTGAAAATTCCCTTTCTTGCAAACCACAGCTGGTGAAGAGTTTAGTTCATTTTGCCAGCCGTGATGCCTTGAATATCGAAGGATTTAGCGAAAAAACCGCCGAACAGCTTTTTGAAAAACTGGATATCCGGGAGCTTTCTGATTTATATACGCTGACAGAGGAAGATTTACTCAGTTTAGAAAAGTTTAAGAAAAAGAAAACGGAGAATTTATTAAAGGCCATTGAAAAAAGCAAGACTTGTACTCTTTCTGCTTTTATCTATGCCTTAGGTATACCCAATGTGGGCAAAAAAACAGCCCTTGATCTGGCTAATAATTTTGCCTCACTGGAGGCACTGATGAAGGCCGATAAAGATGAACTTCTGAAGATACCGGATATAGGTGAGATTGTAGCTGGGAGTATCGTTAGCTTTTTCGCTGATGAAAAGATTAAGGAAAGTATAGAGAAACTCTTACAGGTTGGGGTTAAGCCACATTTTCAGGGAAGCGAGGTTAAAGCCAATCCCTTTAGTGGGAAAACTGTGGTGGTGACGGGGACATTGCAAAAATATACCCGTGGAGAAATAGAAAAATTGCTTATAGATTTGGGAGCAAACGTTTCTTCCAGTGTGAGTAAGAAGACGGATTATGTTCTTGTGGGTGAAAATGCCGGTTCCAAGCTGGCGAAAGCTCAAGCTCTAGTTGAAAAAGGCGGAACAAATTTGCGTATTCTTACTGAGGACGAATTTGAAGATTTAAGAAAATAATTGATGTGAAAGATTTAATGAATGAATCAGCAAACCAGGAATGCTCAGAAATCTGCTGGTTTTGATGTCATTAAAACCTTTGAAAACTACGAATTCGGGGATATTCAGATACCAAATGCTATCAGTATTGAAGATTTAAAAACGGGTGCTTTTATTGATAAGCTTGAAAATCTGATTCTATATGGACCTGTAGGGACTGGTAAAAGCCATATGGCTACGGCTATCGGAGTTGCAGCTTGTTCAAGAGGGAAAAGGGTAAAATTCTACCGCACGGCGGCTTTAGTTAATCTTTTGAGTGAGGCAAAAGCCAAAGGTGAATTGCAACGCTTTATGAAACAGTTGAGAAAAACAGATTTGATAATTTGTGACGAATGGGGATATGTTCCTTTTGAAAAAGATGGCTCACAGCTTTTATTCCAAGTCATTTCAGAATGCTATGAGAAAAGGAGCGTGATAATTACAACAAATATGGAATTTAGTAAATGGAACGGCATTTTCTACGATGAGAAACTGACAAGTGCTATTATTGACCGGTTGGTACATCACAGCCACTTGTTGGTTTTTCAAGGGCAAAGTTACAGGCTAACACATTCGACCATGAAATCCCATTAATGGGAATGGGGTGCTCGGAAAATTAAGTTCCGCACTGCTCGGATTTATACTTGCCAAAAACAATAATCAACCCACACATGATAAACTGCATAGTTTTCTAGATTCTAAGGACAGCTTGCTACCGCTACAGAACTAGCTTGTGAAGGTCAGTACGCAAAATAGGGGTTAATATCTATCCCTACATGACAATGAGCGTAAGGCTCACCTTCATTATGATGGTCAAATTCGACAGCCACAATAGGTTGAGGTATATTAACAATACCCAAGCCACCACCGTGATAACCTAGTGCAGTATTTGCAGACTGTTGCATGACAAAACACATTCCATCAGCCCCACCGGACATTCTTATAGTAAAATATGTACTAAAACTACGGTCTGAACTTAATCTTATCTTTTCTTTAGTGAAAACACTACCACTTTGGTCTGTACTGGACGTAAGTCTGATTAAATTTGAAGTATGGTGGGCAGCACCATTTAATTTTAGAGCACTAATATCAAAAAAATAAGGATAATCTATTACCGCTGCTTTTGCTGAGACAGGTAGAACAAGTAAAATTGCCAGAGCTAAGCAAAACACCAGAAAACCCCGCATTCTCCCTTTATTCATTTTTATCTACCTCCTTTTTATTTATTTTTTAACTAGTCCTTATTATCCCGCTTTCTTTAGTGATCTCTGAATTCAAATTCGCATACCCCCTCTCTTCATTATTGATACTGATGCCGTATACCAAAGGTACATTGAGCTATAGTTTTCTTCAATATATTGATTGGTTATTTTAATATTTCCTAACAATTTGCACAATTATTCGACCTTATTTTTACTTATTTTACCTCAATTATAGTATAAAATAATATACTTTTTAAGTTTATTGCTTAATTTCATGGTTATTTTTGCTTTTAAGTCGATGCTAAATCCATACCTACACAGGCTGAAGCAAGGATAGGCTCCTTGCTTTCTTTTTCATTACAAAAAATTGTCATCTCTCGCTAAGATTTGATATAATGCTTGTTGTAGTAATTGTTAAACAGAGGAAAAGTGCATACTGTTTATTTTTAATAAATAAGGAAGGTGAAGTTTAGATGCAAATCACGCAAAAAGATGTAGAAAAGATTGCCGAGTTAGCCAAAATGGAGTTATCGGCAGAGGAGGTTCAGAACTTCACACAAGCTCTGCAGGAAACACTGGTACAGATGGATGTTTTAAAGCAAGTGGAGACTGAGCATATTGAACCAACAGTTGATGTGCTCCCCTTAAAAAATGTTTTTCATGAGGATGAGGTGGAAGAGGGTCTTACTAAAGAACAGGTTTTTGCTAATGCTTCAGATGTTGAAAATAATTGTTTTAAAGTTCCTCGGATTATTTAAGAAGTTTATCAAGTGCGAGAGGGGGAAGAAAATTGTCATTATTATTGGGATTAACAGCTCATGAATTGCAGGGACTGTTAGTGAAACAAGAAATTAGTAGTGAAGATTTAGTGAAAGAACACTTGAACAAGATCAAGAAGGTTGAAGGTGAGCTTCATGCTTTTGTAACCATAGCGGAAAAAGAGGCTCTTCAAGCGGCACAAAAGGTTGATGAAAAGAGGAGCAGGGGAGAAGAGCTTTCCCCTTTAGCCGGCATTCCTATGGCTCTTTCCGATAATATCTTGACTGCAGGGATTAAGACGACTTGTTCTTCCAGAATGCTGGAAAATTTTATTCCGCCGTATAGTGCTACTGTTGTGGAAAAACTGCAGGCGGCAGATACAGTATTATTAGGGAAATGCAATCTTGATGAGTTCGCACAGGGCGCAACTACGGAAAATTCGGCTTTTGGTGCTACATATAATCCTCATGAGCTCAAGGCAGTGCCCGGAGGAGCTTGTGGTGGAGCGGCAGCAGCTGTTGCTGCCGAAGAAGTAGTTTTTTCTCTTGGAACTGATGCAAGTGGGGATTTGCGTCAACCGGCTTCTTTCTGTGGTGTGATTGGGTTAAAACCAACTTATGGCAGTGTTTCCCGTTATGGTGTAGTAACTGGGGCGTCTTCTTTGGATCAAGTGGGGATCCTCACAAAAGATATGACAGATTGCGCTTTGGTGCTAAACGCTATTTCCGGTCATGATCCACATGATTCTATGTCTATTGCCTTAGCAGAAAACGAGGATTATACCGGTTCTTTATTAAATGACGTTAAAGGTATAAAGATCGGTATACCGCAGGAATATTTACAAGCTGTTGACCCTGAAATAATCACTCAACTTCAAGAGGCCGTGGCTAAACTTGAAGAATTAGGTGCAAGTTGTGAAAAGGTCACAATGCCCTATCGTGATGCGGTGCTTTCTACATATCAGATTATTGCTGCTGCTGAAGGCAGTTCGAATCTTGCGCGATTTGACGGAGTGCGTTATGGCTTTAGGGTTGAGACGGAAGACTTGGATACCCTCTACAAAAAAACACGTGGTCAGGGCTTTGGTACAGAAGTTAAAAAGAATATTATTTTAGGAACATATGTTTTAAGTTCGGAACAATATGAGGCTTATTATCTTAAGGCACTCAAAGTAAGGACCTTGATTAAAGATGCAATAGAAAAGCTGTTTCAGGATTATGACTGTTTACTTTTGCCCACTACGCCTACGGTAGCTTTTGCTTTCCAAGATGAGCGGGCCAATACTTTGGCCAGAGATTTAGATATCTGGACTTGTCCTGCTAACTTAGCCGGTATTCCAGCGTTATCATTGCCTTGGGGTATGGTTAAAGGGCTTCCCGTAGGGTTGCAGTTTTGGGGACGAGCTTTTGCTGAAAAGACCTTGTTGAGAATCGGTTTTGCGTTAGAACAGAATACAAACCGGACACGGCTTAGTCTTAAAGGGAAAGGGGTGTGTTAAGATGGGGGTTGAATTTGAACCTGTCATTGGTTTAGAGATACATGTAGAGTTAAAGACTAAAACGAAAATATTTTGTGGCTGTCCGATGGAATTCGGTGGAGAACCCAATTCTCATGTCTGTCCCTTTTGCTTAGGACTACCGGGAGCGCTTCCTGTTTTGAATAAGCAGGCTGTAGAGTATGCAGTACGCGCCGGTTTGGCTTTGAATTGTGAAATCGTTCCTTATAGTAGGTTTGATCGCAAGAGTTATTTTTATCCGGATTTGCCATCGGCTTATCAGATTTCTCAATTCTATTTTTATATTTGTAAAGGTGGGCATTTGGAAATTGAAGTAAATGGGGAGAAGAAGAAGATCAGACTTAACCGGATTCATTTGGAGGAAGACGCCGGTAAACTATTGCATAGTGGCAGTAGTATTACAACTTCGCAATATTCTTTGGCCGATTATAACCGGGGTGGGTCAGGCTTAATTGAGATTGTTACGGAACCTGATTTGCGTTCGGCGGAAGAAGCGCGGATTTTCTTAGAACAGTTACGAGCGGTGATTGAATATACCGGTGTTTCTGATGTAAAGATGGAAGAAGGGTCATTACGGTGTGATGCGAACATCTCTTTGCGCCCGGCAGGCTCTTCTCAATTTGGGACTAAGACAGAAATAAAGAATGTGAATTCTTTTAAGTCTTTGGAGCGGGCTTTGGAATATGAAATTGAAAGACAAAGAGAAATATTGGAAGATGGCGGTGTCATTATTCAGGAAACACGAGGTTGGGATGAAGGAAAAGGTATAACGACTTCTATGCGTACTAAAGAAGAAGCCAATGATTATCGTTATTTCCCTGATCCGGACTTGCCACCGATTGTGCTTGAACCGGAATGGATTGAAGAAATAAGGGCTACCTTACCGGAATTACCTAATGCGAAAAAGGAACGTTTGGTTAAGGAGTTAGGACTATCCACATATGATGCCGGAATTATTACAGGGAGCAGAGCTTTGGCTGAGTTTTTTGATGAAACCGTGGCTTTGTTTAATGAACCTAAAACTGTCGCCAATTGGCTAATGGTCGAATTTCTCAGTTTGTTGAATGCTAACAATATGGAGATCCAAGAAAGTAAGATAACTCCACAGCAATTGTCGAGCTTATTAAAAAGCCAAAAAGAGGGAAAAATCAGTGGTAAAATAGCGAAAACAGTTTTTGCGGAAATGTTTGCTACCGGCAAAGACCCTGAAGAAATTATTAAAGAAAAAGGATTGGTTCAGATCTCTGATGAGAAGGCTTTGGCCTCTATAGTAGAGAAGGTGATCTCAGCTAATCCTAAATCGGTAGAAGATTATCAAGGTGGAAAGAAAAATGCTCTCGGGTTTTTAGTCGGGCAGGTCATGAAGGAAACCAAAGGTCAGGCCAATCCTGGTTTGGTAAATAAGTTGTTGCGGGAAAAATTAGACTAAATAAAATAGAAAGATGAGAAGAAGCTGTATGAAGAACAGCTTCTTCTCATCTTTTATATACATAAAGAATTGAGATACAATTTTAAAATTGTTTAAAAAGTGAATAATATATGATATAATTTAATTTATAATGTCGTCACAAAAAGGAGATGGTCGTTTGGGTTTAACTGATAGACTTAGCAAGGCAGTAAATAGTTTTTTGTCTCCCATTAATGAAAATAATATTTATGAATGGATTATGAGTGATTATAACTCCTCGGAAATTGAATCGGATCCTATTATAAAAAAAGCTATATCGGAATATCATCTGTATTTGGCAAATATGTCTAAAGATGAAAAGCGTACCTGGGAATTATATCATCAGAAGGGTAAGGAGATGGCTTATGAAGCACTAAAAAAGTATAGAGATTCAGAAGTTAGAAGAATGCTCGCCTATTTCTCCTTAGAAAATACTCCGGAAGTTAATGATGATATTTTTGCACGGGATACAAAACGCCATGCGGAGATATTTAACAATATCAGGGAGTATTTTCGTGATAAGCCTTATGACAGGCAGCGAGCAATCGTAATTAGTCATTTGGAGGGGGAAACCGTTGCTCTTAATAGATATTGGAAAAATGCCAGAGAACATGTATTGGCCGAAAATCAAAAGATGAAAGAATTATTAAAAATAACTCCCGAAGAATTAGTGAAGACTAATGTGAGTGTAATTTATAGTACTAAGTTTAATAGTGGAGATGTCTTAAATTTAAAAAAGCTTGAGGAAAAATATTTTAATGACCCCTATGTAAATGCGATTATAAAACGGATTGAAGAAGTAGTATCCGAAACAGAGCAGTTAAGAAAGCAGATTGAAAATAAATGGAGAGAAGAAAGAGAAAAAAGAGGTCTAAAAGTAATAGAGGGTAAAAATATTATCGATTGTGTAAGATAAATTTGTT
>LFSF01000046.1:0-197 GCA_001512665.1 Clostridiales bacterium DTU073
TTTGATTTAAGGAAAACAGTAAACAAATTAGTTTTTGAATTAGAAATGCCCAGTAATATGAAGTTAGCACGACTTGAAAAAATTTATTTATGGGATTCAGTTAATAATCGTAATATCGAATTAGCCATGACTAATGCGACGGTTAACAATAATGTTATTAGTATTCAACAGCCACTTGCAGCAGGCCATTATACGCT
>LFSF01000046.1:224-4090 GCA_001512665.1 Clostridiales bacterium DTU073
GAATTATTACTAAGTATTGATGAACGGCTTGTCGTAAAAGCTAAATCATATTACGATGAAAAGGAGATTAAAACTAATTTAGAAAGTAATGAGTTTGAGTTTCAATTTATGGATTTTAAAGAGCTTCCGAATGTAACGTAAAGGGCGTAGGATTGCAGAAGATTCTAGATTGACATTAGTATTGCAACATGTTATAGTATATTTTGCTGTTTACTCTTTTTACTCTTTTTGTGATAAAATATAAGAGGGTAATAGAGCAAGAGGAGGGGTGTCCGAGCGGTTGAAGGAGGCGGTCTTGAAAACCGTTGAATCTTTGCGGGTTCCGTGGGTTCGAATCCCACCCCCTCCGCCATATTTTAGAGTTAATAAAACGTAAAAACATATAAAAGTCGGGCCTTTTGCCCGATTTTTGATTTTCGTTTATAGGTGAGCCAATCGCTAGTTGCAGTTTAACTTATGGGAATATTATAGTATAATATTAATATAATTATAATTTTTAAATAATATATTGGAGGTGAGCGGGGTGAGACAAATTAATCCCATTCCCCAATTAACGCCCAATGCAGGTTGGAAGGAAGTGCCATTAAAGAATGTGGGGAGCCATTAGTTGAAATAAAGAACAATGAATATTTTATTATCGCGCCACAATATTATCAGCAGGGGATTCCCGGGGCTATTGATAAGATGTATGTAAGGGAGGGTGTCTATAAACGTTTAGTGAAGGCAGCTCAATTACTGCAAAAAATAAAGCCGGGTTATAAAATAGTGATTTTAGATGCGTGGCGTCCTCCAAAAGTTCAGGAGTCTTTATTTAACAAGTATTACACAGAATTATGGGAAAGAAATGTAAAGTCAGGTGCGGGGTTAACCCCCGCAGAGATATATGAAAAGACGCAACAATTTGTTTCGGTTCCTTCCTTGGATAAAAAGAAACCTTCCCCACATTTTACCGGGGGTGCGGTTGATATAACCTATGCAGATGAACGAGGAAATTGGTCAACAATGGGGACAGGCTTTGATGATTTTACGGAGAAGGCTTTGAATGATTATTTGGAAAGGAAGCAAACAAAAAGTAAGTTAAATGAAACCGAGAAGGAGGCTTTAGAAAACAGAAGGATACTTTACGCAGTAATGAAAGAGGCCGGTTTTGTGAGTTACAGAGAAGAATGGTGGCATTATGATTTTGGTAATCAGTTTGCGACCGAAGTGGCTAGGGCTAATGGTATAAATATGGTAGTAAAATATGGCTTGGTAAAAGATTTATCCAACGTCAAGGATATTAAGGAGGAGAGTGTGAAAACCAGTCGAACCGATGAGCCAAAACGTCAAAAATTTTTTAGCGAACTTTCGAGATAGGATATTACCAGTAAAAATGGGTTGTCTAGAGATAAAGGACATGTTATATTAATGTTTGTTGTAATTGGAACGGTGGCTCAATGTGGTGTAAATTGATATTTGACTTAAAGGCTATTTGTTGTGTATAATAATAAGAGTCAGTTTGAAAGGAGAGATGGCCGAGTAGGTTGAAGGCGATCGCCTGCTAAGCGATTATACGGGCCTAAACCTGTATCGAGGGTTCGAATCCCTCTCTCTCCGCCATTTATAATAATATGTGCATGTGCCCGTAGCTCAGCTGGATAGAGTATTTGACTACGAATCAAAGGGTCGCAGGTTCGAATCCTGCCGGGCACGCCATTTAGTAAACTAAGCAATGGTCAGATTCTGACCATTTTTGAATCAATAGAGCATTTTTGCGCCCGTAGCTCAGGTGGATAGAGCGGCGGATTCCTAATCCGCGTCTGCCGCAGGTTCGAATCCTGCCGGGCGCACCATTTGTTTTGAGAATGAAAAGAAAATATTAAAGTGAGTTTGTATTATGGTGTATGGTGTAATGTGTGAGGTTTGAAGATATGGCAAACCATGAGTTTTTTATGCAGGAGGCTCTTTCAGAGGCACGTCAAGCGCTAAGAAAAGGGGAAATTCCTATAGGCGCAGTTGTCGTTCTTCATGGTGAGATTATTGGCAGAGGGCATAATCTACGGGAGACAACCCATGATCCGACAGCACATGCAGAAATCATCGCTTTGCGCGCAGCCGGGAAAAAAGTAGGGACGTGGCGTTTAAGGGAAGCTGTTTTGTATGTAACCTTGGAACCTTGCCCCATGTGTGCCGGGGCTTTATTACAGGCTCGTCTAGAACGTGTAGTATATGGTGCAGACGACCTTAAAGCCGGGGCGGCAGGGAGCCTTTTGAATATTCTGCAGTTTCCGGGTTTTAACCATTTTGTAAAGATAACCGGAGGAGTTTTAGCCGATGAGGCTGTGGCTCTTTTGCAGAAATTTTTTCAGGAAAGAAGATCTGATAAAGAAGATAAGGGCAAAAGTAAAGAAGGCTGAGAAATCATAGGAAAAATTAAAAAAAGCAAAGCAAAAGCGTAGCCCTTAATTAATATAGTAAAGATGGAGAGATGGCCGAGTCCGGTTGAAGGCGCGCGACTCGAAATCGCGTAACGGTTGATCCCGTTCGTGGGTTCGAATCCCACTCTCTCCGCCATTTATAAATAAGTACTTCAGGGTTTATCCCTGAGGTTTTTTGTTTTTTAAATAATTTTATCGAGTAGGAGTAGAAAAGCTAAGTGCAGAGGATAAAAAATGCGGTAGAAGTTACGCATTCTTCCTCTTAAGGGATGGTTTTCATACTTAGTGATTAGCATACTTGGCAGAAAACTAAACAGTTGGATCACCCAATTGTTAATACAGATGTAGGCAATATTTAAAAGATTATGTCGCCAGACGATCTTTTTACCTACATAATAAATAAGAGTTAAGAGAAAAGCATAAAAGCCGTAATCAAAATCAATAGCCTCTAAAATATAAGCAGCAAGCGGAATAATTAAGTATTTGCTCTTACTTTTTGTTTGGTCATAATATTTTAGCAAGATCAGGCAGACGAGAAGGGTAAAAACCATATTCAGACCCTTGGTATGGAAAAGCAATGAATAGAAAGGTTGACTCACTAAGGCAAGGATAACAAGACGTAGAATGTATTTATTAAAATTTTTGGTATATTTATATCCTTGGACAATGCCAAAGGTATATAAGGGCATCGCGATTCTGCCGATTATTCTGAACTCCATTTGGTCAGGAAAAAAGGCGGTCCCCAGATGGTCTATGAACATGGTAATCATGGCGATTATTTCAAACATAGGAACATTCCTTTATAATAGGTTATTATTAAGTTATTATTATTAATTCTGTGCGGAGATGGTAATACCTTTAGCCCATTCTACTGCTTTCTTTCTGTTTTGTTCAGGATCTTTTTTTAAGGGATTAAAATAATCACTTTTTCCGAGAATTTTATTGTCCTTTAAGATGTTTTCTAAGTGTTGTAAAGTCTTTCCTTTGTCTCCCCCGTGACAGCAGAAGAAAGCTATTTTTTTATTTTCTATTTTGTTTTGGCAGAGAAAGGTATGTAGTGGGGCTGAGTACGTCCAAGCCCAGACAGGAGTCCCTAATATGATTAAATCGTAGTCTTGCGGGTCTTTGTCTAAGGGCAGTAATTCAGGTTGTTCTTTTCTGATCGCTTGCTTGCCTCCGTGTAAGAATCGGAATAAACTTTTTTTATTGATTTCCTTGACAGCTTTTAATTCCAGAAGGTCGGCCGCTATTTCTTCGGCAATGGCTTGGGCAATATATTTTGTATTTCCTTCCAGTGAATAGAAAACAACAAGTTTTTTCAAAACAAACCCCCCTACTTTGTTTATCTTCGTTTTTTTATAATTATTTCCTCTCTGTTTATAGTATATCATTAGGCAATGGTAATGGGAAGAATAATTTATGCTATAATAAAATAATACTAAATTTTTT
>LFSF01000043.1 GCA_001512665.1 Clostridiales bacterium DTU073
AGAGGTTCTGACGTGAGTCACTCTATTTTGTTATCCTGCGGCAATTAATTTTACAACTTACCCTTAGATAAATATTAATTTTTTTGCATTATTTTCCTGATGTTAAACATTATCATCGCATTACATTGACATGATTAAGACTTTCTCAGTATAATAAACTTAATTGATGATGTAGAGCATACTTAGGGGGGGTTAAGTTGGCACATCTTAAATGCGAGGATTTTGAAAAGACCGTTTCCGAATGTCTACTTCGCCATCAAAGTATCTTAGACCTATTGTCGAAGTGTCAAGAATCATCAGCACGAGCTAACCGAGCAATAATAAAATCAGTAACTACTTGTGGTTGTATAAAGATTGAAGCACAAAAACAACCTATACCGCCCGATGCCTCACTTATTGATTTAAAAAAGATTTTCTCCAATCATCTCAAAGGGGAACTATGTGATAACTGTCGTGAAATAATTATTGACGAACTAGGCAAAAATTTATTCTACATAACCGCACTATGTAATACCTTAGGTATTAGTTTGCAAGAAGTTATCGAAGAAGAAAACAGTAAATCCAAAACTTTAGGCAAATTTAAGCTGACCTAAGATTCTAATCTAAGCTAAAAAAATTAATAAAATCGATAAAGAAAAAATAAAACACCGAGTAATCGGTGTTTTTTTATCCATACACAGTATAAAGGTTTACACCAAGGCAATATCCAACGCCTCTTTAAGTGTTTTTACTTCAATCAGGTCTAAGCCGTCTTCCGGAACTAAAGAAGACCTGGTCTTACTACCATAAGGAATCAAGCAATGAGAAAAACCTAATTTTTTAGCCTCATGAATACGTTTTTCTATAAAAGGAATGCTTCTTATTTCCCCTGTTAATCCTACTTCACCCATGACTACCAAATTAGGAATACAGGGTCTGTTTTTAAAACTGGATACCAAGGCCACCGCCACCGCTAAATCTAAAGCTGGCTCCTGTATCTTTATACCTCCGACAATATTAACATAAGCATCTTGCTGACTAAAGTTTAAACCAACTCTTTTTTCTAAAACCGCTAACAGCAAATTAACCCGATTATAATCGGCACCAGTAGCCACACGCCGTGGCTGTCCGAAAGCACTTTGACTAACCAAAGCCTGAATCTCCACCAATAAGGGACGCGTCCCTTCAATACTGGCTAAGACAACAGATCCCGGAGAAGATACCGGTCTTTCGGCTAAAAAAGCCTGGGAAGGATTAGTCACCTCAACTAAACCCTCATTTTGCATGGCAAACACACCCAATTCAAAAGTCGAACCAAAGCGATTTTTTATTCCCCGTAAAATCCGATATTGATGATGTCGTTCACCTTCAAAATACAAAACAGCATCAACCATATGCTCCAGCACTCGTGGGCCCGCTATACTACCCTCTTTTGTGACATGCCCTACAATAAGTAAAGGAATATTCAACCTTTTGGCCAAGGCCGCCAATCTACCGGTTGCCTCCTTAATCTGTCCGATACTTCCCAAAGTTGAAGTTAATTCACTGCAAAACACCGTCTGAATAGAATCAACAATCGCCAAAGAAGGCTTTTGTTCCTCAAGGACTTGTTCCAGCAAATCAAGGTCCGTTTCCGACCAGATATAGAGATTTTCGGCCTGTAAGCCCAAGCGAGAAGCTCTCATTTTAATCTGCTGCACCGATTCTTCGCCCGTAATGTATAAAACCTTAGTTGAGTTAGTAGCTACATAATTTGCTGCCTGCAACAACAAAGTGGACTTACCGATACCTGGATCTCCCGCTATTAAAACGATAGATCCTACGACAAGCCCTCCGCCTAACACCCGGTTTAATTCACTCATCCCTAAATCAACCCGTTCTACAGCCAAATTCTCTATTTCCATCAGTGCTTGTGGCTGTATTTCGACCTTGTTTTTTCTCTTTTCCGCAGGAGCTTTTTCCATCTCTTCCACAAAAGTATTCCATTCACTACACTCAGGGCATCTGCCTAACCAACGTAAAGTTTCAAACCCACACTGCTGGCAAACAAACTTACTTTTCCGCTTACTCACGTTCTTACCTCTTCTCCCATGTAAACTGCAACTCACTAATACTTCTTAATCCTTCGCTTTTAACCCTGATTATTCCTTCTTTCTTTTAAAATCTGATCCACCGCTTCCCAGCCCGTTTGATCAACGACATAATGCAAGAGATGACATAATTCACCCCAGTTAGTGGTATTTAACACAGACATACTTCTACTACTTGGCTGGTCGTTCTTAAAGCCATCCTGAAGATTATTAATAAAGCAACCTAATAAATATTCATTGCTAAAAGAAAAAGAATATGCCTCATCAGTAAATTTATTTATGTATTTTATCTTTAATGTTCCCGCTACATTATTCCCCTTAGTTAAAAGACTGATAAACTGAGGAAGCTCTACCCGCGGTATTAAAGGAACACTAATTTCCTCATGTGTATCCAGCTTAACCGGATTAAGATGAGCTAAATACTCTGCCGCCTCTCCCTCAATTCCAAAACAGACTACTAATTCACCGGTATAGTTTTCTGCCTTCTTTATTTTAACCACTTGTGGATTCGTCTGTAAAACCGTAACATATTGCAAAAGGTCTTCCGTCGCCACCGCATTAACCTGTAAACTCGTGGCACGCCAGTCATTAACCCAGACTAAAAGATCTGAGCAAAACCAAAAAGCCAGATTAATTATAATTACTGCAAAAAGCACCCAAAGCCCTTTAAGCAAAAAATCTCTATATCGGTTCAGAATTACCCCCACCTTTCTTCCTTGCCAAAAGTACCTACCTGCAACGCTTTATTTATCTTGCAAAAACTTTTTTTATTTCGCTGTAAAACAGAATAATTACAGGTACAACTATGAGAAAGACAAAACCCCATTTACTACGCACGAAGTTGGCCATATAACCACCATACGGGATTTTTAAAACAACCCGCCCCAAAAGCTGCTGTTCGTTAATCAAACTGCGGTCCTCATTCTTGTTGGCATCACCCTTCGTCTTAAAGCTTACTCCCCCTGCCGTAGTGACTACCTCCTTAACGCGATGTGTGATCATAATGTCTTCCGCTACTTGAAAAGTAATAATATCTCCTTCTTTTATCAACTCCGGAGAAATCTTTTTTACAACTACAATATCTCCGGTCTTAAGAGCCGGTTCCATACTTCCGGATAAAACAATCATGGGCTGATAACCCAAAAAGGAAAAAGGCTTGTCCAAATTTTTTTGATCAATAAAATAAACAAAACTTAAGACACCTATAATCAACACAAGAAATATGGTAAGGAAATTAAAAAATATATTACCCTTTTTCTTTTTACCCATGGCTTTCCTCCGCTGGCTTTTAATATCTGCTTTTCCCTATTAAACCTTTAAGAACACTTCAATTATATCAAGTATGAATGGTAAAAATTGTCATAACGTTGGTCCGGCTACAAAAACCTTCCGACACACCCAGACAAGCACTACTTTTTTTACGCAAAATTTATCTTAATTCTCTTTAATATGGCAGGGGGGNNTCTACTTGTTTCCATCTTAAAAAATGTGGCAGGAGAAACGTCCCCCTGCCATATTTCCGTGTATTAAAAAGGCTACCGTCAGATCTCTCCAACGGTAGCACAATTTCTCTATAATTTCTTCATTTTTTAGGCTTACACCAACATTTGACATAGAGCCCTTTTTTTGTTACTGGATAATTTCTGCTATACTGCTTGCTTAAACCTAGACTTAAGCCTTATCCGTACGCTCCACAGCCTGTACTGTAATCTTGCCGTCTTGACAACTAACAATAACTTTATCACCTTTGGCAAAGGTGTTTTTTAACATCTCTTCCGATAACCGGTCTTCAATATTCCGCTGAATTGCCCGTCTTAATGGTCTAGCCCCAAACTCCGGATTATATCCTTCTTTAATAATTATTTCTTTCACCTGATCTGTTACTTCCACTTCCACATCTTGTTCGGCTAAACGTTTGATCACATTATTGACCATTAAAGTGACGATCTCTTTCAGCTCCTCCTCACGTAAAGCGTGGAAAACAATAACCTCGTCAAGACGATTGAGGAATTCCGGACGAAAAACTTTTTTTACCTCTGCCAAAACCTTGTTTTTCATCTTCTCATGCTCATCTTGCGCATTTCCGGAGGTAACAAAGCCCACAGTCGCTTCTTTGCTGAGCGTAGTTGCTCCCAAGTTAGAGGTCATAATAATGACGGTATTGCGGAAATTAACCGTACGTCCCTTGGCATCTGTTAGACGTCCGTCCTCCATAACCTGTAACAGTGTATTAAATATATCCGCATGTGCCTTTTCAATTTCGTCCAAAAGAATCACCGAATAGGGCTTGCGTCTTACTGCTTCTGTCAATTGACCACCTTCATCATAGCCTACATAGCCGGGAGGTGCACCAACCAGTCGAGCAACTGTATGCTTCTCCATATATTCCGACATGTCCAACCTGATCATAGCGTCTTCATCACCAAAAAGAATCTCCGCTAACGCCTTAGCCAGCTCAGTTTTCCCTACACCGGTAGGTCCGGCGAAAATAAAGGAGCCTATAGGTCTGCGCGGATCTTTTAGACCAGCACTAGCCCTTCTAACCGCTTTAGAAATAGCCGTAATAGCCTCATCCTGACCAATAACCCTTTTCCGCAATAAATCTTCCATGTGGAGAAGCCGCTCCGATTCCTCCGTAGTTAATTGCTGTACGGGTATTCCCGTCCAACTGGAAACCACCTGAGCTATTTCCTCTTCAGTAACATTTTGCGTTTGCTTAATCTTTTCCTGATCCCATTTAGCTTTAAAAACTTCTAATTCTTTTTTCAACTTTTGCTCTTCGTCACGGAGCTCTGCAGCTTTCTCAAATTCCTGACTCATAATTGCAGATTCTTTTTCTTTATTGAGGGCTTCAATCTTTTGTTCCAGTTCATGCACATCAGGTGGAGTTATAAAACCTTGCAATCTTACCTTCGAAGCCGCTTCATCAATTAAATCAATGGCCTTATCAGGGAGAAATCTATCGGTAATATATCTCACCGAATAATCCACCGCAGCTTTTAAAGCTTTATCCGTAATCTTCACCCGATGATGTGCTTCATAAAGATCTCTTAAACCCTTTAAAACCTCCAAAGCTTCCTCCGGTGTAGGTTCTTCTACGGTAATCGGTTGAAAACGGCGTTCTAAAGCTGCATCTTTTTCTACATATTTGCGGTACTCATCAATGGTGGTAGCCCCAATCGCTTGTAACTCTCCTCTCGCCAAAGCCGGTTTGAGAATATTGGCAGCATCAATCGCTCCTTCCGCAGCCCCTGCACCGATCAGTGTATGCATTTCATCAATAAAGAGAATCACATCACCACTTTCCCGGATCTCTTCCATTATTTTTTTCAACCGTTCTTCGAATTCCCCACGATATTTAGAACCGGCAACTAAAGAACCCATATCCAAAGCCACAACCCGCTTC
>LFSF01000026.1 GCA_001512665.1 Clostridiales bacterium DTU073
ACTAATATTTGCCGATTTTGCACCCATCTGTATCCGACCCGCTTTTTCTTCTTTATCAAAACCGGTAGCGATAACCGTAACTCTAACATCATCATTCATCGATTCATCAATTACCGCACCAAAAATAATATTCGCTTCCGGATCAGCAGCTTGTGCAATAATCTCAGCTGCTTCGTTAACTTCAAATAAGCCTAAATTAGACCCACCGGTAATATTCAAGAGTACTCCTCTGGCTCCTTCAATAGAAGTCTCCAATAAGGGACTGGAAATCGCTGTTCTCGCCGCAAGACTTGCTCTATTTTCCCCGGAGGCTGTACCAATACCCATCAGTGCTGTTCCAGTTTCATGCATAATTGTCTTAACATCAGCAAAGTCCAGATTAATTAATCCAGGTACGGCAATAAGGTCCGAAATACCTTGTACACCTTGTCGTAAAACATCATCCGCAATCCGAAAAGCATCATTGATCGAGGTATTCTTATCAACAACCTGTAACAATTTTTCATTAGGGATAGTAATCAAGGTATCAACTTTTGATTTAATATTGGCAATCCCGCTTTCGGCCTGAGATTGTCTCTTCCTACCTTCAAAAAGGAAAGGCTTTGTCACAACCCCTACCGTCAAAGCACCTAATTCTTTGGCAATCTCTGCAATTACAGGAGCGGCACCGGTTCCTGTACCTCCACCCATACCTGCGGTAACAAAAACCATATCGGCTCCCTTAATGGCGTTCTCAATATCATTACGGCTTTCTTCCGCAGCTTTAAGTCCAATCTCGGGATTAGCCCCGGCACCAAGTCCTCTGGTTAGTTTTTCTCCGATTTGAATTTTATTTTCTGCCTTGGAAAGATGTAAGGCTTGAGCATCTGTATTAATAGCTATAAAATCTACACCCTTCAAACCACTTTCGATCATTCTGTTCACCGCATTACTACCGCCGCCGCCCACACCTATAACCTTTATGTGAGCATACTGGTTAATCTCCATCTCAAACTCCAGCATTTATTGTTTCCCCTTTCCTTAATGGTAAACTATGAGGCATACGATCCAAAATAATTATCATACTGTTATTCCACAATGACTATCTATTATCCTTTTTTTTATCATAGATTTTTAATTTTTTCGTTTAATCACCGGTAATGAATTATAACGCAAATCTATATATTCTACCGTTTGATTATTGATTATTTCCTCATTTTCAATTAAAAGTTCCTTAATAACTTGAAGCTTCTGTTTAGCATTCTCCGGTCCACCAAAGCGTATTTCCACTCCCTGCAACATTTTTAACGTAAGACTATACTGACTTGCTGCTTTTATTTCCGCAACACCTGCCAAAAATTCCTTATCCATCAAACGAAGCAATTGTAAGGCAGACTCAAGCCCTGGTGTAGATAAATCATCACCTAAACTAATACTACTTTCTAAGGTAATACCGCTTATCACCGGAAAATTCATATTATGTAAATCATCAACTTGCCGGATAAAGATACCTTCATCATCAATTGCCAAATAACCATCTTTACCCACAACTAAAGCAATCGGTGTCCGTTCTTCAACCAGCAACTCTAAAGTATGAGGAAGTCTCCTGAATATCTGCACTGCTTTAATTACCGGATGCAGTTCTACTTTCGCTTGAATCTGTTCTTTATCTATCTTAAAAAGGTTAGTACCCAAGACTACCCCGCTCAATTTCAACACCGTATCTTCGGCGATGGTAGTACAACCACTAACCTCAATTTTCTGCAAATTAAAAAAAGCGGAGTTAATAAAAAAATATGCGGATAACAATATACTAAATAGCAAAAAAAGACTTAAACCAATAAGCGGCTTCCGTTTTTTCCTATATCCCATCTTTTATGTACCTCCACTATATTATAACAAAAAGTTTTACCTTGTCCATACTATTGTTAAAAGAAAAGGCTCTTATCGCCTTTCCTTTATTCCATTTACCCTCAAAATTTGTGCGCCAAGGTTACGTAGTTTTTGATCAAAACTATCATATCCCCGGTCGATAAGATGAATATTATCAACTACTGTAGCTCCCTCTGCTACCAATCCGGCCGTAACTAAAGCCGCTCCGGCACGTAAATCCGAAGTCTCTACATACGCACCACTTAAATTTTTAACTCCTTTAATGATAGCTACCCGACCTTCTACTTTTATATCTGCACCCATTCTCCGAAATTCATCCACATGTTTAAACCTATTTTCAAATATTGTCTCCGTAACAATACTCGTTCCTTCTGAAATTGCCATTAAGACCATTAATTGTGCCTGCATATCTGTAGGAAAGCCGGGGAAAGGCATCGTTTTATAATCAACACCTCTCGTGCGTTCCTTACCTCTAACACGAATACCTTCACTATCTTCCGTAATCTCTACGCCTGCCTCTTTTAATTTAGAAATAACAGCCTCTACATGCTCCGGAATAACATTCTTAATTAAAATATCACCACCTGTAGCCGCCGCAATCACCATAAAAGTTCCTGCTTCAATACGATCCGGAATAATGGTATGTTCGGCCGAAGTCAACTCCTTTACACCCTCAATTTTTATAACATCCGTACCGGCTCCTCTTACTTTAGCCCCCATCGAATTTAAAAAGTTCTGCAAATCTACGATTTCCGGTTCTCGTGCCGTGTTTCTAATCGTAGTCACTCCTTCGGCTAGAGTAGCGGCCATCATCAGATTTTCCGTCGCACCTACACTAGGAAAATCCAGACAAATTTCATTACCTACCAAACGATCGGCTTTGGCTTCAATATAGCCGTGCTTTTCTACAATCTGGGCCCCCAACAATTTTAATCCCCTTAAATGTTGGTCCATAGGTCGTGAGCCTATCGAACAACCTCCGGGGTAAGCTAACTTGACATGATGAAACCGGGAAAGAATAGGCCCCATAACTAAATTTGAGGCCCGCATCATCCGAGTTAAGCGATCAGGTAATTCCACAGTACTGACATTTGACACATCTACCACCATGGTACTCCCGCTACGTTCAACCTTAGCTCCTAAACATTCCAATACTTCCTGCATTACATTTACATCACTTAATTTTGGTACATCATAAATCGTACAAACTCCCTTAGATAAAAGACAGGCGGGCAAGATAGTCAAAACTGAGTTCTTTCCGCCGCCTATACGTACAGTTCCGCACAATCTATTCCCGCCGAAGATAACATATTTTTCCAAAAACTGTCACCTCCTGTTGTCTTCAAAACCTAAAAAGACAACTTCAGTTTCCAATTCTACACCACACCTTTCTTTTACCGCTTTTTGCACCTCCCTTATCAATTTCTTGATTTCACTGGCTTTAGCCTGACCAAGATTAACAATAAAATTGGCATGCTTTTCAGAAATCTGAGCATCTCCAATTCGCCAACCTTTAGCACCAATACTCTCAATTAAACGGCCTGCACCTTGCCCGGTATTCTTAAAGACACTGCCTGCATTAGGTAATTCCAAAGGCTGTTTTTCCCGTCGTGCTTGGAGATACTTGTTCATCTGTTCTTTTATTTCTGCAGTATTCCCCGATTGTAAAGCCAATTTTACTTCGAAAATTAATTCCTTTTTCCGTTTAAAGATACTATACCGGTAAGCAAATGCTAATTCGTCCTTGCAGTATTCCCTCGTCTTTCCCTCCATGTCTAAAGTTTTTACGCTCACAATGATCTGATCCATAGAGTAGCCATAAGCACCGGCATTCATCACTACGGCTCCACCCAAGGAACCGGGTATCCCTGCGGCAAACTCCATACCGGATAGGCCTTTTTCCGCAGCCATTCGACTTAAATAAGACAATAAAATTCCTGAACCGGCAGTTACCTGGTCCTCATGCCAGCCAATATCATTAAATCCTTCAGTTAAGATCACTAAACCCCTCAACCCTTGGTCAGCTATTAAAACATTAGAACCAACACCCAAAATGGTTACCGGTACTTCAAACTCTCGAGCTAACTGCAAAACCTTTGCACATTCTTGTGGATTTTTGGGTCGATAGAGGATATCTGCCGGACCCCCTACCTTCCAGGTCGTATATTTCTGTAGAGGTTCATCAAGGTAAAACTGACCGTCTTTTATTTCTTCACTCAGCAAAATATAAAAATTAAAATATTCCATCCTTACTCTCCTCTATCCCTCAACCTTACATCTCTCCATATTATCTTGGCATTAAGAAACTATCCTTCCTTTTTTCTCTAAGAGTTCGCATAAGGTTACTCCCACTGTCCATATATCTCCGGCTCCAAGAGTCAAAACTAAATCTCCTGGCCTAACAATTTCTACCAATTGTGTTGCTATCAGATCTTTCTCCGGTATATATTTAATTTTTTGCCCTGTTTGTTTTTGTATCTCTTCTAATAAAGTAAGAGCGCTAACTCCTTCAATAGGTTTTTCCCCGGCTGAATAAATTTCTGTCATCACCAGAATATCTGCATCTTGAAAAGCAGAACCAAACTCTTCCTTCAGGCATAGTGTTCTCGAAAAGCGATGTGGTTGAAATACAGCGATTACCCTTTGCACTCCCACTAATTTAGCAGTTGCCAACGTAGCTTTCAATTCTGAGGGGTGATGAGCATAATCATCATAAACTAAAACTCCGTTTACCTCACCAATCATTTCAAACCTTCTATGCACTCCACGAAAGGTGGGTAAACTTTTCGCTATATTAGCAAAAGAAAGACCACATTCCATCCCTACAGCTATAGCTGCTAAAGCATTGTAGACATTATGTCTTCCCGGTACCCTCAGTTCTATCTCTCCTAACACCTTTCCTTGATGTTCCACCTTAAATTTGGTTTTAAATCCTACAAAATGTAAATCACGCGCTCTATAATCCGCCTTAGCAGAAAAACCATACTTTATTAACTTAACTTTTTCTGCTATAGGAGTAACTACCGACTCTACTCCGGGATCATCTATACAAACCACCGCAAAAGCATCTGGAGAAGTTTTTAAAATAAATTCAGTAAAGGCCTCTTTGATTTTTTCCCGCGTACCATAAAAATCTAAGTGGTCATCCTCGATATTTGTAACAACGGTTATGGTAGGACTAAGTTTTAAAAAAGAACCGTCAGATTCATCCGCTTCGGCAATGATATATTCACCACGCCCCAGCTTGGCGTTCCCTCCAATATCATTGGATTCACCACCTAAAACAATGGTAGGGTCTAAATTATTTTTCTCAAAAAGAAGAGAAATCATCGATGATGTTGTTGTTTTTCCGTGAGCTCCGGCGACGGCAATCCCTTTTTGACGTTTCATCAAATGACTCAGCATTTCGCCCCGCTGAATTATCGGTATCCCTAAACTCTTAGCTTTCACCACCTCTGGATTATTTGCAGGAATTGCCGAGGAAATCACCACTGTTTGTACCCTGTTATCTAAATTATTTTCATGATGACCCAAATAAACTACTGCACCTAATTTTTCTAAACGCTCGGTTATTTCTGACGTTTTAAGGTCAGATCCGGACACTTTATATCCACCAAGTTCCAGCAATATTTGAGCGATACCGCTCATTCCCGCTCCGCCAATCCCAATAAAATGTATCCTTTCTTCTTCATACATTTTAATGTATCTCCTTCCATGACTGCCAAAACTTCTTTATTCCTTTCATAGCACAAATAACCTGCTCTGTAGTTTACTATATATGCAACTTTACAAAAAGGTGTTACTAAGAAGCCCGGCTAGCCTTAATTAGCCTGTCCACTTACCAAAAATACGTGTAGATAATTTTAAACTCAGCTTCAAAAAAACTTCAGGAAAACTAAAGATATTTTTTGATTGCTCGGATTATATTATCTATTGCTTCCGGTTTACCTGCCTGTTTACTCTTTTCCGCCATCTTTTCTCTTTTCTCGCGCACAAACAAAACCTTTTCTATTTTTTCAAATAGCCTTTCACCTGTCAAATCACGATCTAAAATCATTTCAGCCGCACCCTGTTCCACCAAAGCACGAGCATTATATTCTTGATGATTTTCCGCCGCATAAGGATAAGGCACCAAAATCCCAGGAAGCCCTTTTGCCGTCATTTCTGCAAGAAAAGCAGCACCGCTTCTGGCTACACATAAATCAGCACAAGCTAAAGCGTACTCCATTTCTTGCAAGTAAGGTTTTATAATAATGTTTCCATTATTACCCAAGTTTATTCCGAAACACTCTGCCTCCCGCCGAAACTCCGCATAACCATCCTGACCCGTGAGATGTATAATTTGTACCCTGGGATCATCAGCATATTTACGGCAAACATAAAGCATTGCCCGATTAATACTTTGTGCACCCCTGGAACCGCCAACACCTAATAAAGTAAGTTTATCAGGAGATAAACCGAAAAAAGCCAGCCCTTCACTCCTCTCCTTTTGCAAAATAGCAGGTCTGATCGGTAACCCTGTTACTTGCAGCTTTTTTTGAAGTGAAGCAGAAAAATGCTGCTTTGCTTCGGGAAAGGTTAAAAGAATCTCCTTGACCTTACCCACCAATACCCTATTAGTTAAACCGGGAATGGCGTTTTGTTCGTGTAAAAGAGTAGGAATGCCCAAACGTGCGGCAGCTGCTACCACGGGTAAACAAACATACCCGCCGGTACCAATCACCAGTTGAGGAGAGAATTCGCGGATTTTCTTCCGGGCGGCAAAAAAAGCACTGCCGGCTTTCCAACAAGCTCTGATAGCCTGAAAAGACAACTTCCTTTGCCAGCCTTCCAGATCATACACAACCATGGGAAAACCGGCTTCCGGTACGATTTTGTTCTCTAATCCTCTTTTCGTCCCCATATATAATATTTCGCATTGCGGCCATTCTTTTTGTACCGCCTGTCCGATCGCTATGGCAGGATAGATATGCCCTCCTGTACCGCCTCCGGTCAAGATTACGCGCATTATCTCCACCTCATTATTTCCTTAAAAATTTCCTAATAACTTACCGAAAAAATAAACCAGTTTAAATTATATCACGGATTTTGACTATAGCGGGAAATATTTAAAAGAATCCCTAACGCAATCATGGAAATAAGCAGAGATGACCCGCCATAACTAATAAAAGGTAGACTGATTCCTGTAATCGGCAAAAGACCGGTAACAACACCCATGTTAATAAAAGCTTGAAAAACAATCATCGTCGTAATGCCAACAGCCAGCAAACTACCAAAAGTGTCAGAACAATTCATGGCAATCCGGTAACCACGCCACGCAAAAAGAGAAAAAAGTAAAATAACCAAAAATGCTCCGATAAAACCCAATTCTTCCCCTAGAATGGCGTATATAAAATCCGTATTCTGTTCCGGCAAATAATCAAGTTTTTGTCTGCTGTTCCCTAAACCCATCCCAAAAAGTCCGCCGGAACCTAAAGCATAAAGAGAATTAATCAATTGATACCCTTCTTTTGAAGCATGAGACCAGGGATCGAGATAGCCAATAATTCGATTCATTCGTGTTTGATCCTCTAAGATAAAAGCAGCTACGGCTCCTAAACCCGCAAAACACAAAACAAAAAAATGACTCAAGCGTAATCCCGCTGCAATTAAGAGAATACCCGTTGTTCCGGTTAAGGCAATGGTAGTTCCCAAATCCGGCTCTAACATGATTAAAACCGCCACTACACCCACCAGCAAAAGAAAAGGACCTAAACCGGTAAAGAAGTTTTTGATACGTGGACCTATTTTGGATAATTCTTTAGCCAACAGAAGAACCATACTTAATTTCATAATTTCCGAAGGCTGCACATTAGTAAAGCCAAAATCAATCCAACGTCGTGAACCTTTAATCGGATCCATAAAAAGAACAACAATCAACAAAATTAAAGAAACTATAAAAATAAAATTAATATACGGTTTCAAGCGGAAGTAATCTATTTTCATCACGATAAACATTGCCGCTAAACCTACCAACGCCCAAGTTAACTGTCGACGCAAATAAAAATAGGGGTCATTTTCCAGAGTATCATAATAACTGGCGCTAAAAACCATAACAATACCAATCGCCAGCAAAAATAAGGCTGCAAAAAAAAGTAATAGATCAGGTGCACCCTTTTTTAATCTCATCTGTATACCCGTCCCCCCTTTTACACTAAGCCAGACTAAAGCATAAGTTTATTTTTCCCGGACTAATTGTTGAACTAATTCTTTAAACACATCGCCTCTTTGCTCGTAATTATCAAACATATCAAAGCTTGCACAAGCCGGAGATAAAAGCACGATATCTCCTTCCTCAGCTAGCTGACTGGCTAATTTTACAGCTTCAGGAAAACTTGCCGCATGCTGATATCTGCTATAACCCACCTTTTTTAGGGCCTCTTCAATCTCTGAGGCCGCTTGACCCAATAAAACAAGTTCTTTAACTCTTTCTTTTATTTTTTGCGCAAACGGTAAAAAATCACTGCCTTTACTTTTTCCACCGGCCAATAAAACAATCGGCTGTTCATAAGCTTCCAAAGCTTTAATTGATGCATCCGGATTTGTTCCTTTAGAATCATTAATATATGTAACCCCTTGATAAGTTAAAACTCGTTCTAAACGATGCGGAACTCCGGGAAAGGTTTTTAAGCTTTGAGCAAGACTTTCTACACTAACCCCCATTAACCAGCCGGCAGTAGCCGCAGCCAGTGCATTTTCTAAATTATGACTTCCTTTTATGCCTAAATCCTCAACTTTGAGCACAGGAATGATCTGCCCCTTGTTCTTAACAACTATCCAGCCGTTACTAACATAAAAACCTTCATTTAAGATATGTTGCTGACTGAAAAATAGAACTCTGCCTTTAGCCAACCGTGCCAGATTTCTCGTTTCCGCATCATCATAATTTAAGATTAAACAGTCGTTTCCTTTCTGATTGCAAAAAATCTTCTTCTTGGCCTCTTTATAACCTTCATAAGTATCATGTCGATCAAGATGGTCCGGAGTAATATTTAAAATCACGGCCAGCTGAGGTCGAAAGTTCTCTGTTGTTTCTAATTGAAAACTGGAAACCTCCAAAACTGCCACATCTTCTGCAGCTAATTTCCGGGCTTCGCTGATAAAAGGAACACCGATATTCCCACCCACAAAAACCTTTCGTCCGCTATCGGCAAAAATTTGCCCTAACAGTGCCGTAGTCGTAGTTTTGCCGTTAGTACCTGTAACAGCAACCAAAGGTGCTTGAGTATTTCTCCAAGCTAACTCAATTTCACTCCACACCGGAATTCCCAACTTTTTCGCTTCCACTAAAGGAGGAATAGTAAAGGGTACGCCCGGACTGACAATCAGATAATCAGGCTGAAGTTCTCGTATATCAGCATGTTCTCCCAAGATTAATTGTACGCCCATTTTTTCCAAAAAACCTAGTGTATCTTCTTTAAAGTCTTCTCGCTTTTTTAAATCATTTAAATAAACCAGCGCCCCTTGTTCGATCAGAAATTCAACCACAGCTTTACCACTACGTGCTGCACCGATAACTAAAAAACTCTTCCCGCTAATTTTCACTTAACTTGTACCTCTTTTCCTTTACATATCGTAATATCTTTATTAGCTTTTCTCTCTACAAAATAATCTTAACCGCTAAAACAGCAAAGATTGCTGCAGCCGTCCAAAAAGTAAACACAACCCGTCGCTCACTCCATCCTTTTAATTCAAAATGATG
Source organism: Clostridiales bacterium DTU073 (assembly GCA_001512665.1). Classification (GTDB taxonomy): domain Bacteria; phylum Bacillota; class Peptococcia; order DRI-13; family DTU073; genus DTU073. The sequence goes on from LFSF01000026.1 coordinate 9,614, forward strand.
ATGAAGTGGACTCATTAAAAACAACCTGTTACCGGCGGTTGCTTTAAAATAAAGCACTTGCAAGATCACGGATAATGTTTCAATAACAAATACCCCGCCTAAAATAATTAACAAAAGCTCCGTTTTAGTTAAAACAGCCAAGGCCCCTATAGCACCGCCTAAAGCCAGCGAACCTGTATCACCCATAAAAATACGAGCAGGATAAATATTAAAGAAGAGAAATCCTAATGTGCCTCCTAATAAGGCTGCACAAAAGATACTTACATCAGTAAGTCCCCATGTTTTGGTAATTAAAAAATAAGCCAGCAAGGTAAAAATTGTAACTCCGGCAGCTAAACCATCCAAACCGTCAGTTAGGTTTACTGCATTCACTACTCCTACCAGTACAAAAATAGCAAAGGGAAAATAAAACCAGCCTAAATTAAATTTTAGTGCTGTTCCCGGAATCAAAAGCTCAGTTCCTCTGCCCAGATAGGTTACAGCTATATAGGTGAAAACTCCCGCCAAAATAAGCTGTCCGAGCATTTTTTCGCGAGCCTTTAAGCCTAGCGGTCTTTTCATGATTATCTTGATAAAATCATCCAAAAAACCAATAATCCCAAATCCTAAAGTTATCAAAAAAAGCATTTGTAAACGAAAATCATATACTCCCGTAAAAATCAACCCTACAAATAAACCTAACAGAATCATAACCCCGCCCATTGTAGGCGTTCCGGCCTTCTGTAAATGGGCTTTAGGTCCATCTGTACGTACATGCTGTCCAAATTTCAATTTACGTAAAAAAGAAATCATGAAAGGTCCGCTAAGCAAACAAATTGCTACCGCAGAAAAAAACGCCCCAAAAAAATTCTGCAACAAAATAACCTCCTCTATCCTAAGAAGAAACTAATCTTACGATGATTTCCTCCATTTTTACACCGCGAGAACCTTTTACAAGTATAACATCTCCGGACTGCATAATCTCTTGTAAGTAAAAAAAAGCCTCTTCATTATTTAAGCATCTATGCACTCTTTCCGGATTCATTCCGGCTGCCTCGGCACCCCGAGCAATAATCTCCCCTAATTTACCTACTGTAATAAGATATGCTAATCCTTTTTCTTTGACCAACCTGCCAACAAAAAGATGTCCCTCCTCTGTAAAATCACCCAGCTCATACATATCACCTAATACCGCAATAGCACGTTTACCGACAGCAGCTTCCTGCAACACCTCTAACGCCGAGCACATCGAATCCGGGTTAGCATTATAAGCATCATTAATAACTTGTACATCTTTTGATTTTATTTGTTCAAATTCCAAACGCATCTTGGGAAGTGTGACCTTGGCTAAGCCGGCACAAATTTCTGCCCAGGTGAGTCCTAAATGCTTACCAATCCCCGCCGCCGCCAGAGCATTTAAAATATTATGTCTTCCGGGTAATGGCAAATGGATTTCCCCCACCGCTTCCCTACGATAAACAAGGTCAAAATCAATCCCCTTTTCTCCTAATAAACGAGGCTCCAGAGCACAAATATCTGCAGAACCGTTTAAACCAAACCAGAGTGTAGCACACCGTATATTAGAAAGCCAAGGACGGAGAATGTTTTTCGACGCGGCAGGTAAAACAATACCTCCCCTCGCCGGAAGATGAGCAATAAGCTCTGCTTTGGTCTGAGCAATTTTTTCTTGTGAACCTAACAATTCCTGATGGGTATGTCCTATATTCGTAATTACCCCGTAATCAGGCTGACTAATCCGACAAAGAAAGTCAATTTCCCCTAATCCTCTCATCCCCATTTCCACAACAACAAACCGGTGTTCTTGTTTTACCGCTAAAAGAGACAAGGGTAAACCAAGCTCATTATTATGATTTTCCATTGTTTTCAATACCGGTCCTTTTTCTTGCAAAATTGCCGCTACCATCTCTTTAGTACTGGTTTTTCCCGTACTTCCGGTTACCGCAATCACAGCTCCGGTAAATATTTGGCGTTGTGCAGCAGCCAGCTGTTGCAAAGCTTTTACTGTATCTTCAACTACCAATAAAGGAAAATCAGTAAAAGTAACGTCCGAAGGGATATAATTAACAACTGCTCCAACTGCCCCTTTTTCTCTGGCCTCTTTTAAAAAGCGATGTCCATCAGTATTTTCCCCTTTGAGGGCAAAAAAGAGGTCACCTTGCTGCAGGTTCCTCGTATCAATACATGCTCCTGTTGGTTTCGACAACTTGCCGGATGCAGATGTGTGTAATTTTCCCTGAACGGCAGATGCTATCTTTTCCCAAGTAAGCCCAAACATATGATTATCTTCCTCCCTAGTCTTTCTATTTCTCTTTCCACTTCCCTGCCTGGCGTAAAGCCTCTTGGGCTACTTCACGATCATCAAAAGGAAGCACCTGCTTACCAATTAATTGATAGTCTTCATGACCTTTACCGGCAATAATGATTATATCATCAGGCAGTGCCTCTTGAACAGCTCTAAAAATAGCCTCACGGCGGTCTGTAATCCGCAAATAAGGTTTAGCTATAGCTCCCTTCTCTAATCCCGGAATAATCTCGTCAATGATCGCCTCAGGATCTTCACAACGGGGGTTATCAGAGGTAACGATAACTAAATCCGAATATCTGCCGGCCACTTCCCCCATGACCGGTCGTTTAGTTCTATCTCTTTCCCCACCGCAGCCAAACACCGTAATAATTCGACCCCGTGCAAACTCTTTGGCCGTTTTAAGGCAGTTCTCCAAGCTATCCGGTGTATGAGAATAATCAACGATTACAGTGTAATCATTACCCCCATTAATACTCTCAAACCGACCGGGTATCCCCGTTATTTTCTCCAAAGAAGCAATAATTCCTTCTATAGAAATACCTTCAACCAAACCAACCGCAATTGCTGCTAAAGAATTATAAACATTAAACAAACCTGTCAATTTTAATTTTACCGGTATTTGCCTATCTGTATACTTTAAATTAAACTTTACACCCGCAGAGGAAACTTCAATTTTCTCTGCTTTTACATCAGCTTCATGTTCTATACCATAAGTAATAATAGGTACCCTGGTCATTTCCGCCAGATATTGAACATAGGGATCATCAGCATTAAGTATGGCAAATTTCCGTCTTGTCTTCTGGGTATTACATCCCAAACTGCTAAATAATTTTCCTTTAGCCAAGAGATAACTTTCCATATCTTCATGAAAATCCAGATGTTCCTGGGATAAATTAGTAAATACCGCTATATCAAAGTCTGTACCTCTTACGCGCTGCATTTCCAAAGCATGAGAGCTTACCTCCATTACTCCGTAATCAGCTCCTTCAGATAAAAACAGCTTAAACAACTTCTGAAGGTTATGAGCTTCCGGAGTTGTATGTGAAACCGGCAAAACTTTCTTTCCTATTCTGTTTTCAATCGTCCCGACTAATCCCGGCAGATGGCCGGCATCTTCTAAAATGGCTGCAATTAGATTTGTGGTCGTTGTTTTCCCGTTAGTTCCGGTTACCCCGATTATATTTAAACGTTGACTAGGAAAACCATATAATGCGGCACTTAAATCCGCCAATGCTTTTCTACTGTTAGGGACTTGCACCCAGGTATACTCCTCGGACCGATAACTACTATTCTCAATAATGGTCGCCACCGCCTTCTTCTTAATTGCTTCCTTAATAAACTGATGTCCGTCTGTCTTCAATCCTGGAATAGCCACAAACAAAGTATGTGACTTTATCTCCCGCGAGTCATTTGTTAAATCTGATATATTCACATCCAAGTTTCCACCGGAAGCCAAAACTTTTGTATGTTTGATTAACTCTTTTAAAATCAAAGGGATCATCCTTTCTTAGATTTAGACATTTCAGATAATCAAGGTCCTATCGGTTGTAGAACATCTTCTGTTTGTGCTTCCATATATAATGTAATGACATTTCCTACCGGTATTTGTTGACCTGGTTCCGGCTCTTGCCTGACCACTATGCCGCTGCCTAGAATATTAAAATTCAAATTTAACATTCCGGCTTCTTCTTTTACTTCGGCAATGTTTTTCCCTGTGAAATCTGGCACAACAACCGTTTCAGGATTAGACCCTTCCGCAGGAACACTGGTATATAAAACAACTTTACTGTTTTCTGCAACTTTCGTCCCCGCAAAAGGTAATTGTGCTTTGACTTTAGTGCCGTCACCTAAAACTTCGGCTATTAATTTCTTACTGCTTAGTATTTTTACAGCGTCATCAAGATCTTTATCAACTAAATCAGGTAACACCAAAGTGTTTAGATCGCTACCTGCTATCTTTTCAGGTTCAATTTGTGCAGGCACCTGCAAATAACGTAAAGAGTCCCGGATAATATCTCTAAAAGCAGGGGCTGCCACTTGTCCCCCATAATATACACCCTGAGGAGAATCTACAATTACCAAACAAACCAACCTAGGATCATTGACCGGAGCAACTCCTAAAAAAGAAGCAATATATTCACTGGTAGAGTATCCCCCGCCGGGAAGAATTTTCTGAGCTGTACCTGTTTTCCCCCCTACCCGATAACCTTCCACATAGGCATTTCTTCCGGTTCCCTCACTGACTACAGATTCCAAAATACTCATCACCTGGCGCGCTGTTTCCGGCGAAATTACCTGCCGCACAACTTCAGGCTCAATCTTACGTACAAGGTTACCCTCTCTATCCCTAATTTCTTGCACGATTTGTGGTTTCATTAATTTACCTTCGTTAGCCATCGCAGCAAAAGCTGTAATTAATTGAATCGGGGTTACAGCATTAGCTTGCCCAAAAGACATCATCGCTAAATCAATTTCCTTAGCCCTTTCTTTGCCTACTAAAATTCCTGTAGCCTCTCCCGGCAACTCAATTCCGGTTTTTTTACCAAATCCAAAGCCATACAAGTAACGATAAAATACATCCATCCCTTCCCGCAATCCGACCGTAATAAAAACAGGATTGCAGGAATTTTGTACTCCTTCAATAAAGCTCTGACTGCCATGTGACGCCTTCCAGCATCTTACTTTTCTATTCGCAACCTGAATAAAACCGCCACAATAGAACCTGTCATTAATATCAACTACTCCTTCATCTAAGGCACCCGACATCGTTACCGTTTTAAACGTCGAGCCGGGTTCATAAGCATCAGAAATTAAGAAATTTCTCCAAAAAGATTGATCAACTTCATTGAATTTATTCGGGTCATAGGTCGGTCGCACCCCCATTGCGAGAATACGCCCTGTTTTAGGTTCCATCACAATAGCCCCGGTTTTTTTAGGCTTATGCAAACTCATGATTTCATCTAGTTCGCGTTCAAGAATATATTGAATAGTCTCATCGATAGTGAGATAAATACTATCTCCATCCTCAGGAGGGATGTATTTATGTAAAGCATCCGGAATTTCTTGTCCTTTATTATCATATTCCACCATAATGGTCCCGGAATTCCCGCTCAACACCTCATCATATGTCTTCTCTATCCCGTTTAAGCCCTGATGATCAATTCCGGTAAAACCTAAAACATTAGCTAACAATTGCTCCTTGGGATAAAAACGTTCCGGCTCCTCTACTGAATTTATGCCGGGAAGTCCTTGCGTCTCCGCAAATTCCGAAGTCGCCGGTAAATTCAAAGACTTCAGTATTTTTGCTTTCTCTTCAGGCACATGACGTTTTATCCAAACAAAAGCCTGATTTTTTGTAATCAATTCCAAAACTTTTTCTTCCTCTAACTCTAAAACTTCGGCAATTTTTTGTGCTATTTCTTTTTCCCTCTTAGATCTTTTCACTTCAGCAGGATTTGCATAAAAAGAGTCTGTACTAATGCTAATAGCCAGGGGTTTCCCCTTGGCATCATAAATTACTCCTCGTTTAGCTTTAACCTCAACATTACGAAAACGTACAGCATAAGCTTTTTGTCGTAACTCTTCTCCCCTAACCAACTGCACCCAAACCAAACGTGCGGTCAAAGCAAGCAACATCCCAGCCATTAAAAAAAAGATTAGGACAATCCTTTTTTTAGTTTTTATTGTTAATGACAACCTACTCACCTCAAATGTCGTCCTATCCCTTTCCTATAATTTCCTTTAAGGCAAGCACTTCACAAAAGGCTTTAAAAATACTGTTTCTGCTGTCCTTTTCTGCTGAAGCCAATTGTGGTACACCTTGCTCATTATTCCCGGTGATACTTTGTTCATTTCCTCCCTTTTCAGTAAAAACATCGTTCATAACCAGATAAGTTATCTGAGAGCTTTCCACCATTCCTAACTCATTTACAGCAATATTTTTAATTCTACTCAGTGATTTTTGACTGGCTATTTCTAACTTGATTTTTTCGATATTTTCCGCAAGAGCCATAGTTTCCTGTTTAACTTGACTTAATTCCCAATTTAAACAGGCAATTCTGGCTTTTATATTCGTAAAAGCCAATGCTGTAAGAAAAAAGCAAGAAATCAACAAAATACCTACAACGGTCTTATAGACAGAAGAGGGTTTATAGCTTCTTTTAATTACTGTTTGTTTCTTACCTTGGGATAAACTGTCATGATAAGTTAAAAAATTTTCAGCACCCGCTGCTTTCTTTTGTGCTATTACCAAGGTTATTCACACTTCCTCTCCTTTAGAACTTTAGTTAATTTTTTCAGCAACACGTAACTTTGCACTACGAGCTCTGGGATTTTTAGTTTTTTCCTCTGCAGAAGGAGTTACCGGCTTTCCGGTAAGAATCTTGATCATGGGTTTACGCTTGCAAACACAAACAGGTAAATCCTTCGGACAAATACAGCCTTGAGCCGCCTCTTTAAAGACGTTCTTAGTCATTCTGTCCTCTAACGAATGGAAAGTTATGACTGCCATTCTGCCACCCGGTTTTAAAATCTCCAAACCTTGTTTTAAGGCCGGAGCTAATATTTCCAATTCTTGATTCACCGCTATCCTTAAGGCCTGAAAGGTACGCTTAGCCGGATGTGGTCCTTCTCTACGCGCACTCACGGGGACAGCCTTTTTGATAATCTCCACTAATTGACCTGTGGTTTTAATAGCCTGTTTTTCACGCTCCGCAGCGATAAATAAAGCAATTCTTTTCGCCCATTTTTCCTCACCGTACTCCCGGATAATTCTCGTCAGTTCTTCCGGAGAAGCCCTGTTTACTAAATCATAGGCAGTTAAATCTGTGCTTCTATCCATTCTCATGTCTAATACAGCGTCCTGCTGATAACTAAAACCCCTCTCTCCTTCATCTAATTGATAGGAGGAAACTCCTAAATCAAAAAGCACTCCATCAACTTGGTTATAAGGCGTTTCTTTTAAAATATTTCCTAATTCTTTGAAATTAGCATGAAAAATAATATAGTTGTCTTCCCCTAAGGTTTTTAAAACTTGACTTGCAGCTTCTATAGCCTCCACATCCTGATCTAAGGCTATTAATTTGCCCCCCGGTAAAATTCTTTCTAGGAGTGCTCTACTGTGACCGCCGCCGCCCAAAGTACAATCAACTATAACCATACCCGGTTGTGGCCGAAGATAAGTCGTTACCTCCTGAAGAAGAACGGGTGTATGTTGAAAACCCATCTTTTGTCACCTCAAAATCCCAAATCAAAATCCACCATCTTCTCCGCTAATTCCTCATAACTCTCTTCAGCCTTCTGACTATATACTTCCCAATTTTCCTTACTCCAAATTTCTATACGGGTGCCAACCCCAATCAAAACAATCTCTTTTTCCAGATGGGCATATTCTCTTAAATGACTGTTAAGTAAAATTCTGCCCTGTCTATCTACCTCACATTCCACCGCTCCACCAAAAAGAAAACGAGCAAAAGCTCTGGCATTACTATTTGTAAAAGGGAGTCGCTTTAATTTCTCCTCTAAAACAGCCCATTCTTCCTTCGTATAAACAAAGAGACAGCCATCCAAACCCTTGGTAACCATTAATCTTTCACCTAAGGCTCCCCGGAATTTAGCCGGCATACAAAAACGTCCTTTTTCATCCAATGTATGCTGATATTCCCCGGTAAACATGACTGTCTCACCTCCGCCTTTAGAAAATTCTTATTCCCCACTTCTCCCCACTATATACCTCTTCACTCCACTCGCTACCACTTATATTCTACCTTAAACAAAATTTTCCTTCTACTCTCTAAAAAAAATTAAAAAAATAACCCTCATTAAATCGAGAGTTATTTACTCTTTTTCCGATATTTTTTGTTCTACTATAAACCTGAACTATTTTAAAATATCAATAAACAAAAGCACCAACTCCCGTAAAAGAGCTGTTCTTATCTCCTTTACTGTATCTAAAGGGGTATGGTTTTTTTCCAACCAATCAGGTGAAAGCAAAGTGAAACCAGGAATATTTTTCAAAGAAAAGGAGAAATGATCACTGCTATGTCCGGGATCTTTTTCCCAATTAATTTGCCAACCCGCCTCTTTTAATTGCTCAATAATTTCTTTAGTCATTTCATTTTCTTTATCTTGCCAACCTAGAAGCAATTTCTTACTTGTAAGATTACCAATAGAATCAAAATTAATGATACATTTTATCTGCTCTAAAGGTATTGTAGGATGGGTACAAAAATATTTAGAACCTATTAACCCCTTTTCTTCCGAACCCCAAAAGGCAAAAAGCAACGTTTTTTCCGGTTTTCTTTTTTGGGCTAAACCGGCGATGATTTCCAGCACTGCAGATACTCCGGAGGCATTATCGTTTGCACCCGGATAAAGCTGCCCATTGATCACCCCTAAATGATCATAATGTGCACTTACAACAATAACTTCTCTTTTTCTACCTTCTAATATGCCTAAAACATTAGCACTGGCTCCTTTTTGCGTACTGCTTACCGGAACAAAGGTCATCCGCTCGCCAACCTTTCGCGGTGCATATTCCTTAAGTGGAAAGGTTTGAAAATATGTCCCACCCTCTCCAGCCGGCTTAAGCCCCCACTCTTGTAAAAGGTTAGCCAAATATAAAGCGGTTTCCGCTTCACCTTGCGTACCGCCTGCACGTCCGTCCATTTTTTCGCTGCATAAGACCTGAAGGTGTGCCTTAATTCCTTGCTCAATATCCTGATTAAGCTGCCAGTCTCCTTGTGGTCCTTGTGTAGAGCAAGCAACAATAAAGAGCAGCAATATACAGGCAAAACAAAATATGAAGAAAACCCTTCTCAACTTTTCAACCCCTTGTAATTTTTAATTGTCTGATACTAGTACCGGTAAATTTTAACACTCTGGATGTGCCAATGATCCTATCACTAAGCCTGTCCTCATACATAGTCCCAATTTCGTTCGGTGACAAATTAGTACTGATTACCCAAGGTAAGCGATAGTTAATTCTCTCATCAAATAGATAGAATAATTGTTCACGCACAAAATCGGTAGAAACTTCTGTCCCTAAATCATCAATAATTAATAAGCTGACCCGATAAAGGTTCTGCAGTTGTTCCGTTGATAATTTTTCGTTTTTTTCAAAGTTATATTTACACTCACGAATCAAATCCAACATGGTACCAATTTTCAAATAAACTACATCTAACCCTGCTTGTAAAACATAGTTAGCTATTGCGCTGCATAAATGAGTTTTCCCCGTGCCAACCGGTCCACAAAGAAAAAGATTTTCCGTTTTTTCTCCGGCACAAACCTTATCAGCAAATTCTATACACTGTTTAAGGATTTCCCGATAACGTTCCTGATCCTCATACCACTTTAAAGAAAAGGTATTAAAAGTTTGCTCCTTTTGTTCGGGAGCTAGTCCACTTAATTTAAAATGTTCTTCTCTTTCTTTTTGTAACAAACAAGTGCATTTTTCCCCAACACCCAAGAAACCCCGATCCTCACACTTTTCACAATCCCACCAAACTTCATCAATATTGGAAGGTAAATTATACTGATTGAATAAACCTTTTTTTTCTGCCAATAAGGCCTCTCTGGCTTTGTTCAACTCCTCCCAAGACATCCCCATTTTCCCTTTGCCCATCCCCAATAAGACAGTTTCCATAGATATCTGAGCTATCAACTGAGAAATTTCCGCTAAACGTGGATATTTCTTATGTAGTTCTTGTACTCTTTTTTCCCATTCCGCGATCTTTTGTTGTCTTCTTAAAGCTCTTCCTGCTAGAGGCATCTTTTTTCACCTACCTACTCAATCCCCAACATTTTTTCCCAGTCCCGGTCATCTGTACGACTAATCCTTTTCTTATTGTTTGCCTCTCTATTAAACGCACTTTTTTTCTTTTTTTCTATCTTTTTCGTCTGATCATGTTCCTGTAAAGCTTTTTCTGCATCCAGAATATTTTTCACTCCTCTTTTATGCCAGTCAGCTAAAATACCATCAATATATTTAAAACTAGGATTATTGGTGCGCACTGTTTCTTCCGCAGCCCGCATGATCACCTCATGGCTAAATTTCCAAATTCGATGCCATTTTAAATACATTTCACGCTGAGGGCGAGTAACTCCGCCATACTGACCTACGCATTTTTTTACTTCACTAACCTTATACTGAATCCAATCCAAATCGTTCATAAATGCTACTAAATCATCTACATTATGTACACCGCTAATGTAAACCTTTTTGGCAATGGGTTGATATTTTTGTAAGGTATTTTCCCCTCTCTCAAAGCACAACTGTAAAAATATCAAGATAAAATCCGTGGACCAGCCATACTGAAGATTAAATTCCTGTATAAGCTGTTTTTCCTTTAAGGTAATAGACGGAGTCCCTCTTACCTGGTCCAACCATTTAATAATTTTATTATAATTAAACTCTTCCTGTCCTTGTATAGATGCGGCTGTTTCCTGAGAAGCAGCCTCCACTTGCTGTTTTTTCTCCCATAAATAATACAATTTATCCCAAAGAGGAAGAAAAGAAATAGATTTTTCTTCTCCCTCCCCTGCCCATTTAGCCCAACCTTCATTTAAACACCATCTAATCCAGGGGTTTTTAGCCATTTCCGCAGAAGAATGTATTCTTTTACTACTAGCCATACCTAAAATTAAATATCCCAAATTCTCCGGGCTTAAATTCAGACGTTGCAGATTATTCAACAGTGAGATGGGAATGACAACCTCTCCCTGCTTCATCAGCCATTCTAAATATTCCGATTCGTGCAACAAAATCACTCCTCATTAAAAACTTATTCATTTTCGCTAATAATCTATTGATTTAAAAATAACATTCACACCGTAGACAATTAAACCTGTTAGATACTCTATCTGTTGATGAATACTTTTTCTTACTTCTTTAGCCACATCAGGAAGAAAAATTTTGTAACTTGCAGTTAATTCCAACCTCACCGTTACCCCTTCTTCCTGCATATTAACAATTACCCTGTTTACCTTTGCTACACCGTGAACTTGTACAACAAGATAAGTAACCAGCTGAGAAATAGCAAATTCGGAAATAATCAACTTACCGATTAAACTAAACTTTGGTCTAATAATCGATTTTTCACTCAAACGTTGACGAGGTTCATTCTTCTTTTTGATAAAATATTTTAACGGATCAACCAAATACCCAGGGAAATCAGCTTTTAACTCAATGGTAGGAACGGGTATCACATGCATACCATGACTTGTCCGTAACTCCCTCGCCATATCAATTTCCCGCTTGGTAGCAATATCTTCAATTTTTATTATTTTCGTAGGTTGAGGTAACTCTAAAGCAACAGTGATACGCTCCACCATATGGAGCGACGTCCCTAAGATCAAGATTTTGGCGGGCTTTAATTCTGCTAAACATTCTTTAATTTCCCGTGCATGTTCAACATCATGAAAAATAGCCCTCTTTACAGCTCCAAAGGTTGTTTTTTCGCGTTTTGCCGATTTTCCGGCTACTTTACAACCATCCTTAATCAATAACCCATCATCAATAACCGTATCAATACCATGGTCATAAGCTACCGTAATGGCACGATGACTTTTCCCTGTACCACTGCGTCCAACCAGAGCATAAACCTCCAAACCCGTCTCACCTACTATCTACTTAGATATTGTCTATAACGATTATATCATATCACTATTAAATCTGATTTGCGATATAATACTATAAGTGAATAAAATTATGTTGAGTAAATAAAGGAGGTTACCATACCTTATGAAATACCTAAACATCATTAAAACAATGACTATGGCTCACGGTCCTTCCGGATTTGAAGAAAACGTTAGAGAACAAATTAAAGAATACCTGGCAGGTAAGGCGGAGTTTACACAGGATAACTTAGGAAGCCTGATTTGTAAAAAAGAAGGAACAAGTTCCTCACCCAAAATTATGATCGCCGGTCATATGGATGAAATCGGCTTCATGGTAAACAGTATTACAAAAAACGGTTATGTTAAATTTATCCCACTGGGAGGATGGCGCGACCAAGTCCTCTTAGCTCAAAAAGTAATCATTAAAACAAAAAATGGGGATGTAACCGGAATTATAGGTTCAGTACCTCCGCACGTTCTGTCCGCCAAAGATAAAAACAAAGTTGTAGAAAAAAAAGATATGTTTATTGATGTCGGAGCTAAAGACCGAGAAGAAGCTCAGGATATTATGGGTATCCTGCCGGGAGATCCCATCGTCCCGGATAGTACCTTCCATGTTTTAGGCGAAAAAAAGATTATGGCTAAAGCTATTGACAATCGGGTAGGTTGTTGCCTTTTTATGAATCTTATTGAAGAATTATGGGGCAAAGTACATAACAATACTGTTTATGGGGTAGGCACAGTGCAGGAAGAAGTTGGCCTGCGTGGAGCCGGTACTTCAGCTCATATCATCAAACCTGATATCTGTCTAACTATTGATGTAACAATTGCCACTGACATGCCGGGTTTAGAAAAAGAAGAACCAGAAATAAAATTAGGAAACGGACCTGTACTCACCCTTGCTGATGCAACGGTAATAGGCAACAGGAAATTACGTAATTTTGTCATTGATACAGCAAAAGGAAAAAATCTACCTCTACAATTTAATACAATGATGGGCGGCGGTACAGATGGTGGAGCTATCCATAAAACCGGGCCCGGTGTACCTACTGTTGTGCTTAGTATCCCAACTCGTTATATCCATAGTCATTACAGCATCTTTGATTATGATGATTATGAAACTGCCCTGCAACTTTTATTAAGCCTGGTTAAAGGGTTGGACCAAAAAACCGTCGACAGTATCAAGAATCCGCTATAGGCAAACACTGATTAGTAAACTAAATAAAAAGAGTCGCCAGACAACCGCAAGTTGTTCAGACGACTCTTTTTTAGTCACATTATCCTTTGTCTAAAATATTTTAATCCCCGGAAACCCAAGTGCTCACTTGACTTCCCTTTTCCAATTGTAAACCATCAAGATAAAAAACAGTAGGATTAGTAAAATTATCTAAAGTGATCTGCAAAGATAAATTTTCACTTGATTTTATGGGTGTAAAGGTTACTGCTTGCCTTTCCCATTCTCCGGTAGCCTTGAAATTAAGTACCCCTCCAGTAGGATATGTTTTATTATCTTGATCATAAACTACCGCTCTGAGTGGAGTGCCGACAGGTGCTTTAACATAAAAAGAGAACGTCAGCGGACCGGTTAAACCCTCGCCTTGATATACTGTATTTACACCCTGCCAAGCATTATATCCTATTGTTGTGACTTGCAAGCTGCTCTTTCCCTGCCATTTTTCGGAGGTCGTTTTGTTAAGTTTTGCTCCGGCATATGTATTAAATCCGGTATTTGAAAAGCCTGTTAAATCCTGTTCAACATTACTCTGATTAGCTGTTAATAAATTCTTAGTTTCTTGGATTAGATTAGATTCAACAATCTTATTATTATTTACATTAACTTTAATTTCAATCTCCATTCCCGTCTTTAAACCGTTAGGAACATTATTTGCAGTAAAATATGCTGAGAATAATCCTTCGGAGTTTTTCACGGTAATCCAAGTATTATTACCGATTTTTTCTACAAGGCGTACAGTTCCTGTATAGATAACCTCATCCTCACGGACATCCTTACCCTCATCCTTATCTTCATCTTTATCTTTGTCTGCATCTGCATTCTGTGAACATTCATAATTTCTCAAAACACACAAGAATTCCATAAAGGTCACCTGTTTATTAGGCTGAAAAACAATTTTGCCATTGGGCAGAGTTTTATACAAATCCTCCATTATTTCCTCACTGACCACAAAACATACCGCTTTTCTGTATTTTTCAGGTATGGCCTTGTAATCATTAATCTTTTTACTAATCTCCTTACTTTCTTTAAACTTCTTAAAATTAGCATCCTTTTGTGCGATAATCGCTGCCAATTGTGCTCTGGTAAGCTTAAAGCCTTTATTAAAATCCGGCTTAATTTTACCAAAATCCCGAACACAATTATTTACTACCATCTTTTTACTCTGACCTTGATTCGACTGCTTTTTTTGCTTGTGATTATCTGCCCAAGCATTTTGCGGAAGCAAAATTCCTCCACAAAGTAAAGAAAACACCAACAAAAAACTTAATATTTTACGCATTTAATCAATCCCCCCTGTTTTATTATCATTAATAGTTTTCGACTATAAAAATGAATTATCAGGGGGTACCATTCCTACTTTTTTAATAAGATATTAATTTAATCATAAATTATCTTTGATTGACAGTAAGAAAGATTTATTATAAAATGCAAATAATTCCAACAAGTAAGGAGTTTTCTTTTATGTCGATTAAAGATCTTTTTACTCAGAAGAAACGCCCGATTCTTTCCTTTGAAATTTTTCCACCAAAAAAAGACAGTCCTATTGAGACCGTCTTTACAACAATTGCTGAGCTGAAAAATCTTAACCCGGATTTTATCAGCGTTACCTATGGAGCCGGAGGTAGTAGTAAAGATCGAACTGTAGAAATTGCCTCCCTCATCAAACATCAATACGGAATTGAATCTTTAGCCCACTTAACCTGTATTTCTTCCACGAAAGAGGAAATCGATGAAATCCTCACCACTTTAAAAAATAATCAACTGGAAAATGTTCTTGCACTTAGAGGAGATCTGCCTCAGGATCCGAATTTTAAATTCCCTACACCACTCCATTACCGTTATGCTAAAGATCTCATCTCCCATATCAAAGAAAAAAACTACTTCAGTATTAGTGCCGCTTGTTACCCGGAAGGCCATATTGAATGTGCTAGTTTAACTCAAGATATCGAATATTTGAAAGAGAAAATCGCTGCCGGAGTGGATTTACTAATTACGCAATTATTTTTTGATAATGAGAAATTATATAATTTTCTAGATAAAATACGGAAAGCCGGGATAAATGTTCCTGTCACAGCGGGGATTATGCCTTTATTTAATAAAAAGCAACTTGCACACTGTCTCTCTCTCAGTAATGCTACTTTACCTAAAAAATTTACACAGATTTTACATCAATACGGAAACAATGAAGAAGCACTGCATGAAGCAGGAATTGAGTACGCCACAAACCAAATTACCGAGCTTTTAGACTGGGGTATTGACGGTATCCATCTTTATTCGATGAACCGAGCTCAAACAATCCAAAAAATTGTAAAAAACATCAGCCCAAAATTACCTGGCTAAAAATATTCGCCGTAATAAACTCCACTTTGTCAGGATTAAACTCGCTACATAAGATAAAGAAATAGTAAACAAAAAGCCAAATAAATAGAAGAAATGACTGCTGGTAACATAACCCGCCGCCTGCCATAAATATTGCCACACAGCAAGGAAAAAAGGATGAATTAAATATATCGCAAAAGAGTGTTTGCCAAAACTCTGCCAAAAAGTCCTTTGTTTCTGTAAAGAATAAAGCCAGATACTGACAGAAGCAGCCAGAACAAAGAAATGATAACTTCCATAAAAGATGGTTAACCCTACAGGAGCACCCATCCTCAACCGGATATTAATAGTAATAAAAAGTGCCGCCAAAGCAAGATGCAACATCCAGAAATAGCGTTTATACGGCCACAAAACCGTTTTCACCCGCTGATAGTTTAAACCCAGCCAACTGCCGATGATAAAAACAGAAAGATAACTTCCCAATAAATTAGCCGGATGAGGATATAACTGATAAATCCAGATTTTATTCAAATAATAAAAACCAGCTTGCAAAATTACTGTGAGAACAAATACATAGATAAATTTCATTTTTTGTAAAAGGATTTTAAAGAATGGTAACAACAAATATAGCTGCATAATTATTAACAGAAAATAAAGATGATAAAAAGCTGTACCGTTCAGCAGTTCTTTCCCTAAAAAGCTCCAGGATAACATAGAACTATCCCGATATAATACAAGCTTTAGGACTATGTATAAAAAGGACCAAAGTAAATACGGAAAAACTACCCCCCGCATTCTTTTCCGATAAAATAAAGACAGGGGGGTTTTTTCTTCTTGGCTTAATTTCCAACTTAAAACCACACTACTGATAAAAAGAAAAAGTGGGACGGCAAATTGTAAAAAACTATTAACGATATTATAACTAAAATAACTAATACTCCCAGATGTATAAGTAATCGTTGCTCCGGCCGTTACATGAATAATTACTACTGCCAGAATCGCTATCCCACGCATATTCTCAAATTCAAATAATTTATTAGCCATCCTCATACCGGCCTTTCATTTTTCCTATAAATAAACATCATTATTTAGCTTAATCAACTTATTCTTTCTCAAAAGGTTTAAATTCAAGTCCATCAATAATAATCTTTTGGATGTCTTCCATGATTTTAGCCATCTTATACTCAGCTTCCAAATATTCGCTTACGGTAGGATGTAATCTAATTAACTCCACCATTTTTTCATATTCCTGCTTCTTTTCTACTGGTATTTCTTTTCCCTGCATCTGCATAGATTGAATTTCAAAGCGTTTTACATGAAAATCCTGTAGAACCTTCTGACTTTCACTATTTTTCTCCAGCTTCTCCCTGGCTGCTTTAAGTTCGCGAAATTCAGGACTAGCCTTGATGTCACGTACTAATTCATGTACCTTATCATAGATCATTAATATCTTCCTCCCCTTTCCTTTTATTTACACTATCACGACTAATAAAAAAGGCACCGGTATAAGTGCCTTCCCTTTACGTCTATTTATTATTAGGATATCTTCTTTTCCATTTCGGAACAATCGGCAAGGCCTCATATTCTTCTTTTAAAAGCCCTAATATCCATAAATCAACATATTTACCTTCCACAAAAACCTGTTTACGCATTTTACCTTCCGAAATAAAACCAAAACTAATAGCACTCCGTAAACTTAAACCATTATTATCATTAATAGAATAATACGCTTTTTCCAAACCTAATTCATAATAAACAAGCTCTAAAAGCAAAATCAAAATATCTACACCATAACCGGCTAAACGAAGTTCTTTTTCCCCAATACCTAAAATTATTTCCGCATTACCATTACGCCGATCAATATTACGTAGCCCGGCCAAACCAATGGGACGCCTATCGTACTTCCTTTCCACCATATAAATTACTTTGTCTACACGTGGATCTTTGATGTTTCCACTAGAACCGGCAATCTCCTGCTTAATAGACTCCAGTTCTACACTGGCATACTCGTTATACCCTAAACGAAAATTTCGATCTACATACCATTTCTGCAAAGTCTCCGCATCACCGGGTTCTAACGGACGAAAAATAATTTTTCTACCCTTTAACATAATCCCACCCCATTACAAGAAACTCTTTCCAGCAAACCTGTCTGCCTAATCTTATTATGCCTATTACTTACACATAGTTCAAGAGTCTAAATTTGTTTTGCGTGTTTATAAATAAATATCCCAGAAAGTATTTTCGGAGCAAAGAATGTGGACTTTTCCGGCATAACAATATTAGCATCATTAATCCCCGCATTTGCTACAGCAATTAATTCCTCAACTGAAACAGGAGCCAAGGCTACAGCTAAATCATACTTTCCGGAATTAACACATTCCTTCATTTTCTCCAACTCATTCTCAGCATAATAATCAAAATAAGCTGAGTCAGTGATCATCTCATGTGTCAAACCTAAATGAGGATATAGTTCCTTTTCCAGAATACTGCAATCCAAACAACCCACCACATCATCAGGTACATTTTGTGCTTTTAACAAATAAGTACCTTCTCGTGTATAGATGGCAAAAGAATGCTTCGGTGGTGTTTTAAATTGCTCAACCTTAATCAAGGGCAGTTTATCTTTGATGGCGGCAAATTTTACTAATCCGTTAATAACTCGATTGTATGCCCAAATTCTGGCATCTGTACTTTCACAAAGATAGGCCAAACAATGTGTCTGTTTACTTAAAAGACTAGCATGATAACGATGGTGTCCATCCGCAATATATAAAGGCTTAGAAGCAAGTATTTTTTTCAGTTGCTGTCCTTCTTTACTGTTCTCCTCTATTCTGAATATCCTGTTTTTAATACCATGTAATTCTGAAGCTTGAGCAAAATCAGAACAAAACTCATATTCTACAGGATATTTCTGCACAACTTCATCAAGCAGTGCTCTAAGTGGAGCCTGCGTAAGTAGAAATACCGGTTCAAAAGTATAGCCGGTTTTTTCTCTTAACGCAATTCTCCCTTTTACCTTATCATCAAAAGTCTTTTCATGCCGGATAATTTGTCCTTCCTGATAATCAACTACTTCTACGGCAGCAAAAACACCTCTTCTTATCTCTTGTCCATAAAGCTGTTCATAAACATAAAAACAGGGGATCAGATCCTCTTGCAGTAGACCTTCTCCTATTAATCTGTTTAAAGCTTTTACCGGTTCCCGACCTAAAGTAATGTGATATAAAGAATCTTCATTTTGTTGTAAAAAAGATTCCAAGTGTGAACCCGCTTTGATCACATCATAGGGAGGACAAGTTATTCTTTCAATACTTTCCCGGACCGGTCTTAATCCGGTTAGTCCTTTAATCTCAGCCATATTTTTTATTACCTCCAAAAATTATTGGCAATACTATGCCTAAAACAACTTATGTGAAACCTGTATTGTTTATTATATCAAATGTGACAGAATAAGTAGATATAAAATCCTCTCTAATCCTAATTTTTTAATTTTAATGAGGATATCTGCCAGTTTTTACGTTATAATAGTGATGAACTTACTAAGGAGGTGTACTATGAACATAACTAAAGAAATGTCCATCACTGAGATAGTCCAAAAATATCCCAAAACTATCGAAGTCTTTATGCGACACGGAATGGGATGTCTCGGTTGTGCTGCAGCCCGTTTTGAAAATGTAGCACAAGGAGCGGCTGCTCATGGTGTTGATGTGGACAACCTAATTGCTGCTTTAAATAAAGCTATAGAGGAAGAATAGAATAATAAAAAAATGCTGCTTTAAGATTTAGCAGCATTTTTTATTTTAAACTTTATCCTAATCGAGTCAACTTTTCTGTCATAATCTATTTTAGTTGCTCAATCTTTTTATAAACGTCTTTCATCTGACTTTCCAGAGTTTGTACTGCAGCATTCATTAATTCAGTAACACGCTTGGATTCTTCAGATTGATCTTTAACCTTCGTTGTTTCGTTATTCTGCATATCCACATGATGGATAATTTCTTCAACAAATGGCTTAATCTTCTTTAATTCTTCATTGGTTTTATCTGCCAGTTTTCTGATCTCTTCAGCAACAACGGCGAAACCTCTTCCTTTTTCTCCCGCTCTAGCAGCTTCTATAGCAGCATTAAGGGCAAGCAGGTTAGTTTGATCGGCAACTTCCCCAATTGTATCAACGATGGGGATTAGATTACGTGTACGTGACACAACCTCATTAGAAATCTGTTCAAATTTACTAATATTATCGATAATCAAAGAGAATTTCTCAAATGTAACTTCTGAACTTGAAGAAATCTCCTCCACGTTTTTCGTGATTTCCAAAAAGATTTCTGAAACCTGATAAAGAATATTTTTAATCTTTTCAGCGTTTTCTTCTGCCTCTTGAGATTTTTCTTCAAAGAGTGCTTTGTTCTTCTCTGCTAAGGCAACAGACTTTTCGATCATTTCCTTTTCCAGTAGAACTTCTTTTTCGCGATACAAATGACAATTAGCCGGTTTGTTTAAACCATTATAAATTGCCACAGCCATTTCATAACATGATCTATAACCACAAGCCCTACAATTCCTCATATCTTGTTCTGTTTCTTTATGCATCTCTTTATATATTTCTTCTAATTCAACTTTTGTTGGAGTTTTATAGTTAATATTTTCTGTTAAGTCTTGATAATAGGTATAACTGAAATCCAGCTCAGAAACTACCTTCTTCAAGAACTTGTCCAATATTTTTCTATTCTTAATGTCTTCTTTATTCTTTTCTACTCTCTCAGCAATTAACCCCTCAATTTTGTCAATAGAATCATTATGGTTAATCGTTCCGGGTCCCATATTGCAACCCTTTTCACAATTTAGAATATCAACTACAAGAGGTAAATAGGCTTTATTCATTTTTATATCTTTTTCTAAATCAGCTAAATACTTCTCATAAACCAAAGGACCTTCAATTTTAGTAATTAGTTGAGATTTTGTATCTGGATAACAATGTAAATAGGATTCTTTCAATCCGCCAGGGGTAGAGAAGTTTGCTGCAACTTCTGCTTCTACAGGTTGATCAAACTTGCCTTTTTCTAAGGCATCTACATTTATTCCTTGTTCTTTGAACATTTTATCCAAAGATTTATAGGTCACATTATATTTAATAATTTGACTGTCTGCGAACTCACGTCTTTTGGCCAGACAAGGAGAAATAAAAGCTAAGGTATACTGCGGATATTTTGCTTTAACATAAACAGCTATATCATGTGCCGGACTACCACTGGGTGCTAGATATTTAACCAAATTGGGATGCATAATCTCAATATATTTCACAATAGCCGGACAGGGTTGAGCAATAACCGGTGTATTAACCCTTCTCGAAGCCAAAGCTTCATGATAAGCCGCAACTGTAATTTCCGCACCTAAAGATACGTCAAATACTGCTTTTACACCCAACTTTCTCAAAGCAGTAATCAAGCGAAACCCATCAAAATTACAAAATGCTGAAGGAGCTACAAGCGCAGCTATTTCTCGACCAGACGCTAATGCTCTCTTAAACTCCTCGATATCATCAATAGCATAGCGAGCAGTCTTTTCTTCATTTCCTTCATGTGCTACAATACAAGCCTCAATACAAGCACCACAACCAATACACAAATCCTTGTTTAGTTGTACAAAATCACCGCTCCCATCATTACAGAACTTAACAGGACATACGCCTATACATCTGTAACAATTAATACAATTCTCTTCCTTTATGCCGACAACTTTTATTAATTCGCCCAACTTAATATCCTCCTTTTGATAAAAATGTATCTATATTTCCCGACAAACAGTTTTAAATATTTATATTTTACTTATTTCGCCTCATTTTTGTAATTTCCTCTATAAATCCTAAAAAAAGAATTTTTTCTGCAAAAAATAAACAAAAAAAATCTTTCTAAATAAATTGATATAATCAATATATTAAAAAGACATACCCTTTTAATATATACTAAGGCAAAAACAGTCTATTATTCTTTTTCCTTTTTACCAAGGGAAGGAGGCATTTTGCTTGATATTTCGACCATTTTTTCCGCCAAATAAGTTACTTTCTCCCTTAATTTAAAAATACAATCTACTTCATCAGCCTGACCTCGGACAATATCTTCAGCCAATGCGCGACATGTAGGCGCACCACAAGAGCCACAATCCAACCCGGGTAAGTTTTTATGCAAAATCTCCATAATCTCCATTTTTTGCATAGCCATTACTATATCATCATCAAGTCTTAAAACCCCTAATGATTTAATTTCCTTTTCCCACATTAGATCTTTATAATTGGGGCGATCTGGCAGTTCGGGTATTTCTCCTCTTTCCTCATTAAGCATACAATGAATACGTTCTTTAGCCATAAAAGGATTCTCTACAGTTAAGGGACCACCGACACATCCACCTGTACAGGCTAACCCTTCAATAAAGTCCACATCCTTTAATTTACCCATAACTACTTCCTCAAATACTTTATTAACATTAGTAATACCATCAACATTTAAGCGACGAATACCTTTAAGCAAACGGCTTTCACCACCCGTTATCGCCCATCCCAAACCTGCTCCGGTTGCTTTACGTAAATTAGGAGTATCTGTATCTTTTATTACTTTAAGCTTACTTAAAAGGTCTCCATAAATAGAAGAAATGCTGATTACTCCATCGATTAAAGAAGCTGCAGACACTAAACTATTTTTTACTGCTGTCACCTTAGCTGCACATGGAGAAATAAAGAAGATACCTACTTGTTCCGGTGAATAACCTTCTTTTTTCATAATTTCCCGAACAATTAAAGCGGTTGTTTCCATAGGTGATTTAATCGGGATTAAATTGTTAATTAACTCCGGAAATTTAACTTGAATCAATCTTAAAACAGCAGGACAAGCAGAGGATATAGCAGGTTTAGGGAAAAAATGATTCTTTAAATGGTAATTAATTGCTCGACTAACAAATTCCGCACCATAAGCTACTTCGTAAACTCGATAAAACCCCAATTCTAATAAACCGGTGAGAATCTGATTAACCGTGTAACTTGAATCAAACTGTGCATATAAACTAGGAGCCGGAAGTGCTATAGGGAATTTATACTTCGACAACTGCTCTAAATCATCGGTAATCGCTAACTTAGCATGTTGAGGGCAGATTCTGATACACTCACCACAATCAATGCATCTCTCATTAATGATTTTAGCTTCTCCCTCACGTACACGAATAGCTTCAGTAGGACAATGCTTAATACAATTAGTGCAACCTTTGCATAGTTCTTTCTGAATAGTTACTGAGTGAAAATATGAATTCACTATGCTTCACTCCTTCGTCAACTAATTACCATTTTAATTGTTGTTCCTTTTCCTACTACGGAAACAATTTCAAATTTACTGGCACAGCTACGCATATTAGGTAAACCCATCCCAGCTCCGAAGCCCATTTCCCGTACTTCTTCCGAAGCTGTAGAAAAGCCCTCCTGCATAGCCATATGCAAATTAGGTATTCCGGGCCCCTCATCGGTAACCTCAATAAATATTGCATCCGGATTAATCTCTGCTCTAATCTTTCCCCCATCTGAATGAATCACTAAGTTCATTTCCGCTTCATAAGTAGCAATAGCAACACGTCTAATTAAATTACCGGGGAATCCAAGCTGAAGTAATTTATTTTTTATTTCAGAACTTGCCTCACCGGCACTCTGAAAGTCCCCTTTACTAATAGGGAAAATCATCACCAGCGCCTTTGTTTGTTCATGTTTTTCCATCTTAATTAACTAATCGCTTCTTCAATTTTATTTATTTCTTCACCACTGAAAACCAAAGCTAAATCTAACAAAATCACTAAACGATCATTTGATTTGCCTACACCTTTAATTCCGGAACCTGCTGAAACATGCTGAATAAAAGGTGGAAGTACGGAAATCTGCTTTTCACTAAAGTTTTTAACTTCAGAAACAACTTCAACAATTATCCCTACTTCCCAGCGACCTACTTCCACAATAATTATTCGTGTTGTTTCCAGTATTTCTGTGGGAATTCCATAAAAACGCTTCTTTAAATCAACAACGGGAATAATTGCTCCACGCAGATTAATAATTCCTTCAATTAATTCTGAACTTTCAGGGAGCTTAACTATTTTACGAGGTTGAACAATTTCATGAACAGTATTAATGTCCAATCCAAACTCTTCCTCATTAAGTGAAAAAACAACGTATTTATGTTCAGCCATTTCTTAAGCTCTCCTTTCTCTCCTCCTGCAATTCCGTTCTGTAAACCTAAAAATCCGGATTTATCTTTATTATATATCAATTCCCCTCTTACTTACAAACAAGATCATCTTCTAACTAACATTAAGATTTCGAATCATATAACCCACACCACTGCAAGTAACAATGTATTCGGGATTGCCCGGGTCTACTTCGATTTTTTGCCGTAAACGACCAATACTTACTCTCAGATAATGAGTACACTCCCGATATTCACTTCCCCAAATAGCTTCCAATATTTCATCATGAGGAACAACTTTATCCGCTTGATTAGCTAAGTAAATAAGCAGTTTAAACTCCGTTGGAGTGAGATGCACTGCCTCACCGTTGATATAAACACGTCTCTGCGCCATATCTATGTAAAGATTCCCTAATTTTATTTGGTCCGAGGAAGGTTGACAAAAATCATGTTGCGATCTGCGTAATACTGCATTAACTCGAGCTAACAATTCTTCCACAGCAAAAGGCTTGGTAACATAATCATCCGCACCGGCATTTAAACCTTCAACAGCATCCTGCATATCCCCTTTAGCTGTAATCATAATTATGGGGACATCTGAGACCTGTCTAATCCGTCGACACACACTAAATCCATCTAACTCAGGCAACATAATGTCCAAAATGATAATATTAGGCTCCTCTGATTCAAATTTGGCCAAAGCCTCAGTCCCTGTGGTTGCTGAAGCAACTTCAAAGCCACTTGCTCTCAAATTTGCTCTTACAAAGCGTAAAATATTAGACTCATCATCTACAACAAGAGCAACTGGTTTTTTCATTTTATTTCCCCCTCCACATTATTAATAGGCAACGTGAAATAAAATTTACTCCCATGTCCTAATTCACTTTCAACCCATATTTCTCCTCCATGATTTTTAATTATTCCTTTGGCGATGGAAAGTCCGACTCCGCTTCCCTTAACCCTTGCAGTTTTTGCATTCTCCACACGATAAAACCTTCCGAAAATAGCCGCTTGATCTTGACAGGCTATACCGATGCCATGGTCAATTACCCCTACCTTAAGAACGTTCTCCTCTTTTAAATATTCCACCTTAATCTTAATGGTTTTATCCATAGGAGAATACTTTATGGCATTTTCTAAAAGGTTATTCAAAACTTGTTCTATTCTCCGTTCATCAATAAATACAAAAGGAATATTTCCTAAAATATCTACAACAAATTCATTTTCAGGATACATGAATCGATGCCTTTTTACAACCCTTTCGATTAGCTTTGTAATGTCGACTGCATGCCGATCCAATTTAAATACTCCTGCCTCAATTTTGGACATATCCATAATATTATCGATCAAATCACGTAACCGTTTGCTTTCCTCCACAATCGCTTCCATAAACTCAATTTCTTCTTCCCTTGACCATACCACATCCTTTCTAAGAAGTGACTCGGCACTACCATAAATCGTTGTAAGAGGAGAACGAAGTTCATGGGATACCGTAGAAAGAAGCGAACTTTTTAAATTATCTACCTCCTTTTCTCTGGTAATATCATGAATAATATATCCATAGCCTAGAAAAGACTTGTTTGTATGTACCGGAAAACCTTGAATCAAAAAATATCTAGTCCTCTCCTGATAAGTTAGTGAAATCTGTCCGCTATGAAAGGGCTGCTTCTTTATGAAATGCTTCTTCATTTCTTTATAAGGTAAAACAAGATCAATCTCAGGATTAATTTCCTTTAACAAGTTGTCAATATACAGTTCTTTTTGTTGATCGATATTGTTAAGATAAAACATTTTAAAAAACAAGGGATTGGCATAAATTATCTTTCCTTTTCTATCCAGAAAAACTAACCCTTCACACATGCTATTAATCGTAGCCATCAATGTTTGGTGCTTCTCATTAATTATATTTATAAGATGGAAGTTACTAATAATTACACCTAATTGCGTACAAATCGTCTGCAAAATAGCTAAATCCTTCTCCCCAAAATGTCTGGAGTTAGAACTGATCAGGGTCAATGCCCCTAACACCATGTTTTTATAATAAATAGGCATACTGACCAATGTTTTAAAATTACTCCACTTTAAAGCGAAAGGAATTTGCTCATCATTTTTCTTTTGCAGATCATCAATCATGATCATTTTTTTCTCTTTAACCGCTATCTTAGCAAAATCGCCGGCACATTCTGTAAAACAGGTTTTTTCTTTCTGTAGATAATTGCCGTGCCAAACTGTATAGATACTTTCTTTCCCCACTTCACCTCTCTGTGGTATATAAATCGTCACTAAATCAATTTCCAGCACTTTCATAATGATTTTAAAAACCTGATTTAAAATATCAAATAAAGTATTCTTATTACTGACCGAGGAAGCTACAGCATAAAGGGCAACCATCTCTTTGTTTTTCATCAGAAGCTCTTGACTGTATTCTTGTGCCTGTTTCTCTAAAACACCACCTTGTCTCTTCAGTAATAAGTAAGCCTGTTTTAAATCTAACGCCATATCTTTAAATCTGTTGCCTAATTCTTTTATTTCCTGGGGAATATCATTATTAGCCATCTCTAACCGATAAGAGAATCTACCTGTGGCTAATTCCTTACTAACATTATTCAGCTCTTTTAAAGGTTGTACCATTCTCTTAAGTAAAATTCGTTTAGTCCATAAAATTGTAATAATTGCTATTAAAAGCATAAAAACCGATAAAATCAGGTTGCGATAAAAAGATAAGTAAACAATAAAATAAGGTGCCGCTGACCAAATAATCCAATCAAGGTCCTCCAGCGTCTTAAAATTTAAAATTTGCTCGCGCTTATATATTGAAGAATAATACTTAAAAGTACCTTCCGTTACCCTTTCTGTTTCTTTAAATAATGGTACTAACGACTCTGATAATGTACTTGCGGATACGGGTTGAGGAAAATAAATCACACGCTTTTTATGATCAAGTAAAGCGAAATATCCTGGGAAATCTTTAGACGTTTTATTTAAAATCTCCTCAATCTTTTTCATATTTATAACACTCAAAATATAACCGCAATATTGCCCGTCTTCCGTTCTGAGTGGCTTAGTTATAAAAATCGCTTTTTTCCCTTCTAATCCGGTCGTTATAGAGCTAACTGTAGGAGTTGTACTATTTACAAAAGTTTGATAATCTACATTATTCCAAAGAAATTGTTCCCAGGCAATTTCTTCCTCGGTAGTTAACTGAACTAAATTTTTCTCCCGATAACAAAAGTTTGCATGCTTACATTTTACAAAGATTTCCTCAAAGTCATCATGATAATAAAACATATACTGAATTAAATCATTTACTTTTGCTTCTATTTTTTTATCCACATCCACATCTTTATTAGCACATATTATGGTACTTATCTGTTCATCTAAATATTGTAAGGCTATAAAGGTCCTACGCATATAATCTTTAACTTCCTCAGCCTTAGATGTAAATATTTGATTATATGTCGTCTCAATATCTTGTTTTTTTTCGTATAAATTTACTGCCAGATATACCCCTAGAATAATTACTATCATAAGGGCTAATACCGCAATTCTTCTTATATAATACGAAAAATCAGATACCTTTTTCAGCTGAAAGCACTCCCCAAAATTTTTTAATTATGTATAAATTTTTATACTTTCAATATAAACCTTCTTCGACTAATGGTCAAGAAACTTCTACAAAATATCGTAAAAACCTTCAACTAAACCTAATCCCACCAATGCCGCCTCTTTTACTTCCGGAGATCGAGCATTTTCTAAAGTTGTAAAAAGAAAAGGTTCTAAAATCCGTTTATATCTTTTACTCAAAATATACATTGCTTCATCTAGCAGCTCTTTATTTAAAACATGTATATTCCGAAAAATTTCCGTTAAATCTTCCTTATTTCCCCATTGTACTAAATTCATCACCTCAAGTGCCGAAAGGTTTTGCTCCATGATTATCCCTTTATCCTTTCTTTTTTTAACCAAAGAATATACTTTCGTCTCCGGGGTAAAGAATAAACGATTTTGTTGTATTTGTTGATAATTGTTAATGTACCCGTAATAGGGTTGAAAGTTTTCAGTAAAAAGCTGATCACATAATCTAAAAAATTTATGTGTAAGATTGAAACGAGCAAGAACATCCGCTGAAATTAAGGCAAAAGGAATACCCTCTTCCGCTAAAGGTGATACCCACATAATTTGCTTTAATTCAGGTAATTCACTTAATGCTTTTTCGACAATTAACTTAGCCGGATTTAACTTAGTATTCTTTACAAAATTACCGGAAAGGTAAATACTATAGTATTCTTTAGGTTGGTTATGACAATCTACACTAACCTTTCTACCAACCCATAAAATTAACTCATCCTCTTTAACCTGTTTAGCCTTGCTTTGCTGTAAGCGAGCCATAAGGTCTAAAATATGTCTGGAAACTATTTCTTCCGTATCCTCTACACTACCTATCCTTTGCAATAACGCTGTATAATCCAGATAAAAACCCCAAGCTTTTCCCAAAAGACGGGCCCTTGTAAGTGTACGTTCACTGCCGTATTGTTCAGAAAATGCAGGTAATAATAAAGGACGCTTCCCCCTTAGGAATCGTGTTAAATCATAAACGAGCCCTTTAGGAAGCGCCGTAGTTTTTAAGCCGGTGCAAACATATTCTTCTTCAAAAAAATAAATGTAATATAGATTAACTCTCTCTTCTTTA
Source organism: Clostridiales bacterium DTU073 (assembly GCA_001512665.1). Lineage (GTDB taxonomy): Bacteria > Bacillota > Peptococcia > DRI-13 > DTU073 > DTU073. The sequence continues at coordinate 37,993 of LFSF01000026.1, forward strand.
CTTAACCATTTAAGAATATACTTATCCATCATATTGGTTAACTTAAATTTTACCGTATAAAAAACATCTTCATCATAAATTATTCTAAGTTCGAGGTTATCTTTTCCCCTAAAAGATAAGGCAAACTTTTCCTCCATATCAGCAAAATCATCAAAAGAGTTCTCCGGCTCTATTAAAAGATAAAAATCTACTTCCCCTTGAGAATTCATGGTGAAAAAAATGTCATTCTGCCGGTCAAAACACTCTATTATTTCTCTATGTCTGGTTTTATAAAGAAACGGTGCTTCAGGAGTAGGAGGTACACTTAACGTATATATTTTTAAATTATTATTTTTTGCCTGTTGCTTCATGTTCTCTCTCGCCCTCATGGATATATTTATTTATAATTCCCAATTAATTATATCAGGTTTACCGGAAAAGCTCTAATATTTTTAAAAAAAAGGCCGCCAAACCTGCAGCCATCAATGGACCTACAGGGATGCCACCAAAGAAAACTATCCCAATAATCGACCCTATAATCAAACTAATAAGCAATTCAGGACATTTTTTTAAGAGATTTAATCCATCATCATTTAAATAAGTTGCCAAAATACCACCGATGAGAGCAAAAAAACCCGGCCAAGAAAAAAGGCCGTCTTTTAGTTCAATAATGGAGATTTTCCCCTTCGCTAACGGAGTTAAAACAGAAAGCATCAAAAATAACAAGCCAACTTCCAAGCCTCGCCTTTCTATCAAAGGAAAATAATGAGTTAAATAAATTAATTTTATCACTAAAAGTATACAAGCGGAAGTTGCAACAAGTGGTGCCCTCCCAATTACTCCAATAATTATTAAAATAATTAGTGCCGTTTCTCCCCACATCCACATAACCCTCCCGGGAAGAGTCTAATAAAAATCTATGCGTAAATTCATAGTCCTAAAACCTTTTACCGTGCATAGATTTTTGGGGGAGGTGAATATCTTGTTGGAATTTTTCTCAATCGCAATAACAATGGGGTTACTTAGACTACTTTCCGGAATGATTGAAATATCGGCAGGATTATTGATGATCTATTTTCAAAATGTGGAAACAGCCTTAAAAATCAATGCAACTCTTGCCTTAATCGGACCGACAATTATGATTGTTGTCACATCTCTAGGTTTAATCGGCATAGCCGGAAATGTTTCTTTAGAAAAAATGCTCACTATCTTATGCGGGGTAGCATTAATTTTTTATGGCATAAATAAAATGTAGCCTTATTTATTGTTCAAAAACCCTCTTTTTGAAAATAAATTTCAGGATCAATAATTTTCTCCCCGGCTTGAATATTTTCAAAAATGTTGATTAAGGCAAGTCCCCCTAAAATTAAAGCGGCAATAAGATTTAAATAAACAGCTCCCAAACCCAGCTTAGCCAGCAAAAGAAGTAACAAACCATAAAAAAGATAGTCCGTATATTTCCTTTTTTTCATAATCTCCTTTTTTAGGATGGCTAATTTCTTCTGACGCTTAAACATTTCAGAATGAATGATTTCTTTTATTTGTGATACTGAAGGAAAAAGATAAGTATTTTTTAACAAATATTGCAGCTTATCGCCATTATATAATCTCAAATTAAGTTCATAACGTTTTCCTAAATCTGTTACATCTGCATTAAAGTCCCCATTCGTAATAATCCTGATCTGCGAAATTCCACGCCGCATGCTTTCCCTAATTACGGATAAAACCTCTCGCTTTGTTACTATATCCTCCCCATGGACATCAAGGTATGCTATCATTATTTTTTCACCTAACAACCTTCCTTCGAGCATACCGTTATTAGTTTTTAAATGACTGACCTGAAATTTTTTACTAATTTCTCCCTTTAAGATATTCAGCACAATATCAGGTGTGGTTTTTTCCAGACGCTTTTTATATTCACGAAGGGCAATTTTTTGAAAACAAGCCTTTTTTATCTGTAAATACTTTTTCTTATGCTTGGAATACCGTCGAAAAATCATCAACCCAAAAAGAATAACAATACCCCAGATTGCTATGTCAAAAGACGGTATATACCATAAAAAAAGCAGCAAGAGAATCAAAAAAACAACAGTATCCACAATAAAGCGCGGGGCCAGAGGCTCGATCAGATTCTGACTCCGATAATAGTCCTTTAAAATCCGTTTATCCTTAAAATTCAATAAATATCCCTCCGTGACCAATCTTAAAGTGTACTTCTGTCCACTTCCCTCATTTAAGACCAGTCTAACCGGAAAATCTTCTTTTCAAACCTGTTCACAGCCAACAGCAAAATTAAATACTGTGTTTTTACAAATAAATACGACGCGACATACTATATGGTTGAAAAATCGCTTCTTCTACCTCAAATTTATGATTTAAAATTAAAGTTCCATTATGCAAAAATCTATTTTTAACACGATATCTCAAATCCATGAAATGACAAATTAATTTATCATCTTTTTTTTCTGAACTAACATGAAAAAAAGGAGTAAAATCACGAAAGACCTTTCCTAATACGGTTCCGGTTAATAAATTTCTTATTTTTTCTTTTTCACATTTCAGCTGTTGAAAGGTGTGATAACTTCCCTTCACAAGATTAATACTACCTACAATATTCTTCTTACGCTGCTCAATAATAAAATCCCACCGGAAAGGATCCATTGCCGACGGCAAAACGCACACCCTCAGGTGAGTTTTTTTCTTTTTCTTCAATAGTCTAGTTTCAATAAAATATTGCGCCCCTAAACGCAACGCCCAACGCAACAAAAGATAACCGGCAAATACTAACGAGATTATATAATCTTGATACCCTAAACTATACCGCCACAAACTGAGTAAACACAACAAAATTAAAACAGGATCCACAAGAGGCAAGAGATTAAGCATATGTTTTTTTGAACTCAAGGGCCAAAAAACTTTCGCACCATAAGAGTTCAAAACGTCAAAAAATAAATGAGAAAGCACACCTAACAAAACCCAGAAAAAAAGCGAAATAAAACTATATCCGGAGTAAATAGGGCTTAAGGTGAGCGCCCCTAACCCAGACAAAAATACCGCTCCGGGTAAAGAATGGGAAATACCACGATGCTGTTGCAAATAGGTAAAGTCACCACGAAGCAAAAAAACGATATCTAAATCCGGGAGTATACTTCCCACAAGCGAAGACATCATTAATCCATTAGCAAGGGAAATACTCCCTCCCGCTTTGAGTCCTAAAACCATTCCTACCAGCCCATGAGAAATTGGATCCACAAGCCCCACCCCGCTCCAAATAAAAATACCGCATGCGGCAAGTAACATACGGCATTATTATAGCATGTCTCAAAAGTACTTTTAAAAGGTACCTTTTCCCATTAACTATACCTATTCATTTAACTTTACCTACTCATTTACCTACTCACAAATAACTAGTCCATAAACTCAAATTCCCAACCATGGATACTTACGGTATCCCCATTTTTAGCACCTTTTTCACGTAATTTATCTTCTACACCCATTCTGCGCAAGATTAAAAGAAAGCGTTCCATATTCTCTTCATAAGCGATATTAATTCTAGTCATTAAACGATCAATTTCCGGTCCATACACCTGCCAAACACCCTCTTGGAATTCTACCTGAAAAGGTTCCTGTTCTTCTACCTTTACCACTCTCAGTTTCTCTTCGGGCACCTCTAAAACAGTTTCGGGAAGAGTTTCCAATAATTGTCCCGCCCGGTACATTAATTCCCTCAAACCGGCTCCTGTGACAGCAGACACAGGAAATATTTCATATTCAGTTCCCAGTTCATTTTTTAATCTTACCAGATTATCCTCCGCTGTAGATAAATCCATTTTATTAGCAACAATAAGCTGTGGTCGAGTTTTTAAAACAGGATTATATTTCTCCAATTCATTATTAATAACGGCAAAATCCTCCAGAGGGTCCCTACCTTCAGACCCTGCAATATCTATAACATGAAGTAAAAGTTTTGTCCGCTCCACATGGCGAAGAAAACGATGCCCTAAGCCCACACCTTCACTTGCGCCTTCCACCAAACCCGGAATATCTACTAAAACAAAACTTTTACCTGTTTCTAAACTTACCACCCCTAAATTAGGATCAATCGTTGTAAAATGATAATTGGCTATTTTGGGTTTTGCTGCGGATACATGAGCAATGATGGTTGATTTACCCACATTAGGGAAACCAATTAAGCCCACATCTGCCAAAAGTTTTAATTCCAACTCCAACCACTTTTCCTCTCCGGGCTCGCCATTTTCCGCTATTTTCGGGACCCGGTTTACAGAAGAAACAAAACGTGCATTACCTTTGCCTCCGCGTCCTCCCCGGGCGATCACAAACCGCTCTCCTGCTTTCATTAAATCAACGATGATTTCCTTTGTATCAGCCATTCTGACGATTGTCCCTACCGGAACTTTTATAATTAAATCAGCCCCGTTGGCACCAAACATATTTTTTGATTTACCGTTTTCTCCCCGTTCGGCTCTGAAATGTTTCTTAAAACGAAAATCTACCAATGTACGTAATCCTTCATCTGTCTCCAGAATAACGTCACCGCCTTTTCCTCCGTCACCTCCGGAGGGACCGCCTTCCGGAACATATTTTTCTCGCCGAAAGGAAATCATGCCATTACCACCGTCTCCGCCTTTAACAAAGATTTTAGCATAATCATAAAACATAGCTTATCTCACCGAACCTCATCAATTTTTTTATCACTTACTTTATCAACTATTCATACCTGACTCAATCTTTCCTAACTTAACTGATATAACTAATTCATCCGGAGAATTCATAGTATATCCCACCTTAAGTAGTTCTGAGATAAAGTTTAGCTTTTTTAGAGAACTTATACAATCTCTATTTTCATCTTTTTCCCCAACAAAAAGAAAAGTAATTTTTAATAAATTACCGGTAAACCTTAATCTATACTTCAGTCCCTTATTTTTTAGGCTATCCTGAACAACTGAAAATATGTTTATAAACAGACGAGTTAATTCCTCATCCACGTCTTCTCTCTGCCATTCTTGCCAATCACCATCAGAAATAAAATCAATGTTCTCATATATGTAAGCAAATTGAGAACTAAGCCAAAGCAAATAACTTTGCAAACAAGGAAGTGGAATTTTACTAAACTTCCCAAATTTCTCTACACTATCCACGGTTTTTAACGAATATTCTTTTGCTTTTTCTAAATTCCCTAATTGAATATATCCATAGATAACTTGCAAATGATTCATAAAATCATGTCGCTGAATTCTAAGCACTTCTAAGATCTTTTTTAATAAATCCTCATACAAAATCCTCACATCCCCAATCAAAAAAATACCGCTGCAATAAAAACATATTATGTAAAACTTATACATCTTGAAAAAAGAAAGCCTCGGACTCATGCCCGAGACTTTATACTTTTTACATTGCTAATTCGGAATAAACACTAACCTGTTTTTTATCTTTACTCTTTCTTTCGAACTTAACATAACCATCAGTAAGGGCAAACAAGGTATCATCTTTGCCTATACCAACATTATTACCGGGATGAATTTTCGTCCCTCTTTGTCTCACCAAAATACTTCCTGCACTTACTAATTGACCATCAAAACGTTTCACACCAAGACGTTTAGCTTCACTATCACGTCCGTTACGAGAACTACCTACCCCTTGTTTATGGGCAAACAATTGTAAATTCATTTTGAACAGCATTTAGTCCACCTCCTCTTACTGACCTTTAGATACTGTCCATAACCTATTTCCATAGACTTAAGTCCTAATTCTAAAGTCTGTATAAGCACATCCGCCGTCTTTAAATCGGCTTCTGTTAATCCTTCCGGTAACCAACATTCAAGATACCCGTTATCATCAATTTTCCAAATGGGCTTTATCGATAAAAATGCATCCAGACCTAACAAAGCTGTCTGAGTTAATGCTGAAATACCGGCACATACCAAATCTTCACCGGCAGGTGCGGTTTTGGCATGACCCTTAGCCACAAAACCTTTCACCTGATTACCATCATAGTAAATTTCCACCTTAACCATTAACAGCAATAGTCTCCACAGAAACTTTAGTATATGGCTGACGATGGCCATAAGTTCTGCGATATTTTTTCTTCGGCTTATATTTAAAAACTATAATTTTATCGTCTTTGCCATGTTCTAAAACTTTCAAAACAACACTGGCACCTTCGACAAAGGGTTTCCCCAAGGAAACATTTTCTCCATCAACAACAGCAAGCACTTGAGAAACTGCAAACGTTTCCCCTTCTTGAACATCTACCTTTTCAATGCTTAAAACATCGCCTTCTTGAACTTTATACTGCTTTCCACCTGTTTCTATAATCGCATACATTTTATAACTACACCTCCCTAGCCTAGACTCGCCATCTCTTAGGCAGCACTATATGCTTTTAAAGCCTGAGTTGAGCGGTTTGGTAGGCACGCTAGCCCACAACAGCAAAAGAATACCATACCCCAGAGTAATTGTCAAGTAAAGCAAGCTTTATTGTTTACACAAAAAACGACAAACTTCATTCCCTGCACA
>LFSF01000051.1:0-811 GCA_001512665.1 Clostridiales bacterium DTU073
GTACAAGAAAGAGGAAAAGAGGGACAACTAAAATATACCGATGTTGCTCCGATTATCGAAAATGGGAGAACCTTGTTACCTTTACGTGCTCTATCGGAATCTCTTGATTTTCAAGTTGATTGGATCGATAAAGAGCGAAAAGTAGAAATCACCGAAAAAGAAGGAAAGAACAGAAAACTTCTTTCTCCTGAACGGTGGCAGGAATACCTTAAAAAGGGAGGCAAAGCTTAGTGAAAGCCTCAAAAATTTCTGTAGTTTTACTGGCGCTAATTTACCTTATCACCAGTATTGTTCCTGTTTTTGGCGCTGCCTATAAATTTGCTCTGGATGATCAAAATACCAGACAAATTAAAGACAGCTTTACAGAAACGGGCTTTCCTTTTCAGGAAGATTGGTCAGTAGACCTTGGGGGACAGGTCATGAGCCAGCCCATTGTCGCCGAAGGATATATCTATGTGCAAGCCGGGAAAGACCTGGTTAAAATATCTCTTGAAGAGAAAACGATTGTTGACCGGATTAAAGTTACCGACCATGAATTACCCTCTGGGTCTTCTCCTACCTATGCCTTAACTACACATGGTCCTAGGATCTATCAAGCTACCAGAGAACATAAATTAATAGCCATTGACGTTAACACCTTTAAACCTATTTGGGAACTAATCCTAACAACAGACGAAAACAGTGAAAACTATAAAAAGAGATACCGGGTCACAGCCAGTCCATTAGTCTTTATTCATAACAATAGAACCTATCTTGCTATAGGTACAGCTAATGGAGATGGAACTGGACTTTCAGAGCAACATGCTGATAA
>LFSF01000051.1:957-1642 GCA_001512665.1 Clostridiales bacterium DTU073
ATTTAGGTGTGCCTGGTTCACCAGCCGCTGAAGGTGATTATATCTATGTTGCTGATCGAACAAGTCGCTTATATAAGATTGAAAATAAAAGTGAAACAGAAATCAAAAAAATCTGGGTTAACCCGGAAAAATCAGGTGACTTCGACTATGCCCGTCCCTTAAACAGCTACACTCTGTTCTCACCCACAATTGGTCATAAATACATCTATATACCTATTCAGCACTACAACAGTGCTTCCTTTAACGGCCCCGGAGCGGTTATCGCCATAGACAAAGAAACCGGATATACTCACAAAGTGCGTACCTTCTCCACAATGTTGAAATCAAACGTACTTTATTGGAAACCGTGTCCCACGGAAGACCAGGACTACGTCTTTGTCTTTGCTTATGACGGTACTGCCTGGGTTTTAGATGGACAAACCCTAGAACCCGTTGAGTGGTTCTACGATAAGGAAACAAAACAAAAACAGACAGCAGTAAAATTATTCCCCGTTACAGGTTCTTCTGCCCCGGAAATGGTTATCGCGGATTCATATCTTCTTATTACCGATGGACAAGGAATTCTGCATGCTTATAAAGCGGACAACCCCGTCAACTTTCAAGCCGTTAGCCTAGCCCCTACGGTAATTAAAGAATATGAAACAGGTGAAATGATGGAATTGGGTTTCACCGTAAAAAACACTTC
>LFSF01000051.1:1673-2874 GCA_001512665.1 Clostridiales bacterium DTU073
CGGATGGACAAGCCATCTATCAAGCTGTAATTAATCCGGAAGGCCATCCCGAGGAAATCAAAGAAGAAATCAAACCCCGGCTGGATAATACAGCCGTATATGAACTCGAAAAAAACAGCTATGACCTTGAAATTATCTCTTTTGAAGTGCCAAGTAAGACAACAGCAGGTAAAATTGAATCTATCAATACCACGATTAAAAACAATTCCCTTCTCGAAATTCCCGAGGTCCTCATGCAATGGAAAGCAGATACCACAATTATTCAAGAACAAAGACTTAGCTTTGCTCCCGGCGAAAGTAAGTCATTCACCTTTACTTGGCGTGCTCCCGATAAGGCGGCCTTCGTCAACCTTTCTGTAACCGTTAATCCTGAACAAACAATCGCAGAAGAGAACTTTGCTAACAACTACCAATATAAATTTATAGATGTACAGAAATATATCGCTCGCAGTTGTCAAGCTAAACTGGAACAGGCCTCCTGGGATGTTACTTATCCTATCATTACCGGTTATCATAAAAAAAGAAAATCATATGAGACTTATGATGAAGAGGGTAATAAAGAAATTCATTACTATTGGGTAACCGATTATAGCAGACCTAAATGGGAGGATGTTACCGTTACCTATCAAGAATCCCTCTCGGCCAATGTGAGCGTAAACACCAAACAAGGAATTCTTACCGACCCTAAAAATCCAAAAGAATCAGACCGGGAAAGTCGCGGTTCCTGGAGTATTATTCCCTATGCCCAAGAACACGGACTTAACCCCAATGAAATTACAAAAGCCGGCTATGGTTTTGAAGTTACCGTAGAAACCACCTATTATAATGACTGGGAGACAAAAGTGCCGAAGGGTTTAGAAGATACAGCTCGTCCTATTGGTGGTAGTTATTCAGGCCCCACAGCTGTAATTGCCGAATTCTACGATACCAATAATCATTTTGTGAAAGAAATAGCCATGGAGCGAATTTCCGGAACATCAGGGAAAGGTAAAGCCATTTGGGCTTTACCCGAACTACCGCCTTATCGCCTGAAAAACGGTGAATTTATTATCGGTGAAAGAAAACATTACACCGATGAAAATGTGAAGGATGGGAATTATCTTGTGCGTATTCGTGTAGAGGATGCAGGCAGAAATAATCTTTACACTTGTTTAACTAAGACGGTACTTATTCATGGCAGTATGTATGACGATATTTACAC
>LFSF01000004.1 GCA_001512665.1 Clostridiales bacterium DTU073
ATTAGGATTATTAAAAAGGAAAACCACCAATTTGGTGGCTTTCTTTCTTTATAGTTAAAAAAATATATTTTAGGTATAATGATGATAGTTATGGAGGAATCAAATGAAATATAAAAACATACAAAAAGCTAGATTTATAGAGCGTCCTAACCGCTTTATCGCTCGGGTGGAATTAAACGGTGATGTTCAAGTATGCCATGTAAAAAATACCGGTCGCTGTAAAGAATTATTAATCCCAGGAGCGGTTGTTTATTTGGAGGAAAGCAGCAATCCAAACAGAAAAACAAAATATGATTTGGTTGTAGTTGAAAAAAATAAAATGTTGGTGAACATAGATTCCCAGGCTCCCAATGTGGTAGTAAAAAAATGGCTTGAAGTAGGCGGGTTATATCCTCAACCGGTATTGGTATATCCGGAGATGAAGTATGGTAGCTCCCGTTTTGATTTTTATATTGAAGCCAAAGAGCGAAAAGCTTTTATTGAGGTAAAAGGCGTAACACTAGAAGAAGATGGAGTGGCAGCCTTTCCTGATGCCCCAACGGAACGAGGAATAAAACATATTAATCATTTAATTGATGTTATTAAGGAAGGCTATGAGGCCTATATCATCTTTATTATTCAGTTTAAACCTGTAAAACATTTTATCCCTAATGATGCTACCCATCCTCAGTTTGGACAAGCATTACGAAAGGCCGTGGCAGCGGGAGTACATGTTTTAGCCTATGATTGTATGGTGACACCGGATTCCTTGCAATTAGATCAGAACGTACAGGTTAGATTGTAAAGATATATGGTTTTCCATATGTTTATTATGCCTATAGGAGTTTATCATGAAAATACTTATTGATGCCGATGGCTGTCCGGTGGTGGATGCCACGGTGCAGATAGCGAAAGAACGACAACTTGCGTGTATCATTTTGTGTGACACTGCGCATGTTTTGGAAAAGGATGGGGCAACGACACTGGTTTTTTCAAAGGGTGCTGACAGTGTTGATTTTGAGCTGGTTAATCGCGTTTCCCCCGGGGATATTGTTATTACCCAGGATTATGGTCTTGCCGCTATGTGTTTGGCAAGAAACGCTATTGTTATTAACCAAGACGGAATGGAATATACTTCTGATAATATTGATGCACTGCTTCTTGCCCGTCATACCGCCAGAAAAATCCGTAACTCAGGTGGCAGACTTAAGGGACCTCGAAAGAGGTCTGCGGTTCAGGATGAGAAATTTATAACAGCACTTATTTGTTTACTTGACAGAATGGAAAAATAAATTCATTATAAAGATGGAAAACAAATCAAAGGTAATTTTTTTGTAAAAATAAGCCTCCGTAGTTATTGACATATGTCATAAACTAGACTATAATAAGAATTGAAAATGACATATGTCATAAACTAGAGGAGGTGAATAGAATGCCCGGAAGAGATGGAACCGGTCCTTTAGGTGCCGGCTCAATGACTGGAAGAGGTTTAGGAATTTGCGCAGGTGTTAATGCCGCAAGGTATGGAGTCGGAGTTGGTCGCGGACTAGGACTTGCTTGCAGACGCGGATTTGGCCGTGGCTTTGGCCGAGGATTTGGTTGGAGCTTGCAGGAAGAAAAGGACATCTTGCAAAATCGCCTCGAAGTTATTGAGAAGCTATTAGAGAACAAGGACCTATAAAGGGAAAGGACATCAGAGGTAACCGGAGGACGCTCTGGTTATTTCTGTTTAGAATTGAGGTGATATAATTATGCCTAGACCAATAAAATGGCGAAGAGTTTGTTATTTGCCTGAAAACAATAGGTTTGGGCCTCTTGATTTAAATATAGATGATCAGCACCATGTTAGAATGACGGTTGACGAGTATGAAACCATACGACTTATTGATTTGGAAGGCTTTACACAAGAAGAGTGCGCCAAGCAGATGAATGTAGCTCGAACTACTGTCCAAGGTATTTATGTCGCAGCGAGAAAAAAGCTGGCTGAATCGCTGGTAAACGGTAAGGTACTGTTGATTGAAGGTGGCGAATACCGGCTATGTGAGGGCCTAGGAAATGGATGTGGTCGAGGCTGTCATAGGCATAGGCGCGGTAGGCGTTACCTAGATAATGAGAATCAAGTGGATTAGCTGGGTATAAGTATAAATTAAATATAAATAAAGGAGCTAAGATTATGACTGAAAATTGCAATCAAAGCTGTAGCAGTTGCTCGGAGGACTGTTCAGAAAGAAAAGATCAAAAAACCGATTTCTCCGAGAAAACTCATGAGTTGAGCAAAATCAAAAAAGTTATTGGTGTTGTCAGCGGTAAAGGAGGAGTAGGTAAGTCTCTTGTAACCTCCATGCTTGCGGTTACTATGAATAAAAGGGGCTATCAAACCGCAATTCTTGATGCAGATGTTACCGGACCTTCCATTCCTAAAGCTTTCGGTATTCAGGAAAAAGCAACCGGTTGTGAAATGGGATTTTTCCCTGTTAAATCCAAGACCGGTATTAACATTATGTCTGTTAATTTACTTTTAGAAAATGATACGGATCCGGTTGTTTGGAGAGGACCTATTATTGCCGGTTTGGTTAAGCAGTTTTGGACTGATGTGATCTGGGGTAATGTAGATTTTATGTTTATCGATATGCCGCCTGGGACAGGTGATGTTCCTCTCACGGTATTTCAATCAATTGCTGTTGATGGAATAATTGTCGTAACCTCTCCTCAGGAGTTGGTTTCCATGATTGTTTCTAAAGCAGTGAAAATGGCTGAGAAGATGAATATCCCTATTATTGGGCTGGTAGAAAACATGTCTTATTTTAAATGTCCTGATAATGGTAAAGAATATCAAATTTTCGGGGAAAGTCACATTGAAGAAATAGCCGAAAAATATAATCTGAAGGTTCTTGCCAAACTACCGATTGAACCAAAACTTGCAGAGGCATGTGATCAGGGTTCGATAGAGCTTTTTGAAGGTGATTGGTTGGAATCGGTTGCACAAATATTAGAAAAAATAGAGGAGAAGAAAAGTAAATAATATAGCGGTAAAGCGCAAAACATGCAACTGTAAAGCAGTTGCATGTTTTTGTTTGAAGATATAAAATATATGTATGAGTTTCGATAGCAAACTTCGTAAGTACATTAAGCCACAAAAATATGTTATGTAATTTACATAACGTAGTTTTTATGGCTTGTTTTATATCTTATATTATTAAATTTCCTTTTCTTCATCAAACTTAGACCAAGGTCCGGTAATGTGAACATTCTTTAATTCTGTGGCATAATCGTCGCAAATTTGAATTTGTCTTGTTTCTTTTTCACTCATAAATCTAAAGATTCCATTGTTAAAATCAGTCCCGATTTCTTTAAAGAAAATACCTTCATAAATAACATCTTGGGTATGGTTAAAGCTTAAACGATAAGCTTCTCCTTCTTTAACTAAGTAAGCTCGAACTCCTTTTTCATAATGTCCCTCTTGATTTTCCAAATAGCGTGATACGGAAATAATATGCAGATCGATAAAGGGAATTTCTTTCAACAAAATGTTGATTACCGACCCTTTAGTGATTTCTTCCCAGCGGCTTTGAGCAGTTTGTCCAAGAATAATTTGTGTGATATGCTTTTGACGTGCAACCTCGGCAATGACTTTAGTGACGGGGCGATTCTCCTTTTCTTTAATAATATATTCTTCCACATTAAGTTCCTTAGCTAGTTCTTGCCATCTTGAGATATAATCCATTTTCTCCGCATCCAGTTCTTCAAGAGATTGAGGGACGATAGTTAATATATAGAGAGGACAATCAAACATTTGGGCAATATTACATCCTCGGCGAATTAACCGTTCTCCGTTGGGACCATAGTATACACACACGAGAATACGCTCATTTGTGCAATTTTTTAGATTTTTCATGATTAACCTCCAGCAAACTAGTTTTTAATACAACAATAAAAATTTAATATTCCTAGTTTTATATTTTATATCATACTCTTGAGACAGCTTTAATTCAAATATTATTTTTATAATAATAGTATTTTTGTAAAAGGAGGCTAGATTTTTGTCTTGGTTATATTTAATAACTTTAATTCCTTTATTATATGCAATTTTAGTTCCCCTATTTTATAAGTATTTACCGCGCATCCATACCGGCTGGTTTGTCCTTCCGGTACCCGTTGTGTTGTTTGCCTGTTTAATGAAGCAAATCCCCTTTGTAGCAAAGGGAAGTCCTTTTGTTCATACAGTTTCTTGGATACCGTCTTTAAATATAAATTATACAACATATGTAGACGGACTTGCTTTAACCTTTGGGTTAATTATTACAGGCATAGGAGCCTTAGTTGTCCTCTATTCTATATATTACTTATTCAAAGAACGGGAAGAATTAGGTAATTTTTATGTCTATTTATTGTTATTTATGGGTGCCATGTTGGGCGTGGTTTTCTCTGATAACATTCTGGTTTTGTATATGTTTTGGGAGTTAACTAGTGTTTCTTCCTTTTTATTGATTGCTTTCTGGTATCAAAGGAAAGGTTCTCGTTATGGCGCCCAAAAATCATTATTGATTACGGTCTTTGGTGGGTTCTGTATGTTTGCCGGTTTTCTCATTCTGGCCAATATTACAGATACATTTAGTATTCAGCAAATGATTCAACATACAGATAAAATAACCGGCCATCTGCTCTTTATTCCGGCGATGATCTTAATTTTGTTGGGAGCTTTTACGAAATCCGCCCAATTTCCTTTTCATATCTGGCTTCCCGATGCAATGGAGGCACCGACACCGGTTAGTGCATATCTACATTCGGCTACAATGGTAAAGGCCGGGATATATTTAATTGCTCGTTTAACTCCTATTTTTGGTGGTAATATGACCTGGTTTTGGCTCGTCTCCGGAATAGGTTTAATTACTCTGTTTTGGGGTTCGTTTTCTGCTGTTAAACAAGTGGATTTGAAAGCGATGCTAGCTTATTCCACTATTAGCCAACTGGGCATGATTGTTTGCTTGTTGGGTTTGGGTTCGGTAGCGATGTATTACGGACCGGGCAAAGGGACTGTTTTATATCTCACCGCAATTTTAGCGGCGGTCTTTCATCTAATTAACCACTCGACTTTTAAAGGCAGTTTGTTTATGGTAGTAGGAATTATTGACCACGAAACCGGAACTAGGGATATTCGTAGGTTGGGAGGGCTCATGAGTTTGATGCCGATTACCTTTACCTTAGCGATTATCGGTAGCTTTTCCATGGCCGGTCTTCCACCCTTTAATGGTTTTTTAAGTAAAGAGTTATTTTTCACAGCATTACTTAATACTTCCCAATTAGAAATTTTCCATTTGGGGAAATGGGGTCTATTATTTCCTGTGGTAGCCTGGATTGCCAGTATCTTTACCTTTATCTACTGTATGATTATTGCTTTTAAGGCTTTTATGGGGAAACACTACCCGCACAGATTAGTAAAAAAGACTCATGAAGCTCCCTGGGGAATGCTGCTTCCTCCGATCTTACTTGCTTTTTTGATTATCTTCTTTTTCTTTAACCCCAATGTTTTGGCACAATATTTGATCATACCGGCAATCTCCTCAATTTTGCCGGGATTTATGGAAACCGGTAGTATTGAACCTATTAAAGCCTGGCATGGTTGGACACCAGAATTATTTATGACCATGGGTGTTGTTGGTCTTGGCTTTGTTCTCTTTATTCTTTTGCCCAAATGGTCAAAGCTTTATGGTTGGTTACCTGTACGGATTACTCTAAATAATATCTATGACCAAGCATTAATAGTAACAGAAAGAATTTCTGAACGCATAACTCGAAAGTATATGACCGGATTTATCCGTGATTATTTATCCTATATCTTATTATTCTTTGTCGTAGCTTTAGGTGGAGCAATTTTAACTCTTAATAGCTTTACTTTTAACCCAATTACTAATAGTCCCATCAGAGTTTATGAAATTATCTTATGTTTAACTTTAGTCGCTTCTGCTTTATTGGTTTTATTTGCTCGGAACAGAATAGTAGCAATTATTGGTCTTGGAGTGATGGGCTATCTAATTACCGGGATTTTTGTGATTTTTAGAGCCCCGGACCTGGCCTTAACGCAATTAGTTGTGGAAACGGTAACTACAGTATTATTCTTATTATGTTTTTATTTTCTGCCCAAAATGAAAAAAGAAATAAGTAAGCTTGGTTTTAAAACATCTAATTTGCTAATTTCCTTAGGTGTTGGTTTTCTGGTGACTATCATGGCTTTATTAGCACAAGGAAATCGCCTTTTTCTGCCCATTTCCTGGTTCTACGAAAATGCTTATGAATTAGCAGGGGCTAAAAACATTGTTAATGCTATTCTCGTAGATTTTCGTGGCTTTGATACTATGTTGGAAATTCTAGTTTTCTGTATTGGTGGAATAGGTGTTTATACCTTAATAAAATTACAATTAACAGGGAGGAAGAATAATGGGCTTAAAGAATGATGTGATCTTACAAACAGTAACAAAAGTGGCTGTTTTTATCATACTGGCTTTTTCTATTCATCTTTTTATCGGGGGTCATCACAATCCCGGCGGAGGTTTTGTCGGGGGATTGGCGGTTGTCTCAGCCTTTACTTTACTATTACTGGCTTTTGACCTTAAATCACTACGAGCCGGTTTAATCATTAATTTTGAAATTCTGGCAATAGTGGGTGTGCTTATTGCCGTATGTACAGGAATGTCTTCTTTGCTTTTTAATGAACCTTTTCTCAATCAGATTTTTGGCACCATCAATCTCCCTATTTTAGGAGAAACAGAGTTTGCTACAGCGGTTATTTTTGATACAGGAGTGGCTTTTGCTGTTTTGGGAACAGCTCTTTCCATTATTACTACCATAAGTGAGGATATCTGCAAATGGAGACAATGATGGCGATAGTTATAGGAATTTTGTTTTCTATAGGTGTATATTTGCTTCTTTGTCAAAGCCTGTTAAGAATAATTTTGGGAATTTCTATAATTTCCCATGCTACTAATCTTTTGATTATCACTATGGGTGGCTTAAAAACAGGTGGCCCCCCTTTAATAAGTGATGGGTTCTTTTCCTATACAGATCCGCTGCCGCAAGCACTTATTTTAACTGCGATTGTCATTAATTTTGCACTAACAGCTTTTCTCTTAGTACTGGCTTATCGTTCTTATGCAGTACTAGGTACAGAGAATATGGAACAATTAAGGGGTAACGATGATGAATAATTTTGTTGTTTTGCCGTTAGTTATACCGTTATTGTCGGGACTTTTGATGGCACTTTTGCGAAAAAATGTACGCGTACAGAGATGGTTAAGTATTCTTTCTGTTTTATTAACTTTTACTGTTTCTTATCATCTACTGCAAACGGTAAAGGCGGAAGGAATACAGATTCTGGAGATTGGTGGCTGGACGGCACCCTTTGGCATAGTTTTAGTTGTAGATTTGATTTCGGCTCTTTTGCTGATGACGACCAGTGTTGTCAGTTTTGCCTGTATTATCTATGCTTTTAAATCAATTGGTGCAGAACGGGAAAAATTCTATTTTTATTCCTTAATTCAATTTTTGCTTACAGGTATTAATGGTTCTTTTATAACCGGTGATTTGTTTAACCTTTACGTCTGTTTTGAAGTAATGCTTCTTGCCTCTTACGTGCTGCTTTCTTTAGGAGGAGGTCGCGTCCAGTTAAGGGAAGGGATTAAATATATTGTCATTAATACGCTTTCTTCAACCTTTTTTCTGTTAGGAATAGCTTATCTCTATGCAGTTGTTGGTACCTTAAACTTAGCCCACCTTTCCGTTCGTGTGGCAGAAGCAGGGCAGACGGGATTGATGACCACTATTGCCGTACTGTTTTTAATTGTCTTTGGTATTAAGGCTGCACTGTTCCTTTTCTTCTGGTTGCCGGGAGCTTACAGTGCCCCACCGGCAGCTATTTCCGCTATTTTTGCCGCACTTTTGACCAAGGTTGGTATCTATACAATTTTTCGCCTGTATACGCTTGTTTTTTACCACCAACCACACATTACCCATACACTTATTGCCGTAATGGCAGGCTTAACTATGCTTTTAGGCGGAATAGGGGCCATTGGGCAGTGGGATATTCGTAAAATCTTAGGCTATAACGTGATTATCGGTGTAGGATTTGTTATTTCAGGGTTGGCTGTTTTCACCTCTGCAGCAGTAGCGGGTGCTATTTACTATGTAATTCATGATATGGTGACAAAAGCTCTGTTGTTTTTATTAGGCGGAACCATGATCAGTATTGTGGGAACAGGTAAATTAAAAGAAATTAGTGGGCTAATACGTAATCACCCTTCCTTGGGCTGGATGTTCTTTATTACCACCTTAGCCTTAGCCGGAGTTCCCCCGTTAAGCGGATTTATAGGCAAAGTTTTGATTATCAAAGAAGGTTTATCAAAAGGTGTTTTTCAGGCAGGTTTTTATTGGCTGGCGGGGATTGGTTTATTATCAAGCTTAATGATTCTTTATTCATTAATGAAAATTTTCATTAATGGTTTTTGGGGGGAAACCCAACTGAGTAAGGAAATGGAAAAAGGAACCACGCAAGGATTATTGTTTCCCTGTGTCTTTTTAACGGCTGTATGTGTTTTCTTAGGGTTGGGAGCAGAGCTGTTGTATCCTTATATTGAGTCGGCTTCTCAGAGTTTAATTGATCCGCATAGCTATATTCAAGCTGTACTAAGCGAGGTGGTTTAATTGTCCATTCAGCTGCTTATCAATATATTTATTGCTTTTTTATGGACGATGCTCACGGCTAAATGGAGTAGTATAACCTTCTTAATTGGTTACCTCATAGGTGTGGTTATACTTTTCAGTATGCGACGCTTTTTCCCTAAACCCTTTTATCTAAAAAAAGTCTGGGCAATAATTAAATTTGTCTATGTAGTAATTAAAGAAATATTATTATCCAGTGTTTATATTATCAGGCAGGTTATCAGCCCCCAACCAACTTTCCTACCGGGGATTTTTTCTCTCAAAACTAAACTGAAAGGTAATATAGAACTGACCATAATCTCCTTACTGATTACTTTAACACCAGGCTCTGTAGTAATGGAAATTTCGCCGGAAGATAGTGTTTTATATATTCATGCTATGGATTTATCAGATGCTAAAAAGATGATCCTTAAATCAATCTATAGTTTTGAAAAAGCGATTATGGAGGTAACACGTGATGTTTAGAATACTACTCATATTTTCAATTTTAATCTTATCTCTTTCGATTGTTTTTACAATGTATAGAGTTATTATCGGACCGTCTTTGCCGGATCGGATTATTGCTATGGATTGTATTGGTATTAACTTGCTGGCGATAATGGCCATTCTTTCAATTTTATTAAGAACCTATGCCTTTTTTGATGTCATCTTGTTATTTGGTATTTTATCGTTTATCGGAACAGTAGCTTTTTCCAGGTTTATAGAGAGGAGAGCGTTGGTAGATTATGATCGTAATAAGTGAAATAGTGGCAACAGTTTTTATTGTTCTAGGGTCAATGGTCTGTTTGTTTAGCGCCGTCGGGATGATACGTTTCCCTGATGTATATAATCGTTCCCATGCGGCTTCCAAAAGCTCTGCTTTGGGAGTACTTTTGGTGTTATCGGGAACATTCTTATTTTTTATTTTTACAGAAGAATTCATTAGTATTCGCCTTTTGTTAGGGATATTTTTTGTTTTTTTGACTGCTCCCGTTGGTGCGCATATGGTGTGCCGCTCTGCTTATCGTACCGGGGTAAAGCTGTGGAAAAAAACTTCACAGGATGATTTAAGAAGCTTGAGTGATCAACTAAAAAGCTTCGGTAGGGAATAGGGAATGAATTGAATTTTATTGAAATTGGAAATAGATGTATGCCTAAATCCTACTTGACAGATAGAAATAGTAGAGTATAATAAAATTACACCCCACCCCATGAGGGGTCGGGTTGCAAAAAATATTTATTGATAAAGAGGAAAAGATATAACTTGTAAACTGTGAACGTGTGTAATGAAGATTGGAGGGGTTAGCATGGAGCACAGCGATAAAAAGCAAGTACTAAATCTTTTGAAAACCTCTAGGGGTCAAATTGATGGAATAATTAAGATGTTGGAAGAGGACAGATACTGTGTCGATATTTCCAAACAGATTCTTTCAGTACAGGCGTTGCTCAAAAAAGCAAACTTAAAAATTATTGATCAACATATTAAGCATTGCGTAAGGGAAGCATTTTCAATTGGCGAGAGTGCGGGAAATGAAAAAATAGATGAAGTAATTAAACTTATTGATAAATACGCAAAATAAGGTGGTGAAGTTATGAAAAAAGAAACATTGAGTATAGCAGGCATGACATGTGCGTCATGTGCGAAAGCTGTTGAAAGGTCAATAAATAAGTTATCCGGAATAAAAGAGGTGCATGTAAATCTTGCTACTGAAAAAGCCAAGGTAGTATATGATTCATCAGAAACAAGTATTGCCGAGATAAAGGAGGCAATATCCCAAGCCGGATATAAAGTCTTAGAGATTAATACCGGAGAACAGGTAGATTATGAACGGGTGCGCAGAGAGAAAGAGATGAAGACTCTGTGGACAAAGTTCTTGGTGGCAGTCATATTTGCCATACCACTTTTATATATTGCTATGGGTCATATGTTGGGTTTGCCCATCCCGGAATTTATCAGGCCGGAAATGTTCCCTCTTAATTTTGCCT
Organism: Clostridiales bacterium DTU073; assembly: GCA_001512665.1. GTDB lineage: Bacteria > Bacillota > Peptococcia > DRI-13 > DTU073 > DTU073. The sequence goes on from LFSF01000004.1 coordinate 10,657, forward strand.
TAGTACAGCTGTTCTTAGTTATACCCATAATTATTGCAGGTTACAGGTTTTATACAGTAGGGTTCAGCAGGCTCTTTAGGCTGGAACCTAACATGGATTCATTGATTGCCGTGGGTACAAGTGCAGCCATCTTGTATGGTCTATATGCTGTGTTTCAGATTATACAGGGTAAGGCTGAATACGCTATGAATTTATACTTTGAATCTGCCGGTGTTATTATTGCTTTAATCCTTTTGGGTAAATACCTTGAGGCTGTTACCAAGGGGAAAACCTCTGAAGCGATTAAAAAGTTAATGGGTCTTGCTCCCAAAACGGCTATAGTTATCTATGAGGGTAAAGAAATGGTTATTCCCATTGAGGAAGTAGAAGTAGGAGATATTCTGTTGGTAAAGCCAGGTGAGAAAATACCTGTAGACGGTGAGGTGGTTGAAGGTAGAACCTCAGTGGATGAGTCCATGCTTACGGGAGAGAGTATTCCGGTGGAGAAAAATCCGGGCAGTATGGTAACCGGTGCAAGTATAAATAAGAATGGGACGATAAAGTTTAGAGCTACCAAGGTGGGGAAGGATACAACACTTGCCCGGATTATTAAACTGGTGGAAGAGGCCCAGGGTACAAAAGCACCTATAGCTAAAATGGCTGATGTTATCTCAGGATACTTTGTGCCGATTGTTATGGCTTTTGCCGCCATAGCAGGAATAGCCTGGTATCTTTCAGGCATGTCCGTTGTTTTTTCATTAACTATATTTATTGCAGTCCTGGTTATTGCTTGTCCATGTGCTCTCGGTTTGGCTACACCAACAGCAATTATGGTAGGTACCGGAAAAGGTGCTGAATACGGGGTGCTGATCAAAGGTGGAGAAGCTCTGGAAACAGCTCATAAGATCAAGACTGTTGTTTTTGATAAAACAGGTACCATCACTGAAGGTAAACCGAAAGTGACTGACATAATTACTACAGATATAGTAAACGAAAGGGAATTGTTGCAATTGTCAGCCTCAGCAGAGCAAGGTTCCGAGCATCCTCTTGGTGAGGCAATCGTCAATGAGGCTAAGGATAAGAATATGGAACTATTTAATGCAGAAAGCTTTGAAGCTATACCGGGTCATGGTATTGAAGTTGTGATTCAGGGGAAGAAGATGCTTTTGGGCAATAAAAAGCTGATGGTTGATAGAAGCATAGAGGTGACACTAGAGAAAGAAGCAGATAGACTAGCCGGTGAAGGTAAGACCCCTATGTTCGTTGCTATAAATCATAAATTGGCAGGTATAATAGCTGTTGCTGATGTAATGAAACCCAGCAGCAAGAGAGCAATTGAGGTATTGCACAGTATGGAAATAGAAGTGGTGATGATTACCGGAGATAATAGGAGAACTGCAGAAGCAATTGCCAAACAGGTGGGAATAGACAGAGTACTGGCAGAAGTTTTGCCTCAGGATAAGGCCAATGAAGTGAAAAAACTTCAGGCAGAAGGCAAAAAGGTTGCCATGGTTGGAGACGGTATCAATGATGCTCCGGCTCTGGCTCAGGCTGATATAGGTATAGCCATTGGTTCCGGAACTGATGTGGCAATGGAATCGGCTGATATTGTCTTGATGAGAAGTGATCTGATGGATGTGGCCACCGCCATCCAGCTGAGTAAACGGACCATAAGAAATATTAAGCAGAATCTGTTCTGGGCTTTTGCCTACAACACCGCAGGCATACCTGTGGCGGCAGGCTTGCTCTATATCTTTGGTGGACCGCTCCTAAACCCGATGATTGCAGCCGGAGCTATGGCGTTTAGCTCAGTTTCAGTAGTAACTAATGCTCTGAGGCTAAAAAGATTTAAGCCTGTGCATTAATAAGAAACAATAAATATTTATTGACAAACGATAAATATTTGTTTACAATCAATGCAAAATACAATAATTTGCGAGGTGTTTAAATGAAGCGAGAAACACTCTTTTTAAAGATAACAGTTGTCCTAATGGGACTTCCTGTTCTTGCCTTGTGTATTTTTTTGATACCTGAGTTAGCTAAGTATTTTGCGAAATTAATTCCCCATTTGGCTTTTATGCAATATCCTTTTTTAATGGGGCTATATGCAACAGCTTTAGTTTTTTTCTATGCCTTATATCAAGCATTAAAATTGTTAAGTTATATCGATAAGAACGAAGCGTTTTCGAAGCTATCAGTACAGGCTTTAAAGAAGATTAAATATTGTGCCCTGACTATTGGTGCCATCTATGTAGCAATTATGCCACTTTTATATCTCTTGGCAGAGTTGGATGATGCTCCGGGTCTTATCCTTATCGGCTTGCTCATTATCTTTGGTTGTATGGTAATTGCAGTTTTTGCTGCAGTTTTACAAAAGCTTTTAAAAAATGCCATAGACATAAAATCTGAAAATGATTTAACGATATGAGGTGACGAGAGAATATGGCAATTATTATAAATATTGATGTGATGCTGGCTAAAAGAAAAATGAGTGTTACCGAACTTGCGGAGAAGGTTGGCATTACCATGGCTAATCTTTCTATATTAAAAAACGGCAAGGCCAAGGCTATTCGTATTTCCACTTTAGATGCAATTTGTAAGGCTTTGGATTGTCAGCCCGGAGATATTTTAGAATACCAAAGTGATCAAGAGAATAGTGATCAAGAAATAGAGGAGGTATTATAATTATGGACATCAGTAATCTGATTAACGAAAATATCACTAACCCTTATGAATTGGAGAGCTTGTATAGAAAAGACCCTGAATCTTTTAAAAAGTCATTCAAATATGCTTGGGAACAAAACCCAGATTCGCCGGTTCTTGCTGTTTGGTATCAGAGATTATATTTTAAAGAGAAGGCTAATCAGGGAAAGGCAAATCAGGGAAAGGCTAATCAGGAAAAGGCCTCTTTGCTGCAGAAAGATTTTTTATCCATGGGTATTTTGGCAGTACTGGCCGGTATATGTACGAGAATTATTTTGCATTTTATTGAACAGCAAGCCATAGCTCCCCCTAATCTTTTTTTGGGCATAATTCCCTTTATTGCTGCCTATTTTGTCTATAATAATCCTCCTCACAAAAAAATTCTTTACGCCCTTGTCGCGTTATTTTTTATCTCCGGAATTTATCTTAATCTGTTGCCTCTTGAGCAGAAAGACAGTATTATCCTCGCTTATTTACACTTTCCCGTTTTCTTATGGGTATTATTGGGGCTAGCCTTTACCGGAAATGAATATAACTTGGGCAGTGCAAGATTAGCCTATCTTAAGTTTAATGGGGAATTTTGCATCCTCTACGCCAGTATGGCCATCAGCGGAATGCTGCTGACGGTATTAACCATGCTTTTATTTAGTATTGTCGGTATGGATATTGAGGAATTCTATTTTAAGAATGTGGTTTTATTTGGTGCCGCGTCTCTAGCTGTTGTGGCTGCATATTTAATATCAAGGAACCTTAAACTTGCGAAAAATATTGCACCATATATTGCTAAAATCTTTAGTCCTCTAGTGCTGGTTACCTTAGTGGTCTATCTGCTTACGGTTTTTTGGGTCGGAAAAAATCCATTTCTCGACCGTAATTTCCTCTTAGTCTTCAACGGCATACTCTTTAGCGTATTAGCTGTAACTATATTCTCTATTACCGAAAGCGGTACAGACGAACAAAAGAGCATTTCTGATTATATAAATTTTGCTTTGATTATTCTGGCGCTGGTCATTGACAGTGTGGCATTATCAGCCATTGTGTTCAGGCTTTCTTCTTATGGGATTACACCCAATAGACTTGCTGTTTTAGGTGTAAACGTACTTATTTATGTTAATCTTATTTGGATTATGGTTTCCTATTTACGTTTTTTGCAAAACAAGACCGGCCCTGCCAAGATCCAGGATGCTGTTACCAAATATTTGCCTGTTTACGGACTCTGGGCGGCGTTTGTTATCTTTACATTTCCTTTAATCTTTTAGCATCTAATAGAATTTTTAGGATTCTGCAACGGTTTAAGAGAATACTTCAATAAACATGTCGTTGTGACCTTATTTTTATTGACAAGGATTATGACAAGACTTACAATTAAATTATAATGATTACAACTTTATTTTGGTTATTAGTTAATAAGTACATAATAAGTTGTAATCATAGCAAAAAACAATTAATTTTAGGGGAGAAAGAGAGGGTGAAAGAGATGAAATTAAATGTCAAGTTTTATCGGTGTGAAAGGTGTGGCAATATAGTTGGGTTAATCAAAAATGGTGGCGGTCAATTAGTATGTTGTGGTGCACCGATGGTGGAGTTAGTGGCGAATACAACTGATGCTTCAGGGGAGAAACATGTACCGGTTGTGCAGAAAAAGGATGGCAAGATTTTTGTTGAAGTAGGTTCTGTAGCCCATCCGATGACGGAAAAACACTACATTGAGTGGATTGCAGTAGTATCTGAAAAACGGACTGAGAGAAAATCCCTTTCCCCAACAGACGAGCCCAAAGCAACATTTTGTGATGAAGCTAATGCCGAGGTTTATGCCTATTGTAATCTCCATGGTTTGTGGAAAGCCAGTGTTTATCAAAGCCCAGAAAAATGAAAATCTAGAGCACCGAGGCTGAAACTGAAACCTCGGTGTTGTTATAGAAATATAAAACTACAAGTTTGAAATTTATAGTTAGCTAAAGGTAGGGATTTTATTGAAACCATCATTTGAAGAGTTAGAGAAAGAATTAAAGGACAGAAATATCAATCTTTCTTATCAGAGACTGAAGGTTCTGGAATACCTTACACAAAATCATACTCATCCCACGGTAGATCAGATTTTTACCGACTTGCATAAGGAGATTTGTACATTATCCAAAACAACAGTATATAATACCTTGCGGGTTTTGGTAGATGCGGGTATAGTTAGGGTTATTACCATTGAAGATAATGAAACCAGATATGATATTGATGTAAAAAACCATGGGCATTTTAAATGTGAATCTTGTGGGAAAATATATGATTTCTGTGTTGATATGCAGATGTTGCACTCCGGGGATTTGCAAAACTTTAGTATTAAAGAAAAAAACGTATATTTTAAAGGAATTTGCCCCAGTTGCCTTCCGAAAAAATAAATATATTGTGGAGAAAAAATTGTTCGGTTTATTAAACGATAATAAGATAAAAACAGAGGAGGATAAAAAAATGGTGAAATATCGTTGCACAGTATGTGGGTATATTCATGAAGGAGAATTAACGGCTGATTTTAAATGTCCCAGATGTAATCAGCCAGCGTCCGTATTTGTCTTAGTAGAAGAGAATGCCGAATCAGTTAACAGGTATGCCGGTACAAAGACAGAAAAAAATCTGTTGGAGGCTTTTTCAGGAGAAAGTCAGGCGAGAAACAAGTATACTTATTTTGCTAATATTGCCCAGAGGGAAGGCTATGATCAGCTTTCTGAATTATTTCTTAAAACAGCGAGAAACGAACAGGAACATGCCCGTATCTGGTTTGAAGAACTTGGTGGCTTAGGCAACACAGCGGAAAATCTTTTGCAGGCTGCCGAAGGTGAAAACTATGAATGGACGGATATGTATGCTCGTTTTGCTAAGGATGCCGAAGAAGAAGGATTTAAAGAATTAGCAGAAAAATTCCGCAAGGTTGCTGCCATTGAAAAAGCCCACGAAGAGCGTTATCGTACTTTGTTGGAGAATGTAAAGAGGCAGAGGGTGTTTGAAAAAGAGGAAGAAACCTTATGGGAATGTCGTGTCTGCGGGCATCTAGTCTTGGGTAAAAAAGCTCCGGAGCTTTGTCCGGTATGTAAATTCGCACAAGCGTTTTTTGAGGTGAGAAAGGAAAATTATTGATTGCCTTAGTGTGAAATAATTTATTGCAAAAAAGGCTCAACAGTCAGTTACTATTGGTTGTTGAGCCTTTTATCTCTACTTGTTTCTAGCGAATATCAGTAACAAATTTTTCTTTTCACAAATAAACAAGCACATTTTTTTGTTATAATAATAATTAAGATGAACTATATAAGGAGAAATAGATCATGAAAAAAATCAGAATCGGTATTATTGGCTATGGAAATATTGGCAGAAGTGTAGAACTAGGAGTTCGTCAAAACAAAGATATGGAACTGGTTGGAGTGTTTACAAGACGTGACCCTTCAACGATAAAAATAATTACCAAAGATGTTTCGGTCTACCATATTGACCATGCCCAAAATATGACAGAACAAATAGATGTGATGGTACAATGCGGAGGAAGTATGTCTGATATGCCGGTACTTGGGCCTTTATTTGCCGGTATGTTTAATACAGTAGACGGTTTTGATAATCATGCGAAAATACCGGATTATTATGATGCCGTAAATAAAAAAGCATTAGAAGCGGGGAAAGTTTGCATTATTTCCGGCGGTTGGGATCCGGGAATGTTTTCCTTAATTAGATTGTATGCAGATGCAATCTTACCTGAAGGTAAAACTTATACTTTTTGGGGAAAGGGTATCAGCCAGGGACATTCAGATGCTGTCAGAAGAGTAAAAGGTGTAAAGAATGCCAAACAGTATACCATTCCTTTGGAAAGTGCGATCACAGCAGTTAAAAGAGGAGATATGCCGGAACTTACGCCAAGAGAAAAGCATAAAAGAGTATGCTATGTAGTAGCTGAAGAAGGTGCTGATAAAATTCAGATAGAACATGATATCAAAACAATGCCTAATTATTTTGCTGACTATGATACTGAAGTATATTTTATTACCGAGGAAGAGTTTGCTAAAAATCACAATGGTTTACCTCATGGTGGATTAGTTCTTCACTATGGCAAAACGGGACTTAATAAAGAACATAACCATACCATTGAATTTAAATTAGATTTAAGTTCAAATCCGGATTTTACAGCTCATGTGCTACTGGCTTTCGCCAGAGCAGCTTATCGCTTAAATCAGGAAGGTGTATCCGGTGCCAAAACCGTAGTAGATATTGCTCCTGCTTATCTCTCTATTAGAACAGGAGAAGAACTTAGAAAGTATTTTATTTAAGGCAGTATTTATGTTCACAAATATTATTTGGTTGTTTGTGAAAAAATAAAGTTTACTAAAATAATAACGGCATTAAAAAGTACCGGCAAACCAATGAAAGCAGCCGAGATTGCTGAGCAAATCGGGGTGGATAAAAAAGAGGTTGATAAAGCAATAAAAGAATTAAAAAAACAGGGTACTATTGAATCACCGAAAGCTTGCTATTATGGAATTAAGGAATGAGACTACTAATGTTTAGAGAAATGAGAAGAGGTAAACAATTATTATCATTTGAAAATACTGTAGCTGTTATGAACAGATGCACAAATGGAGTCCTGGCTTGTTTAGGTGATGAAGATTATCCTTACGCTGTTCCACTTAGCTATGTTTATTTTAATGACAAAATTTATTTTCATTCAGCAAAAGCCGGACATAAAATCGATGCGATTATGAAGAATCCTAAGGTATCTTTTGCTGTAATCGATGAAGATACCATAGCAAGTGAAGAATATACTACTTATTTTCGCAGTGTTATTGCTTTTGGTAAGGCCAGAATTGTTGAAGGCGATGAAAGAATTGCAGCTTTTAAGGCATTAGTTGAAAAGTATTCCGGAGATCAACCGGAAGAGGCTAAATCTGAGGCAATAACCAGATGTACACAAGCCTATATTATTGCAATTGATATCGAGCATATAACCGGTAAGGAAGCCATTGAGTATGTCAACGCTAATAATTGACAAAATTCTAGTTAGCGAATATACTTTCTATGACATAACAACACTTACATAGCCTTGTATTATAGAATTTGATGATTGTTAAAAAATAAAAAGCCATCTTAGGATGGCTTTTTATATAGAATTGTAGGGGAAATCGGAGGCAAAAAATGTATAGTATAAAGTTCAAGAGGAGATTAAGATACATTTTAATATTGCTTCTAATTCAAACCATTATGTTTATTACTCCGGTTTTTCAAAAAACGTCATTAGGTGCACCGGCTGAAAACACTGCTGTCGATAAAACTACAATTTACTTTTTTTGGAGTAGGGAATGTCATACTTGTGAGGATATAAAACCGTTTCTCGAGGAAATGAAAATCAAATATCCTGGCATAGAAGTGAAAGATTATGAGGTTTTTGAGCATAAGGAAAATAAGGATTTATTGTTGAAAATGCTGGATGATTATGACTTAGGTTTTTCCGGATTGCCCGTGATTTTTATTGGAGATAGAACATTTCAAAGTTTCGGAGAAACAGCAAAGGCGGATTTAGAAACAGCTATCAGAAGAAATATAGATGAGAACCTAATAGATTTTATGCCCTCAAACGAATCTAAAGCAATTACTGAATCTAAAACAATTACGCCTATTAATGTTCCTCTCCTTGGCAAAATGGACATTACCAATCTTTCTCTTCCGGTAGTCACAGTATTACTGGCGGTAGTTGACAGTTTTAATCCGTGTGCATTTTTTGTACTTTTTTCATTTTTAGGGCTTTTGATTCATGCCAAGTCAAGAAGAAAGATCTTACTAATTGGAAGTACCTTTGTTTTCTTTTCAGGTTTATTATATTTCATGTTTATAGCTGCCTGGTTAAATCTTTTCCTAGTATTTCAGCACATAAAAACTATAACACTAGTTGCGGGAGTAGTTTCGTTATTCATTGCAGTAATAAATATAAAGGATTTCTTTTTCTTTAAGCAAGGAATATCTCTCACTATATCTGAAGATGCTAAGACTAAGCTTTTTGTCAGGATGAGAAAACTGATTAAATCTACGTCGCTTCCTTCAATTATTTTGGGAACTATAATTTTGGCGGTTGCAGCTAATTTTTATGAGTTGTTTTGTACGGCAGGATTTCCCATGGTATTTACCAGGGTGCTTACTCTAAACAATTTACCTTCTTTAATGTACTATATGTACGTCCTGCTTTATACTCTTGTTTATGTAATTCCTCTGCTGGTTATTGTTTTAGGATTTACTATTACCCTCGGAAAAAGAAATATCTCGGAAGGGCAGGGGAGAGTGCTAAAATTTGTGTCCGGAACGATGATGTTAAGTTTGGGTTTGATTTTAATATTAAACCCATCAATACTATATGATCTAACTTTTTCTTTGCGGATATTTTTAGTTACTATCTTAGGTTCATTGGTTATTTCATTTTTTCTGTACAGAGGTAAATTAATTTAATTAAAGCAAAGAATTAATCGGAAATATAAAAAACTGGCAAGCAGATTAGCTTGCCAGAATTTTTCTCAGCACATCTTTCCCATGGATGATCCTCAACAATTCATCTTCTGTCTTGATGACATCATTCCTTGTTTTAAAGTATCTGTTTATTTTTATTGCCAGTTTTCTGGAATTCTCATCGAATGAGGAAATAAAATCCACTATGCTGTTGCCTTGATATATTGTATTGAGATAGGGGGCAACAATGTATTTCACATCGTTGAGTATGGAGTCTTCTATCCAGTAGTCTATATGTGGAAGGTCTATTTTTTTCTCCATAAGTTTTGTGTAAAGTGCCAGACCATCTTCTGTGGATTCCCAGAAGTCCACATACACATAGTCGAACTCTTTCAGAAAATTTTCATTGTAGTAGTCGAAAGCGTTGCCGTGGAAGATTTCCAGCTTCTTAGAGCTTTTAAACTGTGGCCTGATATATTTTTCAAATAAATCGATCACGTCTTGGTTGAATTCAACTACCGTTACACTTTCTACTTCGTCCTTCAAAAGCCAAAGATAGGGCAGTACTCCGATACCTAGTCCCATGGTCAGACATTTTCCATGACCTTTTTCGATACCGTCTCTCATGCTTTCTATTTCGCTAAGAGCAGGGGACATCCATACTTTCTCGCCTTCTTTAAGAACCGGCAAATCAATATCTGCTTCAAAGTATCCGAGGGGATGGTAGTGGAACAGGTATTTGCCTATGGGTTTATGAAAGTTCATACTCATTAAAGTTCTTTTCTTGATCGTTGCTTTCTCATATCTCACAGTTTTAGTATTTACATTGTCAAGTTTAATGTCTCGGTAATACGGATTTTCAGTTAATAATTTCAGGTCGTATTTTAAGTTATCATGAGGAACATTATACTTTTTCAGTATTTCTATCAGGTTCTTTTCCTTCTGAGGAGTGAGAACCTTTTCATTATAATTCAAGATATCCGTGATATAGTTTCTTACCTCCATCATGGATAGTAGGAGGTTTTTCATTGCGATATTCAGTTCGGTATTTCTTTCAAAGCTAATCATTTTTAACCTCAGAAATGCAATTTTAATAATTATACTTATTCGAGAATACCATATGTTTTTGATTTTTGGCAAGTATCCTGAATTTGTGTTCCTTTATTTTGCTAGCTAAACCACTGTCAATAGAAGGTGTTTTAGATAAAAAAAGGAAAACAGCTATAAATGTCGTATAATTAATATAATTGGTAATTTTTAAATTATTATCGGGTAAAGGGGCTGGTTTTATGAGATTAAGGACAAAAATTAACTTAATGATCATATTAGCAGTTGTCTTACCTCCTTTAATAGGGAATGCTTCCGTAGCTTGGTTGGGCATGGCTCCTTTATCTGGTAGAGAAGGGGCAATTACAGGTCTTATCTGTCTTTCTTTTATTCTGCCCATGATTATTGGTGTCAATAATAAAGTCAAATTTATAGAGGAAGTTTTAGCTCAAAATTATACTAAATAATAGAAAACAAGCTTTGCAAAGTATTGCGTATGTTGAAAAATTCTTTCTGTTTTCTTATGTATTGTATAACATTATCTGTCCTATCCTGGCTATTTTTATGTATCATGATGTGAGTCTACATACGCAAATAAACATCTTCTTAACGATGTTCCCTCAAATGTTTTTTATTTGTCTTCCTATAGTTTTGGGATTTAATTATCTTTTAGAAAAAAATACGGCTAAATTAGGAATAGAGGACCTAACTCCTTTAAATATGAAAATAAAATTATTTGCCATCACAGTTTTTACACCTTTAGGAGCCGGTTTGTTGATTACATATATCAACTTAGGGCAATTAGCAAATACTACTAATGCTACAGTGTATTATAATACTATTGATAAATTGATTATTGGCAATATTATTGTTCTTATCGGTGCGCTGATAATTTTTTTAATCGTGAACAGGGTTATGTATAAACCTTTAACAGAGGTGTTAAATTTATTTAAAGATTTATCACACAATAAGTATACAGTAACTAAAAAATTACCGATTATTGTTAAAGATGAAATTGGGTTATTAATTAATTATTTTAATATGTATATAGAACGTCTTAGCTTAATAATTGATAAGATAAAAAGTTCGTCGTACAGTGTTGAAAACATCTCGAATAGAATACAAGACGTCTCAGTTGGAACAAATCTATGTATTAAAGCTATAAATAATGATACAACAGCATTAAGCCAAAGTATTGAAAACTATGCCTCCGCTACAGAGGAATTGATTGATATAGCAAATAATATGACTCTCTTAACGCAAGAGTTATCGCAAAGTTCAACAGAGGTTAAAGACATCAGTAAACAATCAATCGGAAAAGCGGAAGAAGGGAAGAATAAACTTGATCTTGTTATAGAAAATATTAAACAAATTGAAAGGTCAGTTAAAATCTCAACAGATAATATTCTTGATTTCTCCAATAAGTCCAAACAAATTAGTGAGATTGCCGCCACAATTTCTCAAATAGCTAAGCAAACAAATATGTTGTCTTTGAATGCTGCCATAGAAGCAGCCAGAGCCGGTGAATCGGGAAAAGGATTTGCGGTAGTTGCAGATGAAATAAGGAAACTTTCCGAGAATACATCTAAATCAATAGAAATGGTTAATCAGATTGTACAGGATATCAATGAAAGTATGCATAAGGTTGTAAATCAGATGACCAAAAGCCATTCTGAAATTAAAAAAGGAACAGAAAACATCTTAGCTATGGGACAATTACTTAGTGAGGTTATCCATTCTTATATCGAAATTAGTACACAAATTGATTCATTCCATGAAAAGGTTTTAAATGAAGTGGAAACGGTTAAAACTATTGAAGAATATATTAGAAATGTTGCTGTGACAGCAGAACAACAAGTTGAGAAATCACTGAATATCAATGAGGCTGTGCAAAAGAAAGAAGATGATGTTAGAATGTTAGCGATGTCTGCTTATGAATTAAATAGAATTGTTCATGAACTTTCTGATGTATCTAGACAGATTAATACTAAATAATTAGTTAGAAATAAAAAATTAGGGGGTTGCTGTTAGGGCACATTGGTGCAAACAGCAACCCTTATTTTTTATCGATCCAATGGTTGTACTTTGGAGTATTGAAGATTCGCCGGTATACTGTGGGAAAAAGTGGCATATTGTTGAATAAATGATTCTTTGCTATACTTTTATCGTAATGAGATTTTTCTATTTGTTTCGGGAGGAGACAAAATGATTGTTACCACAACTAATACTGTTCAGGGGAGAAAAATCATAGAATACAAAGGAATTGTTTTTGGAGAGGTAATTACAGGAATAAAATTTTACAAAAATTTCGCTGCAGAATTGACTAATTTTTTTGGGGGAAGACTTTTTTCCAATGAGGGTGAACTGGTGGAAGCCCGAAAAAAGGCCTTAATAGAGTTAGCGAGGCAAGCCGATTTATTAGGAGCGAATGCAGTTGTCGGAGTAAGCTTAGATTATGAAGTTTTAGGGAAAAAAAGAAACATGTTTTTGGTAACAGCCTCAGGTACTGCAGTATTAGTAGAATAGGGAAAGAATAATATTCAAATGCAGATAGAAAGGGGAAATAAACAAGATGAGAAACAAGTTAATCGTTGGAGTTATGTTAATTGTCTTAATGCTGTCAGCAACTGCTTGCGGTACAGAACAACTGCCGGATAATAATGAAAATAAAATAAATGGCAAGGACAAGGGTGAAGTAACAAATAAAATTGAATATGAGTATACAGAGGAAGGGTTAATAAAGCCGGAAATAGCCAAAGAAGTAATTAAAGAAACCTCCGATCAAGTAATTAAGGCGATCAAAGAAAAGGATATGGCTGTACTTTCTGATTTTGTTCATCCGGAAAAGGGAGTAAGGTTTACTCCTTATACCTATGTTTCAGTCAAAGATGATGTTGTTTTTACTAAAGAAGAGATCAAAGGATTCTTTGCTGACGAAAATGAATATCTGTGGGGTTACTACGACGGAACCGGTGATGAAATCAGATTAACACCTGCAGAGTATTATGCAGAGTTTATTTATTCAGCTGATTTTATTGCTGCTGAGCAGGTTGGCTATAATGAAGTTTTAAGCTTTGGCAATATGTTGGAAAATCAATTTGAAATATATGAAAACGCCATAGTTGTAGAATACTACTTCCCCGGCTTTGAGGCTAAATATGAAGGTATGGATTGGAAAAGCCTGAGATTAGCCTTTCAAGAACACGAAGGAACATGGTATTTAGTTGGCGTAATTCATAATAAATGGACGATTTAGTTAATCATTTAAAGTGAACTGCCAAATGCAGTGATAATTCTTATCTTGAATTTCGGGATGGCAACTTAAGCATTCGGTTGTAAAACGTTCGTCTATAGTTTTAGCAAACAACCCATATTCAATAATTCCCACTGATTTACATGGAAAATCAGGTAATCCTTTTCTTTTTCTCGCGGCTTGAACCCGGCAAGTTTTCACACGATAGAGGATGACGTTTTCCTTTTCCAGCACGATTTCATCCTCATTGAGGGGAGCGTATAGCCTAAAGGAAAGAGCCTTTTTTAAGCCTGAGATGCCGGAATGAGGGCCAAGCTCTAAAAAATCAATTAATCGTTTTGCCTCAATAACCGTAAACTTTCTCCAGGCTTCTTGATCCAGCTCAATAGCCAGATCCATGCCTAGCTTTTGTTCGATGGCTTGGAACTATAAACCGTCATGAGAGAGCCAATTCTTGGCATAAATAGTATTGAGTTCTAATAGCTTTTCTTTCGATAGATCCTGGATTTTTTCTGCTTTGATCATTGCAATCAATCTCCTTCATTTTTTTATTGATTAATTCTTGAGTTATTTATAAAGTCGAATTTAGTAAATTTCCAGCCAGATAGAGTATATAGACAAGAATTAAGATGATGCCTTGTTTTTTACTGATATCGTTAATCTTTTTATTATAGGCAAAAAAGCTAAATACTGTCATTACTATGAAAAGACCCAAGAAATGAATTTTATAGAAGACTTGTGTTACCGGAATACCTCCCGGTGTTAAAGCTACGGATGCTCCGGTAACAAACAATATATTTAAAATGTTGGCACCTATAATATTACCGATTGCTAACCCACCATGATTTTGTTTAGCAGCTACAATGCAAGTACTTAGTTCAGGTACACTTGTTCCGAAAGCAACTAAAGTAGCGGAAATTACTAAATCAGGAACATGTATTCTTTCAGCGAGGATTTCCGCAGATGCGACTAAAGCAGCAGCACTAAAGGCAATAACAAATGCGGCAGTAAAAATCTTGACTATAGCAATTAATATAGTGATATTTTTGGATTTCTCAGTATTTGTGCTGCTTTCAGCAGAATCATTAGCTTTATCCTTTTTTTCTTGACTAATTAAATAATAGATATAAACCGGAAGAAGCAGGATAAAAATTAATCCCAACCACTGGGGAATAAGCCCACTTTCATTTCCGATTTTATAAGGTATGGTCGGCAATATTAACAGAATAACTACAGCTATTAGAATACTAAATTTATGTGACGTTTTTTTATCTACAGGAATATTTCCAAACAGGGCACTAATGCCAAGGATTAAGCTTGTGTTTGTAATAACGGACCCAACGGCATTACCTAGTGCAAAGTCACCATTTCCCTGTATTGCAGCTGTTACAGAGGCAGATAGTTCCGGAAGGGTTGTTCCGAGTGAAACTATTGTTGCGCCGATTATCAATTCCGGTAGTCCTAAAATTTCCGAAAGTTTTACAGCATTATTAACGAAAAAATCTGCTGCCTTTGATAAGACAAATAAAGATAATCCTAAAACCAATAAAATAATCAAGATATTTAAGTTTACTAATATTTGATACATATTCCATCTCCTTTATTCTGATTTAGTCTGAAAATATCGTTATTATAGTTTTATACATTACAGATAAATACAAAATTTGTCAATTAGTATTTCATAAGTAAGATCCCTTGGCGATTCAGAGGAATATTCAGATTCTGCGTGATATTTTTCAGTATGCCATTTGTTTAAAACAGTAGAACTCACTAATGTATTGGGGGGTAATCTTAAACTTGTTGATTCCGGATAAAGCTTTATTAGTTGACTTTTAAAATCCGCTGCGGTTGTGATTGGAACACGAACACCAAATATTCATTTTTAAGAATATGAAACTTCACATCAGCAATTACGGGATATTTTGCTTCTCACCAAGCTATATTGTTAATAGCAGGTGAAAGATCGTCCGCATCAAGCTGATGTACTATTTCGATAAGTTCTGCCAGCGTCTCTTTAGTTTCGGCGAAATCACGTACATCACTCCCGATGATCCTTTCGGCGTCAGCTCGGGTATAGGTATATGTGAATGGCAGTGAGGAAAGTGCTTCGTTATTCCAAAAACCAAGATGAGTGACTTCATCAGCATTTTCGATTAGAGCAAAAAGTAAGATAGAGTTTTTTAGGAACTGCTCCTCATTTTTGATAAATGCTATATCTTTTAGGTCAATAGAGTCATCCTTTAAATGATAGTGAAAAGTCATCCTATAAGGGGGTTTTTCAGTAGAAAGTTTAAGAATTCCACGCGTAAGCCCTTCCGGTAAAGGCATACCCTTGTTGAGTGTTTCAACCTTGACATGATTGCCGATATAAGGGGTTTTGTTTTCGAACAAGAAATTAACATCGTATCCTGTAGAATGTTCGCCATTTTTGCCTGTAACGGTATAACCATTAGCATTATATTGATTAGTAATTAATAATCTTGTAATAAATATTAGGGCAATAAGGAAAAAGGTAATAACCGCAAATGCGGTTATTTTATTATTTAATAATCTCATTTATCTGCTCCTTTCGGCAATAATTTGCC
Organism: Clostridiales bacterium DTU073; assembly: GCA_001512665.1. Classification (GTDB taxonomy): domain Bacteria; phylum Bacillota; class Peptococcia; order DRI-13; family DTU073; genus DTU073. Next base: position 26,686 of record LFSF01000004.1, read on the forward strand.
GTTTAATTCTTGGAGATATTCAAATAATAGTCGTATTTATAATTAGATTATCGTAGCCATTATCTTCTGTCAATTAAATCTGACCAACATTTATTTGACATAAACACAAGAAGAGTATTAATATTAAAACTGATATTTGTTCTTTCGGATGTAAATAGTATTATCTAGCTTTTTAAATGAATATGTTTTATATTAAATAATGTGTGTATTTTTATGCAAGAATTAATATTAAGGAGGAAGTAAATGAGTGGAGATATTCAAATTTTAATAGCCATGGGTTTATACATGACCGTGGTTGTGGGTATTGGTTTGCATTACGCTAAGCGTGCCAGTGAAAGCAGTAAAAATTATCTTCTTGGTGGCAGGTCAATGAATCCCTGGATTGTAGCCCTAGGAGCCGAAGCTTCTGATATGAGTGGCTGGTTATTGATGGGGCTTCCGGGAGTTGCTTACTTTTTTGGTCTGGCTGATGCCGCGTGGACGGCCATTGGGTTGGCCATAGGGACTTATTTAAACTGGTTATTGGTAGCAAAAAGGCTTCGCCGTTATTCGTATGTTGCCGGTGATGCCATCACCATACCTGATTTTTTTAGTAACAGATTTAAAGAAGACAAGAAGATTATTTTGACTATAGCGGCATTATTTATTTTGATATTTTTTACTGTATATGCGGCAAGTTGTTTTGTTACAGTAGGAAAGCTTTTTAGTACATTATTTGGTATCAAATATGTGTATATGATGATAGCAGGAGCTTTATTCGTACTATTCTATACATTTATAGGAGGTTTTTTGGCTGAAAGTGCTTCTGACTTTATGCAGGGTTGTGTAATGGTATTTGCTTTAACGGCAGTGGTAATCACCGGTATTGCTGCTGCCGGGGGAATTTCGGCCATTATCGAAAATGCCAAGGCTATACCGGGTTTTTTTGATTTTTTTGGTATTGCTCAACCTACTCTTGTTAATGGGGTTCAACAGGTGGAGGCAGGTCAGCCTTTATTCGGACCGGCCGGGACATACGGATTTTTAACGATAATATCCACATTATCCTGGGGTTTAGGTTATTTTGGGATGCCCCATATCTTATTAAAGTTCATGTCCATCAAGAAGATTAATGACTTAACCTTATCCAGAAGAATTGCTGTTATTTGGGTGATAATCTCTCTTACTGCTGCTGTTGCCATTGGTATTATCGGTAGGGTGCTGTATCCGGCTCAGTTTTTAACCCAAAGTGCTGCAGAAAGCATCTTTGTCTTAATGTCTACTAATTTCTTTATTCCCCTAATTGCAGGAATTATTATGGCGGGTATACTTGCTGCAACAATTAGTTCTTCAGATTCATATTTGTTGATTGCAGCTTCTGCCTTTTCCAAGAATTTATATCAAGGGATTATGAAAAAGGATGCTAGTGATAAAGCGATTTTGATTGCGTCTAAAGTTACCTTGGTTATTATTGCGATTATTGCCATGATTATTGCCTTAGATGAAAACAGTGTTATCTTTAAGGTAGTTTCCTTTGCCTGGGCCGGTTTTGGCGCTACCTTTGGACCGATCATGTTATTTTCTTTATTCTGGAGGAGGGTCACTAGATCTGGGGCAATAGCCGGGATGTTATCCGGGGGAGCAATGGTCTTTATTTGGAATTTACTCATTAAGCCGTTAGGAGGAGTATTTGGTATTTATGAATTATTACCGGCATTTTTGACTTCTTGTCTGTTTATAGTTGTTGTTTCCTTATTATCGAAAGAACCTTCGCAAGAGATTTTGGACGAATTTGATTTTGTAGAGGCCAGTAATTAAAAAGCAAAAGATAGAGAATAAAGTTTGGTATTTGCTAAAAAGGCTACCGCTGAAAATCCGGCGGTAGTCTTTTTATTGTAAATCAGTCTGCTTAGAATTTTTTAGTTCATTTTAGGTTATTTTAAGATTATGGTATAAATTAATAAACAAAAAATGTAGCAAGGTATTTAGGAGGTTAAGTATGAAAAAAAGAATTAAATTAATGCTCATTCTCTTATTAAGTATTTCTTTGTTAAGTATTTCTTTACTGGTTGGTTGTTCTAGTGGAAATTCAGCTAAGAACGGTAAAAATGATGCTAATGAGATTAAGCAAGACCCTAAAGCTGTAGCGGAAGTTGAGCGTGTTGTAGAGGGCTTTGGCAGTGTACTTCAGAAGGTTTCGCTCCAAGGACCTACAGAAGAAGTTAAGAAAAGTATACAGGAGAATTATAGTCCCTATGTGACTTCGGATCTTCTTGAAAGATGGCTGGAAAATCCTTCAAAGGCCCTGGGAAGGCTAACTTCAAGTCCTTGGCCGGATCGTATTGAGATAAAAAACGTGGAGAGGTTAGCTGATGAAGCGTATAAGGTTGAAGGAGAAATTATTGAGATAACCAGTACCGAAAAGAAAAACGAAGCGGCGGTTAGAAGGCCGGTTACTTTTGTGGTAGAAAATACCGAAGGGAAGTGGCTGATTCTTACAGCTAAAGTTGATGATCCTGTGGAGAAATAAAGACACTTAATATAACAGCTAATTCGGTAAAAAACCTTTGCATAGTTGATCCGCAAAGGTTTTTTATTTACTTATCTACTTTTACACCTATTGACAAAAAGTTTTATGGTTATATACTTAAGCATATAACCACGGTAACATAACACCATAATACTACAGCAAATACTAAAAAAGATCATAAGTCAGTGAAAGGGGGGAATTTGTTTTGAGCAAAGTCTTTGCAAGTGATAAACCAATTTTTATTCAAGTGCGGGAAAGAATAGAAGATCAAATCGTTAACGGACAATTGCCGGAAGAAGAACAAGTACCCTCCACTAATCAATTGGTTAATTTATATAAGATCAATCATGCTACGGTAACCAAAGGTGTGAATCAGTTAGTAGAGGAAGGAATTCTCTTTAAAAAAAGAGGTTTAGGAGTATTTGTTGCTCAAGGCGCCAGAGCAAAACTGCTGGCAAAACGCAAAAAAGCTTTTGTTGCTGAATATGTAATTCCCTTGGTGGTGGAAGCCACTAAATTAAGCATAACGGAAGATGCAGTAATAGCAGATATTAAGAAGGTTTTTTCAGAAAAAAAGGAGGGCAAGTGATGAATTTTAATGTGGAAGTCAAGGATTTATTTTTAAGTTATAAAGATTTTGTCGCCTTAAAATATCTTTCCTTTAGACTGGAGGATAAGAAAATCTATGGTTTAATCGGCAGAAACGGAGCCGGTAAGACCTCACTGCTATCTTTGCTTGCTTCGTTGCGGGAACCAACTAAAGGTTCAATCACCATAGCAGGGGTACCGCCTATAGAAAACCCCGAGATTATGCAAAATGTTGCCTTTATACATCAAGCAGATTATCGTGATGAAACTTCAACGGCTAAAAAACTGTTAGAGCTTGTGGCACAATATCGACCCAATTATGATGCAACATACGCCGAGTATTTAGTACAGCGTTTTAATTTACCTGTTGACAGAGCTGTAAATAAACTCTCCCAAGAAATGCAAGCGGTTTTGGATGTAATTATAGGATTGGCTAGTCGAGCTCCTCTTACCATCTTTGATGAGGTCTACCTGGGAATGGATGCTTCCGCCAGAATGATTTTCTATCAAGAAATACTGGACGATCAAGCTAAATTCCCGCGTTTATTTATTATCTCTACTCATTTGGTTCCCGAAATGGATAATTTATTCGATGAAGTGTTAATTCTGCATCAAGGCAGACTTATCCTGAAAGAAGAATCTAAAGCTCTTATTTCCAGAGGGTTAACCATCACCGGTCCTGTCACAGAGGTTGATGAATTTGTTCAAGACAGGAATGTCATCGGAGAAAAGCATCTTGGGAAAACTAAAGTCGTAATGGTTTTTGCGGATAATAATACCGAAAATAATGAAGAGTTGAAAAAGGAAGCCCAAAGGAGAGGCTTTGAGGCAAGTCAAATTTCCCTTCAAGATTTGTTCATTCAATTAACTGATGAAAGGGAGGAGAACTAATGATGAAGAAGAGGATACCGGATATAATGAAAACAAAAACGCTGATAAGTTCCAAGGTTGCGGCCGATTTATTCAGCATACAGGTTAAATGGTCTGCTTGGTTTATTGCTGTAATTGTCCTCTTGTATGTGTTTATTATTTTTCATTCCGAACAAGGCATCTTTGCTTTATCTTATGGTTCAACCCTGATATTCATGTTGGTTTTAGGCATTGTTGCAGGAAACTTCTTGCCTTTTTATGTGAAACATGGCGTAACAAGAAAAAACTATTATTTAGGTTCCGTTCTTGCCGCTTTTGGTTTGTCCTTTGCTTTATCCGTTGTTTTTTGCCTTTTATCAGGTATAGAGAGTATTATTTATGCTAATTTTGATTTAGGGATTAACCTGGAATCTTTTAATTCACTGCTGATTATAGAGGGAAGTACTAATTGGTATAGCTCTGTATTAATTTATGCTTTAAATGTCTATGCTTTTTATTTATTAGGTTGGTTTATTTATTTGGGTTTTTATCGCTTTAAGTGGGTGACCGGGATAGGTTTTTGTTTAATGGCCTTACTCTTTGCTTTCCTTCATGGCTTATTTTGGAAGGAGCAATTGCTCCCGAGTTTTGCCCATGAGATTGCTTATATATCAGCTATTGTTCCTTTATACATAGCAATTTTGGAAACAGTAGTACTAATAGGGCTCTTGTTAGTTCTAATCCGTTTGCTTACGAAGAAAATACCTATCAATGTTGATTGCATATGATCTCTATGTTTAGAAGATGGAGCGGTAAATAGTTGAATATTATACAAAATAATGTATAATTAAGTAAAATAAGCCAGGAGGAGAGAAGATGGGTGTTCTTTCAGATATAAAAAAATTTGTCCATACTTTTAATGCCCTTAATTCTGAACTTGAAGAATTGGATGCCTTTAATAAAAAGGTGGCAAAAATGCTCAAACCGCTTCAACTAAACAAGCAAACGCAGCGTGAAATAAAGATAAAATTGCAGGATTTGAGACGTTTAATCTTAATCGAAGCTTTAGTTAGGGAAAAGGAAGTATTAGCGGAGAGTTTTGTTCAAGAAAGAGCTGCGTTAATAGAGAAATATAATGTACATAGTGGACCGGAGGCGATTGCTTATATAGCCGGGGAAATAAATGAACGTTATAACCATAAGTACACAGATGATGCTAAATGGGTAGATTTAAAAGTGAAATTATGGGATTATATGGCTAAAAACCACAAGGAAATAAGCAAATTGGAAGAATTGAAGGATGAGGCGAAGCGTTTGCAGGCTAATTATTTAATGAAAAAAGTGGAAGAAATTTGCCAAGTCTTAAGAGTTGAAGAAGGTTATTTGCGGGAAGAGGTAAAATCTCTAAAACCGGAAAATTATAAAATGCTAGGGAGAGAAGTTGAATATGATCAGAAATATCAACTTCTTGCTCAGACAATTGAAAAGAAAATAGGGCTTTACAAAGTACAAGGCAGAACTTATATGCTTTGGGCTTATCGGTTGCATGTGCAAGATTGTGGGGGTGATCAGGCCAAGATTGACCAAGGGCTTTTGGCAGCAGATAAATATTGGAGAAAGCAGGAGAACAATACTTTAGAAAATTTAGCTCAAACTGCTCAAAATTTGCGTCAAGAAGCAGGGAGAGAGCCCCGAAAAAGCGTTGATAAGGCAGAAAGATTAATGTAATTAATGTTGTTCTTGGATTTGCGAAAATTGGATGTAACAGTATAATAGTATAATAAAGATTAAGTTAAATAAAATCCCGGTTGATGCCGGGATTTTTAAACTTTAAAATTGAGAAGATAGAACTATAGAGGATAATTGAAAACGGAGGAAGTAAAGCTTTGGTAGACCCGCAAATGCAAAATGAAATAAAAATCAAGAATGAGATTCAAAAGAAATATGAGAAAAGAGCACACCGCTATGGGCAACTCTTGCAGAAGCAAGAAAAGCTGGAACGCTTGATCAGTAATTTGCGGTTGACTATCTTTATTGTGGGTTTAAGTATTATTGTGCTTACATATATGCAAGATAGGTATCTCGATTTTCTTACGGCACTCCTGTTGTTCATAGGGTTCTTTATTTATCTGGTATTTCGCCACGGCAGACTCAAAGAAAAGATTAAATCCACTATTATTTTACGAGATCTTAATACCCATTCACTGCAACGGTTGCGGGGGGAATGGAATACCTTTGAGGATGACGGCGGAGAGTTTAAGGATAAAAACCATAGTTATATAGAGGATCTGGATATTTTCGGAAGGAATTCGCTTTTTCAGTGGATTAACACTGCGCAGACCTTTAGGGGCAGGCAGAAACTTGCGGCACTGTTAGCGGGGGATGTAGGAAATTGCAATGATATTCGCGAAAGGCAAGAAGCGGTAAGCGAATTAGCCACAAAGTTCACTTGGAGGCAAAGGTTTATAGCCTATGGGAAGCTGGCTTTTATGGATAGTAAGCAGTACAAAGAGAAGTTGGGCGATCCGCAGTACCTTATTAATTGGGGTAAGGAAAAGAATGAGGTTTTTTCGGATTTGGGGGTAATCGTCTTATGCCGGGTAAGCCCGCTGATTACCACTATTCTTGTTATTTTAGGCTTTGGTATGGACAAAATATCTTGGTTCTGGCCGGCATCCGCTCTTTTAGTGCAAGCTACCTTACTTAAATATCATAGAAAAGAATGCGCTCAGATATTTAAACTTGCGGAGCAGTATGCTGCTGATTTAAAGGTCTATTACCAAATGCTGAAGCATTTGGAGAAATATAGTTTTAAAGCATCATATCTACAGGAAATAAAGAAAGGGATAAGAGATAGTCAGGGGCGAGAAGTATATAAACAGATTGAGAGATTGTCTGTCTTGATTGCTCCAATTACCAGCAGAAGGAATGCATTTTATGCTTTTTTTAATATCGTAGCACTGCGGGATTTTCAATATATGATTGCTTTGGAAAAGTGGAAACAGCAGTCGGGACAGGCCCTGGGGGAATGGTTTGATGCTCTGGCTGAAATGGAGGTTTTGGCGAGTTTAGCGGTAATTCGTTTTGAAAACCCGGATTGGGTCATGCCGACGGTTTTTGCTGCGCAGGAAGCACAGGCAAATGAAACGAACAAAGCTGTTTTTGTGGCTGTGGCATTAGGACATCCGTTACTCCCTGCTGAGAAGAGAAAGCATAATGATCTAATCTTTAAAGATAAAGAAAAGGTACTGTTAATTACCGGCTCCAATATGTCCGGTAAGAGTACCCTTTTACGGACTGCAGGTATTAATCTAGTTCTTGCCTATGCCGGAGCTCCGGTTTGTGCCCGAAGCTTTCAAGCTTCCCTTATGTCTATTTACACTTGTATGCGGATTAGTGATAATCTGGAAGAGAATATTTCCTCTTTCTATGCAGAACTCTTGCGGATAAAACAAATTGTGCAGAAAGCAGAAAGCGGAGAGAGGGTCTTTTTCTTGTTAGATGAAGTCTTCAAGGGCACCAATTCCTTGGATCGTCATACCGGGGCTAAAGTGCTGATAAATAAATTAAGCCAGACTAATTCACTTGGTCTGGTTTCTACGCATGATCTCGAGCTTTGTGACTTGGCACAGGAAAATGAGAGAGTCGTTAATTATCATTTTCAGGAGTATTATCAAGACGGGAAGATTTATTTTGATTATCAATTACGTCCCGGACCTTCAACTACTCGTAATGCTTTGCATTTGATGAAGTTAGCAGGGATTGATGTTTAAGCTAACAGCACAAAGTATCCTACGACGATCAACCCTAAGATGATACGGTACCAACCAAAGGCTTTGAAATCGTTGTTTTTGATATAGCTCAGTAAAAATTTTATCGCCAGAACGGAAACCACAAAAGCAACAATCATTCCTGTTAGTAAAATAGCAATTTCCAAGCCGGTAAAGCTAAAACCGAACTTCATCAGCTTTAAGGCACTGGCCCCGAACATTACCGGAATAGACAAAAAGAAAGAGTATTCGGCCGCAATGAAGCGGGAGGTGCCTAAGATAATCGCCCCCAGGATAGTTGCCCCGGAACGTGAGGTTCCCGGAATTAAGGATAATACCTGGAACATCCCGATTAAAAAAGCTGTTTTGTAAGTTAATTCATTAAAATGATTAATGCTTGGGTTACGATATTTATTACGATTCTCAATGACAATAAATAAGATCCCATAAATGATCAATGTAATGGCTACTGTTTGGTAGTTGTAAAAGTGCTCATTTAACCAATCATCGAAAAAAAATCCTATTATTGCCGCCGGAAGAACCCCAACAACAACTTTATACCAGATACTCATAGTTTCTCTTTTCTCTAATTTGGTTTTACGCGGAGAAAAGGGATTTAATTTATGAAAATAAAGCAAAACCACCGCCATAATGGCACCTAACTGGATGACTACAAAGAACATTTCTTTAAAGGCAGCAGAGGCATTTAATTGGATGAATTCCTCGACTAAAATCATATGACCGGTACTGCTGATGGGGAGCCATTCTGTGATTCCTTCTACAACTCCTAGGATAATAGCTTTTAAAAGCTCAATAAATAACATTGATGTACCTCCGATTCCGATATTATTTATATAAGGGTAATCTTTTATTTACTCTTATAACAATATCTTATTTTATCGAGAATGCAAGAGATTTATTTAAATTAATTTTAACAGTCCCCCACACCGAGTTAACAAGAAAAAAGACTTGAATTATTCCGACAATTAAAATATACTATTGAGGTGTATCTATTGGGATGCTATTTTTTTGTAACATTTTGTAACATGGAGGAGATAGTGTGGAGGCAATTATTCAAGATTTAACAATAGGTTTTACAGGTCTTACCTGGAAAATGATAGTAATGTGGCTAATCGGACTAACCTTGATGTATCTGGCTGTGGTAAAAGACTATGAACCATTACTGTTGATGCCCATCGGTTTTGGAGCGATTCTAGCCAATATTCCTTTTTCTTCTGCTGTTGGTGAGGCAGGACCGCTAACCACCTTACTTCATGCCGGTATTTCAAACGAAATGTTCCCTGTACTTATCTTTGTAGCGGTTGGGGCGATGTGTGACTTTACACCTCTTTTAAAAATGCCCTTTATGATGATTTTTGGGGCTGCTGCCCAATTCGGTATCTTTGCGACGATTGTAATTGCTGCCTTGATCGGTTTTCCGATTAACGAAGCAGCAGCAATTGGGATAATTGGAGCTGCTGATGGACCGACTACCATTTACATAGCAAACAAATTTGCCCAGGATTTGTTGGCGCCTTTATCAGTGGCGGCATACTCTTATATGGCTTTAGTGCCGATTATTCAACCGCCGATTATCAAACTGTTGACCACGAAAAAGGAAAGAATGATTAGGATGCCTTATACAGCTGATAGCGGTGTCTCCAAAAAGGTATTAATTGCCTTTCCTATTTTCGTTACCTTAGCTGCCGGAGTTATTGCCCCGTCCAGTGTTGCCCTGATTGGCTTCTTGATGTTCGGTAATTTGCTGCGGGTATGCTCCGGTGTGGAAAAACTGAGTACTGCTGCTCAAAACGAACTGTCTAATTTGGTAACTTTATTACTCGGTATTACTATTGGTGGAACGATGGCCGCCGAAGGATTTTTAAATCTGAAAACATTAATGATTATGGGACTTGGTCTCGTGGCCTTTATTTTTGATACGGCCGGGGGTGTATTGCTGGCAAAATTCCTCAATTTGTTCTTGAAGGAAAAAGTTAATCCTATGGTAGGTGCTGCCGGAATATCCGCCTTCCCCATGTCAGGCAGAGTTATTGCTAAGATGGCTTTAAAAGAGGATAAGGGTAATTACCTTATTATGCAAGCTATCGGGGCAAATGTCTCCGGTCAAATCGGCTCGATTATTGCGGGTGGTGTAGTGTTAGCAGTAGTCGGTTCTATGTTGGGCATTCGATAAGGAGGGAAGAGAATGAATTCTGTGAGTCAGGCGTTACAATTAATGGGAATTGGACTTCCCGTCATGTTCATCGTAATTTTGCTGTTCATTGGAGCGGCTGTTGTCCTGAAAAAAATATTCCCTTATGATAGTAATGAGGAGAAAGAATAAGCATGTAAAAAAAGAGTTGTTAAAACAACAACTCTTTTTTGTTATGATATAAAGGTGAGATGAATTCTTAAAAGAAATCAAAAAAAGGTGAGATTGATTATGTGGTGGTATTTTATCTTGGCCGTAATTTTTTTATTACTTGGTTTAGCTATACACGTCTTTAAATGGTATTTTTTAATCTCCGGTTATAATCTCATGTCCAAGCAGAAAAAGGAAAATGTTGATACCCAAGGGTTAGGGAAACTAATGGGTTATTATTGTTACTTTAACACCATTATCTTTCTTTTATTAGGAGTTGCCCATGCTTTAGAATTAAAAATAGTCATGACCATTGCTTTTATCTTGTTTAGTCTTTCTACAATCTATGTATTGCTTAAAGCTCCTAGATATGACGGAAATATTTATGACAAAGATGGGAAGTTACGTCCGGGCGCTTTTAAAAAGGCAGCCATTCCTTTGATTATGACAGGTGCGATTCTTATTGGGGTTGCTATATTAATGATTTATTCTGTGCAACCGACGAAGATTTCCATTTCTGATGAAGGTTTACAAATATATGGGATGTATGGTGCGCTTTATACTTGGGATTCTATAGAAGATGTTGAGCTATTGGAAAGTTTGCCTGAAATTAAGGTGCGTACCAATGGTTCTGCTGTGGGCAGTCATTTAAAAGGTCATTTTCGCACAACGGAGCTTGGAGCGGTTAAGCTTTTTGTAAACAGTAAGATTTCACCGTTTGTTTATTTAAAATGCAAGGGAAAGGATGTAATCTTTAATTTACCGCAATCTGAAGAAACAAAAGCGGCTTATCAAGAAATAGTGAAGAGGTTGAAACACTTATAGTGAGCATAGGAAGCACGTAGTTTTAGATAAACTGCTTTAGTTAAATTGTTTTAGATCAGTATGCTCAAAGGTCCACTCCGGTGTTTTCAATTGCCCTGTAAAATTCAAGGGGTACCAGGGACTAATTTCTTTATTTTGTTCATTTTTGAGGATATGTATATCTTGTGCCGGCATATAGCTTTGGGCAAGCATGAATAACTTTTCACCAGTTTCTTGATGGACAGCCATATCTACAACAATGACACAATGACCGGGGCTTCCTCCTTGAATAAAAACATCTCCTATCTGCATTTCTGACAACTCTTTTGCTGTTAATTCCCGTGACAAGGAAAGGGTACCGGCATAAGCAAAAACCATATCCAGGTATTTGCGGAACTCTTTATAGCTTTGCGGGTCATCGCTGTTTCCTCTTACCCAACTGACCTCATTACCCTTGACGGCGATGCGGTAACCCTCTCGCCATTTGGCATATTCCGCCTTAAAACCATTGGTGAAGTTAAAATGGATTTTCTCGTATTCTTCTTTTTGGAAGAGATATTCGGCTCTCAGTCTAATGACCGCATCGGCACATTGCTGTAAATCTCTGTCCCCGATTTCCATGGCGATTACGCCGTCATGAACATTACGCAATTTGGTACGACCATTATAATAGTGAACTTTAGTTCCATGGGGTTTGAGGGACAGTTTTCTTAAATACTCCTCGAATGAACCCGGCTCAACCTTTAGGCGTTCATATCCTTCCGGCACTTGAAATCTGTCTTCAAGGGTCATCCCATCGGTATTAATTATTGTACTTGTCCTTTCCGCCGCAGAATTTTCCGGCGCATTGTTCGGCGTTAAAAGGTTTGAGTCCGGTGTGATTGCACACCCGGTCAGGCTGAAAACTATCAGGATAAGGATGATGAGAAGACTTAAGATTATTCTTTGCATCTAATGCTTATTCCTCCTATCTGCGAATTATAATTATTATAACAAAATATTACAGTTAAAGCATAAAGGAGTGAGTGCCTTGAACCGCTATCTGTATGAAATAGAAATAGGGCTGAAATCTTTAACCGTTTATAGAGGATTGCTAGAGGATAGAGTAATACAGGCTTTGTGTTCTGTTTTGCAGGACCTGGCCTCTGAAAACATAAACTTTAGTCAGTTTGTTAATGATTATTGTGAGTTTTACTATCTCTTAGCGGAAGAAAGCCCCACTAGTCCTTTTGAGGATTATCTCATTGAGAAAATCATTTATGATGATAATGCATTTAGTCGGCAGAGTGAAAAGATGGACTTTGATAATATCAATGAGAGCTTTAAAAAAGCGGGAGAAAGGGACTTAATCTGTCTGCAAAAGGTTACATGGATAGCTGCCGGGGAGATCAAGGAAGCAGCGATTAAAAGGTTTGGACAGTCGAAGATAGAAAATGATCTGCTGGAAAGCCTTCCTGAATGGAGAGCTGACGGTAGTGAAAATAACGAAAATGTTAAAATTGCGGATCTTTTGCAGACCTTTAAATCCAGCAAAAGATGGAGTGAGTGTTTAAAAGCTTTGGCTGATTTTTACCGGCAAAACGGTTCCGGCGAATTTGCTAAATATTATGGCTTTGTCTGGGAAAGAACGGGCGAAAAGGGCTTTCTCAAAGGCATATCCTCTCCTGACCCCATCCGTTTCCGTGATTTGTTCGGATATGAGCGACAGCGTGAGCTGATCATTAATAACACCGAACAGCTTTTAAATGGGTATGCGGCTAATAATGTATTATTATACGGGGACAGAGGGACCGGGAAATCCTCTACGGTTAAAGCGTTAGTGAATGAATATGGGGATAGAGGATTAAGGATAATTGAATTAGCTAAGAGTTATCTTGATGACTTGCCCTATGTGTTGAGAGCGATAAAAGGCAGACAGCAAAAATTCATTATTTTTATTGATGATTTAGCCTTTGGGGATAGTGAGGAGGAATATACGGCTCTTAAAGCTGTTTTGGAAGGCAGTTTGGAAAGCAAACCGCAGAATGTGGTGATTTATGCCACCTCCAATCGCCGGCATTTAATTAAAGAAAGATTTAGTGACAGGAGCGGTTTGACTTCTGATAATCCGGATGAGGAAGTACGCTCAGCTGATACTTTACAGGAGAAATTGTCGTTGGCGGATCGCTTTGGGATTACCGTTACTTATACATCTCCTGATAAAGAGGAATATTTGGCGATTGTGGAAGGACTTGCCCGAAACAGAAAGTTGGATATTGATGTAGCTACTTTGCATGAAGAGGCTCTGAAGTGGGAAATCAATCATAATGGACGTTCCCCAAGAACTGCCCGTCAGTTTATAGACTGGTTGGAAGCTCATGTAGAAAAACGATCATAGCGGAATAAAGAATCGCTGCAGGATAAACAGGATAAAGGGGAGTAATAAAGTGAACGACAGAAAAGAATCGATTAAAGCAGCCTTGATACAAGCGTTTCCTATAGCAATCTCCATAGCCGCAACCGGTTTATCTTATGGGGTATTGGCTACACAGGCTAATCTTAGTTTACTGGAGATTTTAGGTATGTCGCTACTGATATTTTCAGGTTCGGTGCAGTTTATTACTGTAGCAATGTTATCGGCAGGCGGAAGTCTATTAAGTATACTTATTACAACAGTATTATTTAATTTACGCAATATACTATATGGTGTAGCTTTGTCGAAAGGACTTGCGCCGGCTAAGAAATGGCGGTGGCTTCTTTATGGTGGAATCTCGGATGAACCGTATGTGCTTAGTTCCGCAAGGTTTAAAAAAGTTGGTCCTGATCCCTTATTCTTCGGTGTAGTTATTGGTACTTTCTATATTGCTTTAAACTCTTCTGTGCTGATTGGTGCATTAATCGGAAATCAAGTTGACCCGCAAAAATGGGGTCTGGATTTAGCATTTACGGTTACCTTTGCGGCTCTTTTGATGCCTAATTTGCCAGCATAGATAATATGTCACTTGAAGAAAAATATAATTTTGTAACTAATCATGTATACGATATTATTGATGAGGTTGAACAGTATCTCTATGATAGAAATTTGTCTGAGGATAATAAAAGTAACATCTTATCTGAATGGTATGATATTATAGATTCCACTTTTGTGTTTACGAAATTACGGGAAACAATTTCGGAACTAAAGGAATATCAACCATATAGAGAAAGAATGAAAAATGATCAGCAATTCAGGGAAAAAATGTGTAATTTTGAAAACAGCCTAGATGGCTTTCTTTATGAAGCGCGTTGTTTTGTAAATATAGAGGTAAAATTAAGTGGCAGTGTTAATTGGGAGCGTAAAGAGGTAGGCAGAAAGTTACATGATTGGGATAAAAACATTCAAAAAGGAATAACGGAGTTAAGGAAGTCAGCAGCTGAAGATTTATCAAACAGTGATAAGAAAAGCAATAGAGTTGCTGAGGAGCCCAGCGGGAGATAAAGATGGGATAACTAATCAAATATTAGTGCGTTATATCTTCTTATTTTTCTGAATTCTTCGTTGGTTTTTGGCTATTCTTAGCGTATGCTCCGTACTTCTCATTAATTCTAAAAGTTTATTGGTTTCTTCCAACCACATTTCGTCTAATTCCTCTTCTGAATAGATCTTTAAGTTATGGAGGCCACCTTTTTTATCAATATAGGCATAAATGTATTGTTCTATTAAATTTGCCAGATATTCTAATTCGCTTTGCTCAAAGTAACCTAAATCTGTACTGGGGAAATCTATAGCGAATCTTTGACACATTTCCCTTATATTTGTGTAGCCATCAACATAAAAATCAGAAATAAATCTTTCTACTTCATCCCCATAAAAAAAATCCCAGGCTTTCTGGGGGGTTAAACTTTTTATCCATTGTTTACGCATTTTATTACGCATAATTTTTATTACCTCCTACCAAGATTTTTTTGTTAAAAAATCTTTTTCTAATTTTTTCTCGGTTGTCTCATTCATGATGAGGGCAAGCAAATCTTCCTTGGCTTCCTCGATAGTTTCATATTCATTGAGAATTTTGCAGAGAAGATTTTTGGCGCCTGCCTGATGTACGAAATAGCCTTTTTTATATGGCTTTTTCTTAAAAAGACTTTTCCAAAAAAGACTCAACATAGTTTTCACCTCCCTTTTTTGTTCTGTATATATATATATCCGCCGGGGAGGGAAAACGTAAATTTAAATTTAATTAATGTATATACAATTCAGAGGTTGAAAAAATGAAGAGATGTTTTTGTACAAATAAAATGTAACATTATTTAGAATAATATCAGGTTATGGTATTATTTAAGTAACACGGCTGAAAAGGGAGAGAATCAAGTTGCAACCTGTAGAAATTAAAGAATTCGTATTAGACAATAATAAAAAGAAACTGGCTGTGAATATAACTACGCTTTTTTTATTGGCAATTTTAGGTGGTTTATTTGTTGCCTTCGGAGCATACGGTTCTACGGTTGCTTCTTATAGCATTGAGTCAATCAGTATAAAAAAGATTTTAAGCGGTGCCGTATTTCCCGTGGGATTAATCTTGATCATTATTGGCGGCGGCGAGCTGTTTACAGGGAATACTTTATTGCTTCTTTCCTATATAGATAAAAGAAAAGGTATGGTGGCGCCGATTTTGAACAATTGGATTATTGTATATTTAGGGAATTTAATAGGATCATTATTTTTAGTTACTTTAATTATTAACAGTGATCTTTTGAATCAAGATTTATTAAATGCTTTTGTAGCTATGGCTCAAGTCAAAGTGGAACTTACTTTTTCTCAAGCTTTTATCAGAGGAATTCTTTGTAATATCTTAGTAGTAATGGCTGTCTGGATGAGTTATTCTGCTAAAGACACAATAAGTAAAATATTTGCTATTTGGTTTCCAATTATGGTCTTTGTCGTAAGCGGATTTGAGCACAGTATAGCGAATATGTTTTTTATCCCTATGGGGATTTTCTTAGCAGATATAACTTGGTCTGGTTTTTTGTTTAATAATCTAGTACCTGTTACCCTGGGAAATATAGTCGGTGCTTTAATAATTTGTTTAATCTATTATCGTTTAGGATTAAATAATAAGATTATAGAAACAAAAAAACCGGAAAACATTGCTAATTAATTTTTCTAGTAAGGTGGAAGATATAAGTAAAGAGGAAGATATGAGTAATATCTATGAGTTTGAGGCGGTCATAAAAAAAGCGCCGGACATGGACGCGGCTTATATTGAAATCCCCTTCCCCTTGCCATATTATCGGGATTCGTAAAGACATCAGAGCCAAAATCGGCAAGCAATCCGGGGATATCATCAAAGTGACCATCAGGGAGGGAGAAAATAGAAATTAATCCAAAATTTAGGTAATTTGTATGATATAATAATTATATGTAGAAATTAAATTCTGGTTATATTAATATTTCTGGAATTAAACTTTTTATAACTTACTTATGGGGATTATGGATAGTCGGAAAAGTGATTATATTTGATAATATAGAAAATATTATGCTCTTGATTATTAAGTAATTGAATCCTTACTAAAAACTGGGACCTCTATGATACTATGCATGTTGTTTTTGAACCTAAAAATATGAGCCCGGACGATCTGCAAAAGGTGTTTTTCCAGATGTGGCAAAAGTCATATACCACCAAGAAGATCTTAAAACGACTAACCGCTATTTTTTGTAATAAAGATTCCGAAGCTCAGAATATCAGAACTGAAGTGAAGAGTAAGGATTATAAGAGTCGGTCGGATCGTTAGAAAAAGGAACCGAAAAGTAGAACAGAGTGGTACAGGGGGCAAGCCGCTTTGTCTTTTTCACCACTTTCTGTTATAGTACACATACAAAAAAATAAATATTTATATAAAAAAGGGATTGCATATCTCGTTAATTCGTCTTAGAATAGAAGATAGTTATTTTTAATAATATTTTATTAAGGTGGTGTTTTATCCAAAATGAAAAAAGTTCTTCTTGTTTTATTGACTCTCGTCTTCGCAGTTGGTTTGATGACCGGTTGCGGAGGCAATGATACCGATGAACCTGCTGGCGCAGATGCTGCAGGAATAAAAATCGGTGTTAACTACGAATTGTCCGGTGATTTGGCTTCTTATGGTGAAGCTTCCGTAGACGGCATTAAAATGGCATTTGATGAAATCAATGCTGCCGGTGGTATCAACGGGACGCCAATTGTGCCGGTGATCGTTGATAACAGATCTGATCCTGCTGAAGCAACATCATTGGCAACCAGATTGATGACTAAGGAAGATGTTGTAGCTTGCCTTGGTCCTGCTACTTCCGGTAGTTTCATGGCTACCATCCCTGTAGCAATGGCGAATAAGATTCCGATTATCTCGGCTTCTGCTACAGCTGACGAAGGTGTTACTGTTGACAAAAACGGAAATGTGAATGAATATGTTTTCCGTCTTTGCTTTAACGATTCCTTCCAGGGAGTAACAATGGCTAATTTTGCAACTAACAATCTAGGGGCAAAGAAAGCAGTAATCATTCAGGACAAATCCAGTGACTATGCTGCTGGTTTGGCTAAGAACTTTAAAGAGACCTTTACAGCAGCCGGTGGTGAAATCGTGGCTGAAGAAGGCTATGTAGCTAAGGATAAAGATTTCAATGCTATTCTTACTAACATTAAAGGAAAAGAATTCGATGTAATCTTCCTTCCAGGATATTATTCAGAGGCCGGTTTAGTGATTAAACAGGCTCGTGCTCTTGGTATTACTGCTCCTGTTCTCGGCGCAGACGGCTTTGATTCACCTGTTCTTTTACAATTAGCCGGAGCTGAAGCTTTGAATAATGTTTATTTCTCTAATCATTATTCATCTTTAGATCAGGATCCTTTGGTGCAAAACTTCATTACTGCTTTTAATGAAAAGTATGGTAGAGATCCTAATGCCTTTAACGCTCTTGGTTATGACTTAGGTAAATTTATTGCTGATGCCGTTAAACGTGCCGGATCCGCTAATCCTGAAGCGATTAAAGATGCTTTGGCCGGAACAGAAAATTTTGTGGGTGTTACCGGATCATTTAGTATGGGTGCTGACCACAACCCGATTAAGTCTGCGGTAGTTATTGGTTTGAAAGACGGTGTTCAGAGCACTAGTGTTAAAGTAGAACCTAAATAAGTATATTTTATGAAGTTTAATTGACGAATCATCTTAAAAGGGCTAAAATAATTAAGTTAGAGTGTTTAACACTCTAACTTAATTTTATTACTTGATTTAATTATTAATAATCTTTAGGAGGTGCATACGATTGGAGCAATTCTTGCAGCAGGTGGTTAACGGTATATCGCTAGGAAGTATATATGCACTGATTGCCTTAGGGTATACGATGGTTTATGGCATAATTAAACTGATTAACTTTGCCCATGGAGATGTGTACATGATTGGCGCTTATATAGGCTTTGCCGCTATAACTTATGCCAAACTAGGTTTTTTTCCGGCATTGCTTATATCTATGATTTTATGTGCAATTTTAGGAGTAGTGATAGAAAGGATAGCTTATAAACCGCTGCGCAATTCTACAAGAATCGCTGTTTTGATTACCGCAATCGGTGTTTCTTTATTCTTGGAATATGTGATGATGTTTTTTGTAGGGGCGGAAGTGCGTTCGTATCCTAATGTGTTATCTAATTATACGCTCCATCTGCATGGTGTCGTTATAAATATGCAGCAGATTTATATTATAGTTACGGCTATAGCCTTAATGGTTTTATTGCAGTTTATTGTGCATAAAACAAAGACAGGTAAAGCTATGCGGGCAGTTTCTATTGACCAGGATGCTGCTCAATTAATGGGGATTAATGCCGATAGTACGATTTCTTATACCTTTGCTATTGGTTCTGCTTTTGCCGGTGCCGCTGGAGTGTTGGTTGGAATTTATTATAATTCTATCGACCCTCTGATGGGAATAATGCCGGGTTTAAAAGCTTTTGTTGCCGCAGTTTTTGGTGGTATTGGCAGTATTCCCGGGGCTATGATCGGCGGACTTGGTATTGGAATTATGGAAACACTTGTTTCCGGTTATGGTAATTCCATGTATCGTGATGCTTTTGTATTTTTATTTTTGATTCTGATCCTGATCTTAAAGCCGACCGGACTGATGGGCAAAAATATAAGGGAGAAGGTGTAAAATAAAGATGAGAGCATTAACCAAGAAAAATATATTAATATTTGTCGGTATTTTATTAACCTTTGCCATTGTCCAGGGTTTAATCTCGGTCGGGATTATCTCCAGTTTCCATGAAATTACTATTGCTTTAATTTGTATCAATATTATTATGGCGGTTAGTTTGAACCTAATAACCGGTTTTACGGGACAATTTTCTTTAGGACATGCGGGTTTTATGTCTATCGGAGCTTATGTTTGTGCGCTCATTATTATGCGCTATGATTCGACTGCCGGTTTTCTTATGGGAATTCTGGCCGGTGCTTTAGTAGCTACGATAGTTGGTATTTTGATTGGTATTCCTACTTTACGTTTAAAAGGTGATTATCTGGCGATTGCTACCTTAGGTATGGCTGAGATTATTCGCGTTGTTTTTTTAAACTTAGAAATTACCAATGGTGCTGCGGGATTAAGCGGTATTCCCAGACATGCTAACTGGTTTTGGCTGTTTTTTTTCGCAGTTATAACTGTTTTAACAATCAATAATTTTATTAGATCATCTCATGGACGTGCTTGTATTTCCATTCGTGAAGACGAGATTGCTGCAGAATCCATGGGTATAAACACCACTAAGTATAAAGTAATGGCTTTCGCTATAGGTGCTTTCTTTGCCGGAGTAGGTGGTGCACTTTATGCTTCATATTTTTATTTTCTTAAACCAAATATCTTTGGTTTTATGAAGTCTATTGACATTTTGGTAATTGTCGTTTTAGGTGGATTGGGAAGTGTGACAGGCTCTGTGGTTGCCGCAATTTTGTTAGCACTTTTGACCACCTTTTTGCAGGCATTTACCGAAATAAGGATGATTTTATATGCGCTTTTGTTGGTTGTAATCATGATTTTCCGACCACAGGGGTTGTTCGGGACAAAAGAAATAAATGACTTCTTTAAATTTCGCAAGAAACATGAGAGAATAGAGTAAAGGAGGAGCCAAGTATGCCGTTGCTTTCAGTAGAAAAATTAACAAAATCTTTTGGTGGACTGACTGCAGTATCTTCTGTAACGATGCACATAGATAAAGGCGAACTGGTAGGTCTGATTGGACCTAATGGTGCCGGCAAAACTACTCTATTCAATCTGTTAACAGGAGTATATGAACCAACTTCAGGTTCCATCAAATTACATTTACCTCAAGAGGAACAAGATAAAGACGGAAAAGTGAAGACAAAGGTTATAACCAAAGAGCTGGGCGGGTTGAAACCTTATAATGTAACTAAAGCCGGATTGGCGCGGACCTTCCAAAATATCAGGCTTTTTAAGGATTTAACGGTGCTGGATAATGTACGGATTGCCATGCATCAGAATATCCGTTATCGTTTGCCTTCGGCATTTCTGCATTTAAATAAATTTCACAACGAAGAAGATAGACTGGTAGAGGAAGCTGAAAAATTACTTGATATCTTTAAATTGTCACATAAAAAAGAGGAGCTGGCGAAAAACCTTCCTTATGGGGAACAGAGACATTTGGAAATAGCCAGAGCTCTTGCCACAAAGCCTGTAATTTTACTGCTGGATGAACCGGCTGCGGGAATGAATCCGAATGAAACAGCAGAATTAACCGAAACGATTGAGTGGATTCGGAAGGAATTTGATTTGACCATTCTCTTAATTGAGCATGACATGTCTTTAGTTATGAAGATATGTGAACGCATCTATGTTTTGGATTATGGGATGTTGATAGCCTCCGGAAAACCGGCCGAAATCAGGACCAATAAAAGAGTAATTGAGGCGTATTTGGGGGAGGAGGTCAGCAATGCTTGAGATAAAAAAACTCAATGTTTACTATGGTGTTATCCATGCGTTAAAGGATGTTTCCTTAACTGTAGATGAAGGGGAAATCGTTACGCTTATCGGGGCTAATGGTGCAGGCAAGACGACAACACTGAGGACGATTTCCGGTTTAAACAAAGCGACTTCCGGAGAAATATTGCTTGATGGGGAACCGATTACCCATATTTCTGCTCCGCAACGTGTCAAGTTGGGAATTTCGCAGTCACCGGAAGGGAGAAGAATTTTCCCGGAAATGACGGTGCTGGAGAATTTAGAGCTGGGTGCATTTTTACGAAAAGATAAGAATAATATTAAGAAGGATCTAGAGGCTGTTTATGAACGTTTCCCTATTTTAAGTGATCGGAAGAAACAAACCGCCGGAACACTCTCAGGAGGAGAGCAACAGATGCTCGCCATAAGCAGAGCTTTAATGGCCAAACCGAGAATTCTTCTGCTTGATGAGCCGTCAATGGGGCTTGCCCCCTTGTTAGTAAGGGAAATTTTTGATATCATTAAAGATATAAACAATGCTGGTACGACTATTCTCCTTGTAGAGCAAAATGCGAGTATGGCTTTGTCTATTGCACATCGGGCTTATGTACTCGAAACCGGTTCAATCGTCATGAGTGGAACCGGGGAAGAGTTAGCAAAAAGCAATGAAATTCAAAAAGCTTATTTAGGAGGCGAATAGTATGTATGTAAAAAGAAAAATGACGGCCAATCCATACACTATTTCATTCGATGCACCTATTAATGAAGCGATTGAATTGATGCGTGAAAAAAGTATCAAAAGAATCCCGGTGTTGAAAGGTGAAAAAGTAGTTGGGATGCTTACACACATGGATATCCAAACACTTTCTTCACCCAAGACCACAACATTAAGTGTCTTTGAATTGAACTATCTGTTGTCTAAGGCTAAGGTAAGTGATGCGATGACCAAAGAGGTTATCACCATTTCCCCTGATGCCCTGCTGGAGGAAGCAGCCATTTTGATGCGGGAAAACAGAATTAGTTCACTGGTAGTAATGAAGGAAAACAAATTAGTAGGTATTATTACTGAGAGTGATATTTTTGATGCCTTTATTGATTTGCTTGGTTTCAGAGATGTAGGTACGAGAATTACGGTTGAAGCTGCTGATGTTCCCGGTGCTCTAGCTGATATTTGTGAAATTTTCCAGTCTTTTGATGCGAATATTACCCATACAGTTGTTTATAGGGGTAGTTCCGGCAAGAGTGATGTTGTAATCAGAACTAATACCATGAATACCGATGCTATTGAGAAAAAGTTGGAGGAGCAAGGGTATAAAGTTGTTCATGTTTTAAAGAATGAATAATCAAAACAGTATGTATTTAATACGACAAACTGCGAGGATTTTCTTTCAGTGAGGCGTATGCAGAGGACAAAGTAATTGTGCTGATTCAAGAGGGTTCGTCCCGACTGTAAAGGCAAGAGTATATATGTGTAGTGCAAAATTCAGCTTGATTTGTTTTGTTGAGTTTTGTTTACCTTATTATCCTTGTACTTTAGAGTACAAGGATTTTTTTGTTTAAATCATTTTCGGAGGTGATTTCTGTGGGAACAAGAATTGCGGCTGTCAGTATTATTATTGAAAATCCTGATTCAGTGGAAAGAGTGAACAATATTCTCCATGATTTTAGTAAATACATCATTGGGCGAATGGGGATACCTTATGAGAAAAGAAACATTTCGATTATTTGTATTGTCATTGATGCTCCTAATGATGTAATCAGTGCTATATCCGGAAAATTGGGTATGGTACCTGGTGTGCTTGCTAAAGCTGTATATTCCAAACAATTTTCTTCAGAAGAAACGTAAGGATAGGTTAGCAAGGTAGTTTGGCAGAAGGTTAAATAATATGATTGTATAGAGAGGGGATCGAAATGTATAACGTTAAATCGATGGATGCTAATGAATTTATTGATGACGGTGAGGTTTTAGAATCAATTAGTGAGGCCAAGAAGTTGGTCCAAGATAAGTCGGAAATTGAAAGGATTTTAAATAAGGCCAGACAGTACAAAGGTCTAACCCACAGGGAAGCGGCGGTTTTGCTGGAAGTAGATGATGATGAAACTCTGGAAAAAATGTTTAAGACAGCTAAAGAGGTTAAGGAGGAAATTTACGGAAAAAGAATTGTGTTGTTTGCGCCGCTTTATCTTTCTAATTATTGTGTTAATGACTGCAAATATTGCGGTTATAAATGTTCCAATAAGATCGGCAGACATCAGCTTAGTCAAGAGGAATTAAGGGAAGAAGTACGTGCTTTGGAAGCTATGGGGCATAAAAGGCTGCTCCTCGAGGCAGGTGAAGATGATGAGAAATGCCCGATAGATTATATTTTGGAATGTATCAATACAATCTATAATGAAAAGTTTGCTAACGGAGCAATTCGCAGAGTTAATGTTGATATTGCGGCAACTACTGTAGAAAATTATCAAAAGCTTAAGGAGGCAAAGATTGGGACATATATTTTGTTCCAGGAAACCTATCATAAACCCACTTATCTGGAGATGCATCGCGGTCCGAAGCGTAATTATGAATGGCATACGGAAGCAATGGACAGAGCCATGTTAGGTGGTGGCCTTAATGATGTTGGTATTGGACCGTTGTTTGGTTTGTACGATTATCATTATGAAACAGTAGCTCTTTTAATGCACGTGGAACATTTGGAAGCTGTTGCCGGAGTAGGGCCTCATACGATTTCTTTCCCCAGGTTACTACCCGCAGAAGGAGTGGATTATTCTTCTTTTCCTTATCTGGTAAATGACAGAGATTTTAAAAAGGTAGTAGCAACTATTCGTCTCGCTGTTCCGTATACCGGGTTGATTTTATCTACTCGTGAAAGTGTTGAATTTCGTAATGAACTTTTGGATTTAGGTATTTCCCAGATGAGTGCCGGTTCCTCAGTTGGTGTGGGCGGGTATGCGCAGAGAAAAACAGTAGATGAAGAAGGTCTGGAAGAAAAGCCACAGTTTAATTTGGCTGACCATAGAAAGCCCATTGATGTAATTAAAGGTCTGGTTAGAGATGGTTATATCCCCAGTTACTGTACTGCTTGCTACAGAGAAGGAAGAACAGGTGACCGTTTTATGGCTTTAGCCAAATCGGGGCAAATCAAAAATTGTTGTCATCCTAATGCTCTCTTAACCTTCGAAGAGTATTTGAGGGACTATGCAGATGCGGAACTTATGGAAATGGGGCAAAAGATGATTGATCGAGAAATTCAAAACATTCCCAATGAAAAGCAAAGAGCCAGAGCAATCGAGTATCTCCAGCGTATTCGCAACGGTGAAAGAGATTTAAGAATTTAAGTACGGACGCTTAGGTTTACCCTAAAACTTTCTTACAATTGATATACATTATTATATTATTATGTTAAAATGTCTCACAGGAGACTTTACGCTGCAGATAAGAGAGAGAAAAGGACTGGAGCATGGGATGTATAAGAATTCGTAGGATTATGTCGAAGTATTTTGTTGTAGTAAAAAAAGGAGGAATGTTCATTGAAAGTTAAGGAGTTTACAATATATCGGTTAATTAAGAGTGAAGATTTAAATCATCATGGTACTTTGTATGCGGGAAGATGTGCGGAATGGTTTGTAGAAGCCGGATTTATTGCTGCTTCAGATCTCAGTTCTCCTAATAATACTGTTTGTTTGAAAATACATGGGATGACTTTTACTAAACCGGTTCATCGTGGTGATACGCTTAAATTTTCCAGTAAAGTCATCTGGGTTGGTCGCTCCAGGTTAGTCTCTTATGTTAAAGTTACTACGAAAGAGGAAGACTTTCTCGTCGATGGTTTTATCACTTTTGTTCATGTGGATGAGCAAGGACATGCAGTACCACACGGCATCAGTCAAATTGAGCCGGAGACAGAGGAAGATAAAAAAAATCACGAATTAGCACAAAACTTAAGGTAAGTAATGAAAGAACATTTGCATATTGTTGTTAAAATATTTGAATTGATTTGCTTTCTTTTGCCTGTGTTTAGCCGGTATTGCGGTTATTTTCACGGGTATTCTTTTTGTTATTTATTATAACTTTTGTTTGCGTTTATAATTAGTACATATAATAAATGTTTAGATGGTATGGGTAAGGCTTTTGTAAATAAGGACGGTGGGAATTAAATGATAAGACAATTAATTATAAGTGTTGGTCAGTATAAAAAAGAATCAATTCTTGCACCGGTCATTGTGGTTCTTGAAGTGGTGATGGAGGTGATCATCCCGTTTTTAATGGCTTACTTGATTGACTATGGAATCGACAGGGGAGATCTAAGTGCCATCTTTAAAATAGGAACAGCTTTGCTCATAGCCACACTTCTTTCTTTACTATTTGGGGTACTGGCAGGGCATTTTGCAGCCATAGCTTCAGCCGGGTATGCCAGAAACCTTCGCCAAAGATTGTATTATACAGTGCAGAATTTTTCTTTCTTTAATCTTGATAAATTTACAACGGCTAGTTTGGTTACCCGTATGACCACAGATGTTACCAATATCCAAAATGCCTATCAAATGATTATTCGTGTTGCGGTGCGTAGTCCTTTTATGCTTATTTTCTCGTTAATTATGGCTTTTAGCATTAATTCTCGGCTCTCCTTGATTTTCTTGGTAATTTTGCCTTTGTTGGGAGCTGCACTTTATTTGATCATTAGTCATGCTCACCCCATTTTTCGAAAAGTATTTAAGACCTATGACAAGTTGAATAATGTGGTGCAAGAGAATTTACGCGGTATTCGGGTAGTTAAATCATTTGTGCGTGAGGAATATGAAAAGGAGAAGTTTAAATCTGTTTCTGAGGCTATTTTTAAGGATTTTTCCAAAGCGGAAAAGATTGTTGCTTTTAATGCGCCCTTGATGCAGTTTTTTATTTATAGTTCCATCCTTCTGATTTCTTGGTTTGGGGCTAGGATGATCGTAACCAAGACGATGACTACCGGGCAGCTGGTAAGTTTAATCACTTATGCTTTCCAGATATTAATAAGTTTGATGATGTTATCGATGGTTTTTGTGATCATTACTATTTCCCGAGCTTCTGCGGAACGAATTGTGGAAGTTTTAAATGAAGAAAGTGATCTTCAGATTTGCCATCAACCTGTCCAAGAAGTAAAAAACGGAGAGATTATCTTTCAAAATGTAAGCTTTAGTTATACCAAAAACCCGGATAATCTCAGTCTTAGCGAGGTAAATTTGAATATAAAATCAGGAGAAACCGTGGGGATTATCGGAGGAACCGGCAGCTCCAAAACGACTCTGGTTCAATTAATTCCTCGCCTTTATGATGTGACTAAGGGGGCTGTTTTTGTTGGTGGTGTAGATGTTCGCAATTATGATTTAAAAGTTTTACGCGATAATGTTGCCGTGGTTCTGCAAAAAAACGTTTTATTCTCGGGAACACTTAAAGAAAATCTCCGTTGGGGAGATAAGCAGGCAACTGATGAAGAGCTTGTCCGAGTTTGTAAACTAGCCCAAGCGCATGATTTTATTGAAGACTTACCTGATGGCTATGATACTTATATAGAAGAAGGAGGAACAAATGTTTCGGGTGGTCAGAAACAGCGGATCTGTATTGCTCGGGCCTTGTTGAAAAAGCCGAAGATTTTAATTCTTGATGATTCCACCAGTGCCGTAGATACGAAGACGGAAGCTTTAATTCGTCAAGCTTTCTTAGAAGAACTTCCTGAGATGACCAAATTGATTATTACGCAAAGGGTAGCTTCCATTAAGGATGCTGACAAAATCATTGTGATGGATGGCGGACGTGTTAATGCAGTAGGCACGCACGAGGAATTATTGAAGACAAACAAAATTTATCAGGAGATATATTATTCTCAACAAAAAGGGGGCAATAGTAATGATGCCGCCTAAAAATTCTCAACGTCCGGCCACGTTTAAAGGTCAGAGCAAAACTATTAAAAGGCTGTTTTCTTATATTCAGAAGGGATACAAAATAAGCTTTATTATTGTATTGATTTGTATTTTAATCAGTACAGGTGCCGCGGTGGCCAGTTCCTTATTTTTGGAGATTTTGATTGATGACTATATTACACCACTTCTTGCTGTAGAAAATCCTGTTTTCACCGGTTTGTTGCAAGCAATTCTGATTATGACGGGGATTTTTCTCCTCGGTGTTTTGGCTACTCTAATTTATACCCGTTTAATGGCGGTGATGACCCAGGGTATCTTAAAAGAAATCCGTGACCAGATGTTTGAGCATATGCAGGCTTTACCGATTAAATATTTTGATACCCATACTCATGGAGATGTCATGAGTCGTTATACTAATGATACGGATACTTTACGGCAAATGTTTGCTCACGGCTTACCACAGATGTTTTCTTCGGTAGTAACAATAGCTGCTGTTTCTTTGGCGATGTTGGCTACCAGTTTGCACTTGTCGGTTGTTGTCCTTATTACTTTATGCTTCATGTTATTTGTTGTGAAAAAAGTTGCCGGGAATAGTGCTAAGTTTTTTGTTAAACAGCAACAATCACTTGGTCAAACTAATGGTTATATTGAAGAAATGATTCACGGACAAAAAGTAGTCAAGGTCTTTTGCTATGAAGAGGAAGCTAAGGTTAAATTCGATCAACTTAATGATGAGCTCTGCCGTAATGCTACAGAAGCTAATCGTTTTGCTAATATTTTAATGCCGTTGATGATGAATATGGGTCATTTGCAGTATGTTATTTTGGCCATTGTGGGAGGTATACTGGCCGTAAACGGTATTGGCGGGATTACCTTAGGAACAATCGCCAGTTTTTTACAATTAAGCAGAACATTGAGTGGTCCCATTGCTCAGGTTTCTCAACAACTCAATGCTGTTATTATGGCTCTTGCCGGTGCAGGTCGCATTTTTGAGTTATTAGATGAGGAAGTAGAAACTGATGATGGCGATGTAACTTTGGTCAATGCTAAATATGAAGGAGAAAAACTGGTAGAAACAGCAGAGCGTACCGGGATATGGGCCTGGAAATATCTTACTTCTGAGGGAAATGTGGCTTATATCAGGCTACAAGGTGATGTTCGTTTTTCTGATGTGGATTTCAGTTATGATGGGGAAAATGTTATTTTGCATAAGATCTCTCTTTACGCCAAACCGGGGCAGAAGGTGGCCTTTGTCGGGGCGACGGGGGCAGGAAAAACAACTATCACAAATTTAATCAATCGTTTTTATGATTTAGTTGACGGAAAAATTCTTTATGACGGGATTGATATTAAGAAAATAAAAAAGAGCGATTTACGTCGCTCTCTGGGTATAGTTCTGCAGGATACACATCTCTTTACCGGTACAGTAATGGAGAATATTCGTTATGGCAGATTGGATGCTACAGATGAAGAAGTAATTGAGGCTGCGAAAAGAGCTAATGCCCACGGGTTTATTTCTATGCTGCCTAATGGGTATGATACTGTTTTAGCGGGTAGCGGTACTGATCTTTCACAAGGACAAAGACAACTTTTGTCTATTGCCAGAGCAGAGGTTGCTGATGCCCCGGTAATGATTCTTGATGAAGCCACTTCCAGTATCGATACACGTACCGAGGCGATAATCCAAAAAGGAATGGATGCCTTAATGGAAGGACGCACTGTTTTTGTGATAGCCCATAGACTTTCTACTGTTCAAAACGCTGATGTGATTATGGTACTGGAGCAAGGTCACATTATTGAACGGGGAACTCATGATGATTTAATTGCACAAAAAGGAAAGTATTATCAACTTTATACCGGGGTCTTTGAGTTAGAGTGAATACTGAACGTTGGAATTTAGGATAACTAAAGTTTAACAGTTAGAGAAAAAATTTTCAAACGATATTTACTTAAATAACAGGATACTCCTCTTTTATGTAGAAATTGTTTATAGAAATAAATATACAATTCTTGAGGTGAGGGGTATGGACAGTACTGTTAAGGTAAGAGAAGTTCTCTCAACTAAAGGGTTTGAAGGCAGTCGTGTTGTATCAGGTCATGCCGGTCTTGATAATGTTGTGAAAATGGTTACGGTTGCAGAAGTACCGGATGCAATGGACTGGCTTGTCGGTGGTGAGTTGGTGATGACAACTGCTTATTATCTTAAGGATACTCCGAAAGCCTTAAAGATATGGGTAAATGGGTTAATTGAACATGGGGCGGTAGCTTTAGCAATTAAATCAAGTCGTTTTATAGGTGTTATACCGGACGTAATTAAGAAGATTGGAGAAGAAAGAGCTTTTCCAATTATAGAACTTCCTCCTGATGTCACTTGGCCGGCAATAATTGAAAGTGTTACTAATTTATTAATGAATCAACAACAGGGGATTTTAGTGTCCACTGAAGAAATTTATGATAAATTAATGAGATTAGTGCTGGAATCTAAGGGGTTAAATGCTATTGTTGAGACTTTAAGTGATTTGATTAAGAAGCCGATTATCATTGAGGATCGTTGGTTTAATACTATGGCTTTATCACCTCCGGCAAATGAGGAAGAAGCGTATTTGCTGAAACTGAGAACCGATCCTGATTATCTGAAGGTATTAGCTAAGACGTATGATTTAGAGGGGCATGTGCAGGAAAAATATCAAGAGCATATCCTACAAACTCCGCTTAAGACTATTCAGCAGGTAATTTTTCCGGTTCTGGTGGAAAATAAGATTATGGGCTATTTGACGGTTTTATTAAGTGAAAAGAAGCTTTCAAAAAGAGAATATAAAATAATAAAACATGGGATTACGGTAATTGCTTTGGAAATATCTAAACAAAAGGCAGTAATTGAAGCATATGGACGATTTCGTTTGGATATTTTATTGTCATGGTTTCAGTGCTGGCAGGCTGTGGGGGAAATGGTGATACTGCAGGTGGTGACGAAGAGGAAGTAAAATATACGATAGGGGTATCCTTACCAACCGTCAAAGGACCGTTTTTTACGGCGTTAACCTATGGTATTATGAGCCGGGCTGAGGAACTTGGGGTAGATACTGTAGTACTTGATGCCGGCGGGTATGAGTATATTGATAACCAGATTTCTCATATGGAGGATTTAATTACTCGTAAAGTAGATGGAATTCTGTTAGATCCTGCGGATGATAAAGCTGTTGCTCCTATGGTTGATGAAGCTGTTGGGTAAGGTGCTGCTGATGCACTGGTAGCAGCTGGAAAGACCGAACAGATTCAATTGGTTACTGCTGTTTTGGGACCTGACACTGAAGCAATGATCAGAGATGGTTCAATTGATGCATCAGTTGCTCAAAAAACAGTATTAATTGGGCGGACTTCTGTAGATACAATAATGGACGTAATAGCCGGGAAAAAAGTAGATAGAGAAATAATTATACCGACTATAACAGTGACGAAAGACAATGTAGATATAATTAATATAGGAGAAATTCGGCATCCTGAGGGATGGCGTCCCTAAATATTGCGTAGTATTTTTTAAGTAGTTAGCTAAGGCAGAAAGTTATGGTAAGTATAAAAAGCAGACAATTTTTCAAAATAAAAGTTGTCTGCTTTGAAACTTATATTAAGGTGAAGAGGTGGATGTGATGGGGAAAACTTTGATTAAGAATGGTTATTTAGTAACCATGAATCCTAAACGGGAAGTTTATTCTCATGGTTATCTGCTAATTCAGGATGAACAAATTGAGGATTTAGGGCCAGGAATACCCAAGGTAGATGCAAGACATTGTGAACGTGTTATTGATGCTAAGGGAATGCTCGTCTTACCGGGTTTAATTAATATGCATCAGCATCATTGGTATACACTTTTTAAAGGAATTAGTGAGGGTTATTTGTTAGAAGATTGGTTGCAGCAGGTTACTTTTCCGCTGACCAATGCTTTGGAATGTCGTGATTTAGAGCTTAGTGCTTTTTTGGCGGCTGCGGAAATGCTAACGACAGGGACGACCTGTTTTTTTAATCATAGCGTACGTAGAACAACAAAAGAAGATTTTGCTGCAATTGCTCAACCTTTTCTACAGGCAGGAATCAGACATATCTATGGTAAGGAACTTAGGGTTGGGCAGGAGACAAGTGTAAGCGAAGAGTTAAGTCAATTTGAAGATCTTCTGACATCATGGCAGGGAGCCGGACACGGGCTTTTACAGTTGGGTATGGTCATTGAAACGTCGGCGCATTGGTTAAAAACCGGGGTAACCAGTGAAGCTTTAATTAAAGAAGGTACTGCTTATGCTCGTAGTAACAGATTGAAAATCTCCGATCATATCACCGGGGCTACCCTTTGGCGAACCATTACAGAACAGATTAGACAGACAGGGTATAATGATGTGGAATATTTGGCCCGCTTGGGTGTGCTTGGAGATGAGTTTTTGTTGATCCATTGTGTATGGCTGAATGATAAGGAAATTAAATTAGTCTCCGAGTTAGGTGGACATATTGTTCTTTGTCCTGCTAGTGGTGCTTATACTGCTGGGGGAGTGGCACCTGCCAAAGCTATGCTCGAGGCGGGGATAAATCTATGTCTGGGTAGTGATGGACCGATGGTTAATGATTCAGTGGATATGGTTGAGCAAATGAAGATTAGTGCATTGCTGCAAAATGTCAAATACTTGACTCCGGCAACTTTGTCCGCTGAAACTTTATTAGAGATGTGTACTATTAATGCCGCTAAGGCACTGGGTTTGGAAAAGGAGATTGGTTCTTTGGAAGTAGGCAAAAAGGCAGATATCGCGATTTTTGATTTGCAGAAGCCGCATTATGGAGTGCCTTTACGTCCTCCGGTTAATTTAGTATATAGTGGAAAGGGTACTGACGCAGCATATGTTTTTGTCAATGGAATTTTAAGAGTAGACCAATTTCGTTTAGTGTCGATAGACCTGAACAATATTCAAGAGGAAGCATTTACGCGAGTTCAGGCATTGGTGAAGTAGTAGTTAAAAGTTAACATCTATTTATTATTATTTTATTATATGATATGCGTATTATTAGGTTTTCTGGGGAACTTATTATTAATTGAATAACGGTTACCTAATCTAAGATGGTCATGACTTCTTCTAGGGGCTTACGAGGGGGACTGGACAGTTCTGACTCTATCGGCAAACCTAGAGGGGTGATGGCGGCTAGATAATAACCTTCTTTATGAAAACCTACCACTTCGCTCAATTCCTTTGCCGCAACATTTGGGCTGGTCATCCAACATGTTCCATATCCGAGGTTGGCTGCGGCCAGCAGTAGGTTTTCCATGGCTGCCCCGATGTTTTGGATACCCGGGTTGGGTTTTTCTACTTGTGCTATTTCTTCCTCTGAAGCATTAATCGCTTTAAATATCTCCAGACCTGTTGTGGGATAAGGACCGGCAAATACTAAGATCGTTACAGGGGCATTTTTAAAGATGGTGGAATAGTCAAGAGACTTAAGAAATCTGTTTTTTATGGCTTCTTCCTTGATATATTCCGCAGTTTTTCTTATCTTTTTTTCAATTACTAAGGCCATTTGCTGAATGATTTTTTGATTATTAACAACGACAAAATGCCAGTTTTGCAGATTTTTTCCGGAGGGAGCATAGGTAGCTGCTTTGATAATCTTTTTGATGTCTTCTAAAGGTACAGGTTGATCTTTGAATTTCCTCACACTATGTCTTTTGTAGATAAATTCGAGAGTATTGTTCATTATGTATGACCTCCTTTAATCGGTTTCCTTTTGTTCGATTCATATAAAAGTATACCCTCTTTTTTATGTTTTGTTGAGACTAAATGCTTTCTATTGAAATGAGCAAGGAGATGGTCGCTTGTTCCCGGCAAAGATCTTTTACGAACCGGCAAGTTTATCTTATGAACTAGGGAAACAACTGCAAGAAAAGTATCAGCATGTCCCTTGGATACCTATTGAAAACCACAATAATATCCAAGAACTCCGCGAGAATTCCAACCAGGAATTTGCAAAAATGAAGCAATATTTGATTATCGGAGTGCGTAAATCCTTAAAATATACGCCTAATCAGGAAAATAAGGTCTCAGATTATTTGGTTCCCTATACATCTTCCGGTTGTAGTGCCATGTGCCTTTATTGTTATTTGGTGTGTAATTTCAATAAATGTTCTTATCTCAGGTTGTTTGTTAATCGTCAGGAAATGATGAACAAATTACTGAAAACCGCCAGAAAGGCGGAAAAAGAACTGGTTTTAGAAATTGGCAGTAACAGTGACCTCGTTTTGGAAAATATGATTACGGGAAATCTGGAATGGACGATTGAAAACTTTAGTATCAGTAAAAAAGGTTATTTGACCTTTCCCACCAAGTTTGACATGATTGAACCGCTTCTTCCCCTGAATCACCGAGGGAGAACGATTATGCGGATGAGTGTGAACCCGGAGGAGATTATTCGCAAAGTAGAGTTTGGGACTTCTTCGCTCAAAGCTAGGATTAAGGCGATTAACCGGATGTGTGAGGCCGGGTATCGGGTAGGGATCTTGATTGCTCCTGTGGTTTTGGTTGAAAATTGGGAGGAACTTTATGCACGTTTAATTGAACAACTGGCCGATGAATTATCAACCAAAGTAAAAGAGCAGTTATTTCTGGAAATCATTTTTATGACCTATAGTTATGTACATAGAGCCATTAATAATGACGCTTTTCCTAATGCTGTGGAGCTCTATGATCAATCTCTAATGACGGGGCGGGGGAGGGGGAAATATTGCTACCGGGAAGATGCCCGTGCCTTAGCTGAACAATTTTTAAGAGATCAGCTTTCGCAAAAATTAAGCAACATTCCTATAGTCTATATAGTGTAAGGTGCAGATAGTATAAAGTATTTTATTTAACATAGCAATTAGTTTTTGACAAGGACTAGATATCGGTACTTGTTCTTTTTTTCTGTTGACATTGACGTAACGTAATGGTTTATACTGATGTTGTCAGGGGGGAACGCAATGGAATATACAGTAAAAAAGTTAGCTAGGCTTGCGGGCGTCAGTGCACGGACGTTACGCTATTATGACCAGATTGGCTTACTTTCTCCTTCTCGTGTCTCTTCTTCCGGATACCGGATTTATGGGCAAGCCGAGGTTGATAAGCTTCAGCAAATCTTATTTTATCGCGAACTGGGGATTAAGTTGGAAGAGATTAAAAAAATAATTTCTGATCCGGATTATGATGAGCTTTCTGCCTTAGAGGAGTATCGTGAGGAACTTAAATGTCGGCAGGAACGGCTTTCACTTTTGATTAGAACTGTGGAGAAAACGATAGAAGCACGGAAAGGAATGATGACCATGAGTGATAACGAGAAATTTGAAGGTTTAAAAAAAGAATTGCTTGCAGAGAATGAGCGAAAATACGGCAAGGAAATTCGTGAGAAATATGGAGAAAAAACTGTAAAAGAAAGCAACGAAAAATTTATGAATCTCACGCCAGAGGAGTATAAGCGGATGCAAGAACTGGCGGAAAAGATCAACACTATGCTGGAACAGGCGGTACGTGAGGGCGCAGACCCAGCCGGGGAAACAGGCAGAGAAATTATTGCTCTGCATAAAGAATGGTTGGGTTTTACCTGGACAGAATATTCACCGGAAGCACATCTTGGATTGACTCAGATGTATGTGGATGATGCAAGGTTTACGGCTTATTATGATCAGAATGTACCGGGTTGTGCCGCTTTTTTGCACAAGGCTGCTCAGAACTGGCTTGAAAGGTAAATTGTATATTAGAAACCAAAAGGTTAGGAAACATTTATTAAACCCTTTCGTCTAAGATTAATGTAAATGCATTTATGTTAAAAATTTTTAGAGGAAGGGGTTTTTCTATGGTTAAAACAAAATTTAAAAAAGTCGCAGCCATAGGTATGTGTTGTGCATTGACCATATCCGGCTCAGTTTTTGCTATGTCTAATGATAAGCCGGTATATCAGGCAGTACCAATTATGGCCGTTGAGACTGATTATCAAGAACTTTTAGAATTACAAAGTAAGATTGATCAGTATGTTTTTGTCGATCATGTTCAAGACATCGCCCAAGCAGGTTTTAAAGTAACCAATACGGGTCCTATAGGGGACTATGTAGAGGTTGGAATTTTACCATATTCAGAAAAGAATGCTAATTTTCTTTATGAACTGTTCGGTACGGAAAAGCTTAAGGTAGTGGAAGGAGTACAGGCTTATCCTTTGCCTATGCCGGAAATTATTCCTATTATGGAGAAATTAAAGATCGGCATACAAGTAAATGGCGAAGCGCTGCAATTAGATGTTGAGCCGATTATCGAGAACGACAGAACATTAGTTCCGCTTCGTGGCGTAATGGAGAAATTAGGAGCTAAGGTAGATTGGGATGAACAGCAAAGGTTGGTAGAAATAACAACTGACGAGCTTACTATTCAATTGGTTGTAGATGAAGATACGGCTAAGGTGATAAAGAAGATTGATGAGACATCAGAATTAAGAGTGGAAACGATCAAGTTGGATGTTCCTACCAGAATTGTGGACAGTCGCATTTTTATTCCCGGACGTTTTGTGGCCGAGACTTTAGGTGCTCAGGTAAACTGGGACGAATCATTACGTATTGTATATATTGATTCACAAACAACACCGCAAACTGACATTATTACTTATGAAAATAAACAATATGGTTTTATCTTTTCCTTACCAGAGAGTTGGCAAGGTTACCAGATTGTTATGGATAAATGGGAGGGTAAAGCTATAGACGAAAACGCCAAAATTGTGGAATCAGGTCCGTTACTGATGATTAGACATCCGGAATGGACAGCGGAGAATGTACGCCAGGATATTCCGATTATGATTTTTACTCTTGGGCAGTGGAATGCGGTGCAAAATCATGAATTTGCTGTTAGCGCGGCACCTATTGGACCGAGTGAACTGGGGCGGAATAATCAATATGTGTTTGCTTTGCCGGCGCGTTACAATTTTGCTTTCCCTACCGGATATGAGGAAGTTGAAGATATTTTAAACAGTGACCCTTTACAACCGAAAAATCTTTAATACATAATTAAATTAAGCACTCCTAATGTTAGATTATATCTAAGTATAGGAGTGCTCTTTTGTACTTATATTAGCTTAGTGTTTTTAGTCACATTTCTCTTTCTTTCAGAAATCCCTCACTAGCTCCGGCTGCCATTTGCCAAGCGCGCCGGTTTCTCCGGAAATGGAAGTAAAGCACGAGATAAATGGCGAGAGCGATAGCAATAGTAATAATTCTGATATTTTCCGGAGCGGAAAAGGCTTTATAGACTAACCAGAGAATGGGGTTATTACCAATAGACCAAGCGGATACTAAAGCGCCGGTAGAAGGTATTTCTACTCCGGAGAGTTTAGCAGCTTCTGTAAAGACTGCGGCAATTTCGGAGTTACATAATTGGGCAGCACCAAACCAGATTGCTCCGGTAATTACTGTACTTAAAATATTGCCTTTCATGATAGTAACAATACTAATTACCATAAAGGGCATAGCCGGCAAGTCGGCTAACGGTAAAATGTTATTACCTGGTAAAAGAACGGCAATTAAGAGGATAATCGGGATCAGTAACAAACCACTGGTGAGTGTAGCTTCTTCACCGAATAATACGGCGGAATCCATGGCAATATAGAAGTTTTCCCTCTTTATTTCTCCATTACGTAGACGAGCGTTCAATGTTTGGCTAATAGGAATAAGACCTTTCACGAAGAGACCTGAGACTGCAGGATAGAGAGCCATAATGGCACCAGTTAAGATAGCCGTTTGCAAAATTGACGCCCAAGCTGCCAAAGTACCAAGTTGATTTAGTTTAGCGATGGCGGCGATTACAAAACCGATAATTAATCCCATACTGATTGGTTCACCCCAGAAGCCAAACCTTTGTCTTAAGTTCTCAGGATTTAGTTTAATATCGTAAATGCGAAGTTTTATCAGAATCCATTTCATGAGTACGGTAAAGGGAGCGGCGTTTACAGAAGCATAAGTAGTATTGGTAATACCCTCATAACCATAATATTCCTGAATGGCAGGAGCCAGCCAGTCTGCCAATAAAAGCAGGATTAGGTTACCAAACATTGCCGCTAAAATACCGAGCCAAAAGCTTCCTGTAACAAGTTGGACGATGGCCGCCCAAAACACGAATTGATAATAATTCCAGATATCTGTGGGATGGAAAGTATCAGTCCATTTAACCAGAAAGAGAAAAAGATCGAAGAAGACACCGAAAACAAGATAGAACAAACCGATTTGGTTAGCATAAACGATTACGGCTGCGGCCGGCCAGCCCAAATCGATTACGGGGAGATTGATTCCCGTATTTTGCACCATTTCCGAAACAACAGGGCCAAGTGAATTCATCAGAGCACCTAAGATGACATTAAAGGCGGTTAAACCGATACCCATGTAAATCGCACCGCGCAAGGCATCTTTCGGCTTAACTCTTAAAAACATACTGAGAATGAAAACGACAACAGGTACAAGAATTGAAGCACCAAAAAGGTCAATAATCTGCTTGAGCAGTTCCATGTTCATTCCTCCATATTTTTATTTGCTTTACTTAAATTACCTCTTTTTAGGCGTTCTTATGCATATTAAAAATAATCAATGCCGTATAATATTTTTAGTTTATAATTCCCACAAACTATATGAAGGAGTGTTTATTATGAAATTTTGTTGGAGTACTATAAAGGTTAAAAATATGGAAGAATCTTTAAAGTTTTATCAAGAAATAGTTGGGCTAAAGCTTAATAATCGTTTTAAGGCTGGTCCGGGATCGGAAATCGCTTTTTTGGGGGATGGGGAGACTAAGATTGAGCTGTTTTATGATGAAGAAATTAAAGAAGTAAACATAGGAGAAGACGTTTCCTGGGGATTTGTAGTAGATTCGGTAGATGAAATGATAAAATTTGTCCAAGAAAAAGGTATCCCTATTCAAAGCGGACCAATCCAACCTAATCCGCATATTAAATTTTTCTTTATTACTGACCCTAATGGATTAAAAATTCAGTTTGTAGAAAATATATGAAAAAAATGTATTGACAAATGGTCTTGTCGCTGAATATAATACATATTATTAAAAAGCAATGACCAAGAACTAGTAGCGGTGATTTTCTCC
>LFSF01000047.1 GCA_001512665.1 Clostridiales bacterium DTU073
AGGAAAAAGGATGTGAAAAGATGAAGCCTTCTCCTTACTATAACTCCGAGCCCCTCTTTCGCAATACCAAACAAGAAACGTTAACTTTTTCGGAAATGTTTTCCCGTATCCTTAGTTTTATCAAAGAAGACCCTAAGTCTTCTTATCGGATTGCTATTGGTACAGACTCCATGGTGAAAACATCATCCTGTTTTATCACTGCCGTACTTGTGCATCGTGTCGGCAAAGGTGCGATTGGCTTTTTAAAGAAGGTAATTATCCCTCGCCCCATTCGCTCTTTGCGTGAAAAAATCAGTACCGAAATTACCTTCACTCAGGAAATCGCTTATATGTTTACCTCTGAACGTATTGACCAGATCTATGAAGTTGTTTTAACCGATGACGATACTTCCAATCATCTCGATCTGGAAATTCATCTGGATATAGGTCCCAAAGGACCCACAAAAGAGCTGATCAAGGAAATGGTCAACCGGGTCAGCGGCATGGGCTTTGATATAAAAATCAAGCCTTTTGCAACTGCTGCCAGCTCTCTGGCTGATAGATTTACAAAATAAAGGCTAAAAATAGACTGTACTCTTTTCTGTTTCCTGCTACGTATAGAACAGACTAGCACTTGGCTCAGGAAAAAGCAGACCCCCCTCGATGTACCTCCTTGTACTGCGAGGGGTGAGTCTAACGTCCTGTTAGACTCTCTGCTTTCTCACTGAGCCTTCGTTAAGTCTGTTTAGCTATACTTCACAAAGAAACATAAAAGAGTGCAGTCTGTTTTTTCGAAGAAGGAAGCGCACAACCCCTCGATGTATACGTTGGGGACATTCCGCAACTAGAACGACCGATAAACAGCGGTGTGTCCCCTGACCTCTTCTACTGCCAGGGGTGACGCTAACATCGTGTTAGCGTCCCGCGTCGTCATGCCCGACCACGCTTTTGATATTTCATCAGTTAAGATTGCGTACTCGATTCCTTTTTGAATACTGCGTTTGTCCCATTCGTCTGTCAATTCTTTACGGACTTGAATGGCCTGTAAACGCTGGTTGATCCACTCGCGGGAATATCCTTTTTTAAGGTACGTTTCAAGAACACGCTCAATGGTTAATTCTGGGTCAATCGTTTCGCCAATGCGCTCACTTCCTACACGGGCAAGCCACAACTTGAATAGCTCTGCTTTAGGCGAGGGAATCGATTGAATAAACTTCAACAACATCAACGATAGAAAAAAGCCATTCCTCTTTTTCTTCATCCCAAGCTGTACGAATCCGTTTATTTTCAAATAACTGAATTTTATTATCATCCACCGAAGCCACCCCCCGAAAATTAAACCGAAAAATCTCTGATAACCCCTTATATTATAACAATATATTATTCTTTATTCTCGCCAACCTGTTGTACGACTTCATACCCCCATATTGGAATGTTGAGAATTTGCTATTCATTTCTTAAAATACTATTACATACATCAAGAACTTCTGTTGCAATTATTACTGCCTTTTTCCCATCCTCACATGAAGCTTCCGACCAATCCCCAGGATAACGAGACTCTATGCTCCATTCAGTTAACCATGTTAAGTCAATACTCTTAAATCTTGCGCTTTCTTTATCAGATAACTTTTCTAACAGCGCATCTAAGTCATGAGTTTTTATTATATTCAATCCTTTTAATACTAAAATTGCTTTTAAGGCCTTTTCAGCACTTTGTTAAGCTAAAAAACAAGCGGTTCGAGGAGCCACATCATCACGCGAAAGTATTACTAATGCTGCCTGCAAATCATTTTTCGCATATTCAAACCACCGTAATGCCAGTTGTCTATTGATCTGTTCGCTCATAAACAACCTTCCCCTCCCGTAAGGCAGTTCCATAAATATATCCCGGTAAATCTTTTTTTTGCTCTATATCTTCTTTTGAGGCAACTATAACATCTTTAGGTATACCAAATCCCTTTAATTCCCTTCGTATTGCTACTTGAACATCTTTTTTTGAACCTTTATAAGAAGTGATTACCAAAAAATCAATATCGCTATCTTTGGTAGCTTCATTCCGTGCCCAAGAGCCAAATACGATAATTTTGTCCGGTGAAAAAGCATTTGCAATTCTTGCCGTCATGGATTGAACGATATGCTCATTAATCATTTTATAATCACCTGCATCCACCTTTTTATAAAATTGTACCACGTAAATAATACAACCACAACTAAAAATATGTACCGTTTCTACTCCCCAAGAAACAGACGACACCGTTTTCCTTTTTGAGGTAAGAATATCCTCAGATTATTTTAGCCTAGGTGCTACCTTAGGGTGACTATCTGAGGGCAGATAACGTTCTTAACAATGGTGAGGCTAGTAACACTGAGGCGCAGACAAGGATGTCTGCGCCAGGGCGAACTGAGCATGGACGCGAATTGAGCCCGCTCAGTGTTACTCCGAACCAAGTTTTAGAACGTTCTGCCTGAAGATCTGAAAACCCGAAGGTAACCCTAGGCTAAACATACATTAGGAAAAAGGAAAACGGTGTCGTCTATTTCGCCTCTATTCATTACGAATCGCCTTTATCGGGCTTAGTCGTACCGCCCTATAAGCAGGGTAAAGCCCAGCCACAACCCCGATAAGTATAGCAAATACTACAGCAAAAAGAGCTAGCCATAAAGGAATTATAGAAATACTGATAGCCTCTTCAGTAGGCATGCCAAAATTTAAATAACCCTGAGCAATATGATTAATCACAGCCGATGCTCCATAACTTAAACCAAGACCAAGTAATCCCCCAAAAAAGCCGATCATCCCTGCCTCTGTAATAAAGAGAGAATAGATATCGGTAAAAGTAGCCCCGATAACCTTCATAATCCCTATTTCTTTAGTTCTTTCATAAATCGACATAATCATGGTATTGGTTATACCTATAGCAGCAACTAGCAAAGTAATTGCTCCGATTCCCCCTAAAATAGCCTGAACAACTTTCGCAGTTTTCTCAAAGCCTTCAAGATTGTCTGCCATTGACCAACTATTATACCCCAAATCCCTAAGTGTTTGTGATACGCTATTAGTTTGCGCTACATTCTCAGTACG
This sequence comes from Clostridiales bacterium DTU073, assembly GCA_001512665.1. Lineage (GTDB taxonomy): Bacteria > Bacillota > Peptococcia > DRI-13 > DTU073 > DTU073. Next base: position 3,062 of record LFSF01000047.1, read on the forward strand.
CACTAAAATAAAATCATAATTTTCTTCATTAGTTCGGGAATTAGAACTTCTCGTTGAGCTTATGCTTACAGCTCCCATTTTCATTGCATATTCACGTGCATAAATTCTGGAATCCCCTCTATTACTTTGTGCACCCTGTAACATAAATTTACGCATCTTTTTTAGATCTGTAATAGGGGCATATGCTTGCCAGGAATGGTCAGAATACTCACCTTCCAGAACTCCAACAACCGTAAAATTAAACATTTTCTTTTTTTCATAATTATTATTATTACGTATAGTCATAATAATACGTTGGTCCAGCATCTCCCCGGGATCCTTTTCTTCGCGCATCATTCTCCCGTGCATCATCCCTCTTTCCATCTGACGCCGTTCTCTTTCATCCCAAAATTGATTAATCACTTGCTGACCTACAACTATAACATTACTATCTCCTTCCTGTAAGAGACGACCCTGAGCAGCCTCAAATTCCAGCTTATTCATCACCTCTGTATCAATACCGATTAGCTGTAGATGCCCCTGTTTTCTTCCCATACGGGCTTCGCCACCCAGTTCATAAGCAGGAGAGACAGCAATGACACCGGAAATTTGTTTAATTTCCTCAACAGCTTCGTCATTTAACTCCTTCGCATCCCCTATTGGTTGCCCCTCTTCATCATATACCATTCCTTGATTGACACGGATCTGTGTTAAACTACCCCACCGTTCCATATTTTTTCGTTCATTTTCCATCAGACCTATCCCTAAAGAAAGCATTACTACAATAGAGGTAGTTCCAATCAGAACACCCAAAACAGTTAAAATAGTTCTTACTTTTCTCCGCCATAAATTCTGTCGGGCTAATTTTAACAAATCAAGTTTATTCATCAAAGAATTCCCCGTTTGCTTTTTTTCTTTTAATCCGGAAAATACAAATAGCCTCCACAAAAATTACCAAAAAGAGTAGGATGTTTAACCACTTAGTTTTAATAAAATTCATAAATCCACCCCCGGAATTCCCCTCCATGGGCATACCGGGTTTCATCGGACCATCCGGTCCCATGATCATTTCTCCCTCCCCGGGCATTGGTCTGGACTGCGGCATAATCTCTATAGAAAAAGGTTCTTCCACACGGACATCCTTGTTATTATTATCAATATATGTAAAAACCAGCTTCCCTTCTATTTGCCCTTCAGTTTCAGGAATAATCGTGCCTTGATAATAATCACTGATTCCGATATCCAGATTACCAACATAATATGTGGTGTTTTCTTTATGGAAATCACCCTCTAATGTCACCATAAAATTACCCAAGGCCACTTTCCCCACATTAACAAATTCAGCGGCAACAGGAATCGGCTGTCCAATAAAACCTTCCGTAGGCACTTCTGTTGAAAGAATTTCCAGCTTACATTCCTGAGTCACCGGTATATTGACTTGTTCTTCACAAGATAATGTTTCTCCGTCTTTATCTTCATATTTTATATCTATAGGCACTATGTACGTTTTAGCAGCTGCATTAGGATCTACATATAAATCAATGTCTTTCCTAATCACTGTTTTACCGGGGATACTTTCCACATAAAAACTGTTACTACTATTTACCGGAGAAAAAACTGTACCCCCTGTAGTGGTATTCCCTGATGAACTTTCAATCTCTATGACACCTAAAGATATTTTGACATTATTAACCTCTCTCTGGTTAGTATTCTCAATAAATAAGCTCAAAGTAACCGTATTTCCTGCCAATACTCTTTCCGCAGATAAGGTATATTTGTTAACAATAACCCACGGCGTCTCACCCTTTTCCACTTTTCTTTCCGGCAAAGGAAGATTGATTATTTCCTCTATACTCTCCGTCTCATTTCCTGAATAATCAAAAGCTATTTTTAACTTAGCCGTGTTATCTTTTCTCTTATCCTTAGCCTTTAACGTATAAGTAAGAGTCGCTGTGTCTCCTTTGGCAAGTTTGGTAAGGTTTCTCCTGTTAGAGATGTCCAAAACTTCAAAATTGTCTGCTCCCTCTAAATGAACCATTACATTACGGGCTTCTGTAGTCTTGCTTAAATTAGCTATTTCTAATTCAGCAGTAAACTCTTCCCCTTCCCCAGGTACTTCCGGTTTAAGAGCAATAGATTTCGCAATCACAATAGGTTTGGTGAGATCATAACTCACCGGAACAGTAATTGTCGTCACAGCATTTGCTTTCTTATTAAAGGTAGCATCTACACCCGACAAACTAATAATTAATTCGTAATCTTTATTCTGAGCTTCCGGATCAACAGCAAAGGTCAAGTTCATCGTTCTGTTTTCCATGCCTTTTAATTCGTCAATTACAGTACTCTGATTAGACTGCAAAATAAAAGGAAACTTGGGATTATCATCCTTACTATCCTTTACTTTGTAATCCAAATTCAAATTAAACCCAGGATATTTACTAATATTTCGTACATTCAAGGTTAAGACAAATTCGCTACCCGCAACGGCTTGTTCCATATTCACCTTTTCTAATATAATTACAGGACTAGTATTAATATCAACTAATTCTGCTTGCAAAGGACTTACCATGAAAACCCCACAAAAGAAAACTGCAATTATTATTATCCACCGCCATTTAAATTTATTAATCATCTCTTTCCTCCCTATACAACTTCTCTATTTTGTACTATATTCGTAATCCTACCGTCAACCATACTTATAGCCCGATCGGCATAGGCGGCAAGATCTAAATCGTGAGTAACCATAATTAAGGTTACTCCTGCTTTCCTAACTTTTTCACTCAAGATGTCCATAATTTCTTTGGTTGTTTTACTATCCAAATTCCCCGTAGGTTCATCAGCAAAAAGAATTTTTGGATTATTAACCAAAGCTCTGGCAATACTCACCCTCTGTTGTTGACCCCCACTCATCTCAGTTGGTTTATTCTTTAATCGATCTTTTAAACCCATCTGGATTAACAACTCTCGAGAACGTTTTATTCGTTCTTTTTTCTTTACACGATCAAAAACTAAAGGTAAAGCTACATTTTCTAAGGCTGTCGAAGAGGGCAGAAGATTATATGATTGAAAAATAAAACCCATATGCTTGCGGCGAAAAGACGCCATATTGCGCTCCTTCATTTTAGTAATCGATACACCTCTAATTAAAACTTCACCTTTTGTTGGTCGTTCTAATCCCGCCATAATATGTAACAGAGTAGACTTCCCCGAACCGGATGTTCCCAGAATACATAAAAATTCACCTTCAGCTATTGTTAAATTTACATTATCTAAAGCCGTAATGATTTCCTGGCCTAAACGGTACTTCTTCGTCAATCCTTTAATTTCAATCAATGGTGCCAAATATTACACCTCCTTCCATAAAGTAGACGTAACATTTAGTAAAATGTTCCTACTTCACCCCATAACTTCAAAAAAAATGAACTAATATCCTAGTAATAAGTTGAAAAAATTTTTGCTTTATTCTACATTAGTTAATATAATTAACAATAATGATAGTATTATCAGGAGGTAATAAAATGTCCTTTCATCTGCAAAAAGAAATAAATCTTTGCAGACAGAAGGAATCATTACTCCGGAAACAGCACAAATATTAATACAGCGTTATCCCGTAGCCAAACGCAGTATGACCCAGACCTTAGCTATTTTAGGTAGCATCCATGTAGAATGGGGAATTGAGCAATTTTTTGTCCCGGAGAGAAAAAGTAGAGAAATTGAAGCAAAAATCAGGCAAGGAGTAGTTTATGCACAAATCTCAGTTCTAAACGGCAAAAGCAGAGTCGTTGATTTAATCACTGCCGAATAATCAAAGCTCCAACTTCAAAATGTTACATACTTCCTGCTTAATTTTTCCCTTAGGACAAACTCGCTGATGTAAGATCGGTTTTTTCTCCAAATCTTGTAGAGCCGGATGGATAGGCATATCTATCTTCCGGCTTAATTCTTTAAGTAGCGCAAATTCTTCCGTTGTACCATTTCTGTCATTCAAACTGTCCCTCAAAGTCAGCTGCGAACCGGTAAGAGCCTCCAATACACTGGCCGTAAATTTAAAGGGACTAGCTGTAGAATCTAATACTGTTACAGTTTCATCACCTGTTTCAGCCACATACTGCTCATAAACTTTCATACCTACAGCAGTATGCGTATCCAGCGTGTACCCATATTTTGTAAATATTTCTTTAATCGTCGCCAGTGTTTGTTCTTCGGTGGCAAACCCTGCCCATAAAATTTCATTTATAGCTTTTTGTACGGTTTCTCCAACCGCAAAGTGTCCTATCTCCTGCAAATCTTTCATCCAAGTAGTAATGGAGACAGCGTCCCTTCCATTCATTTCAAAGAGAAACCTTTCCAAATTACTGGAAATGAGAATATCCATGGACGGGCTAATCGTCTGTTTAAACGGTCTGTTCTTTTCATAAACACCCGAACGGAAAAAATCCGTAAGCACCTTATTCTCATTAGAGGCACAGATTAATTTATGAATAGGCAATCCCATTCTTCCTGCATACCAGGCCGCCAGAATATTACCGAAATTACCGGTCGGCACCACAAAGTTAATTTTTTCGCCTAACTTAATTCTTCCTTCCTTAATTAAATTTATATAGGCGAAAACATAGTATACAATTTGCGGTAAAAGTCTACCCCAATTAATGGAATTGGCAGAAGATAAAGCAAAACCCTGTTCCGCCAGAAAAGAACGGAAAGCCTCATCCGCAAAAAGTGCTTTTACGGCATTCTGACAATCATCAAAATTCCCCTCTACACCAACCACATAGGTATTTTCACCTTCAGTAGTAACCATCTGTCTTTCTTGAATCTGACTTACACCTTTGTACGGATAAAAACAAATTATTCTGAGTCCGGGAACATCTTTAAAGCCTTCCAGAGCAGCCTTCCCCGTATCACCGGAGGTAGCCACTAAAATAACCATCTCCTCCTTCACCTTCAGTTTTTGCAACGCCAGTGATAGGAGATGAGGCATCAACTGTAACGCCATATCCTTAAAGGCAGCCGTAGGTCCGTGCCAAAGTTCCAAAATATATGTGCTGTCTGTAAGTTGATGTAAAGGAGTTATCTCTTTATGAGCAAAATTCCCTTTATAGGCATTATAAATACATCCGGCAATCTCACCAGATGTATAATCATCTAAATATAAAGCCAGAATTTTTGCCGCAACCTCCTGATAAGTTTTCCCCACCAATAAATTAAGCTCATCTTGGGTCAAAACCGGAATATCTTGCGGAACAAAAAGCCCACCGGTAGGTACCATCCCTAATTTAATAGCCTCCGCCGCCGAAACTGCCGGATAATTATCTCTCGTACTAATATACATAAACATTCTCCCCTAGCTAAACTTCTCTTTTCCAAACAAATTTATTTTACCATAACCCTGTGAAACAAAGCAATAAGCGGTTCTGTAGCGTAAGGACAAAACCAACTTTTATCGCAGAGGGGACGCGCGTGGCAGGGGGACGATATGGCAGGGGGACGTTTCATCTGCCACATTTCAATAAAAAAAGAGGACTCACCGCTAAATAGTAAATCACCCTATTAGCGGAAAGTCCCACTATCTCAAAATGTGGCAAATGAAACGTCCCCCTGCCATATTATTTTTTATACTCAAGATCCAATAACTCATCTACAGTTACAAATTCATATTTTTCCTTCTTTAATGTCTTAATTACATCCTCCAAAGCCTCGACGGTACCTGTTAAATTCTCCTCTTCACTACCTGAAGAATGTTGGAGAATAATACTCCCTTCGTTTACGTTTTCCAGAATATTAGTCTTTACTTGTTCCGCCGTAAGGCTTTTCCAATCTAATGAATCAACATTCCAAGCAATTATTTTTACATCTAATTCTTTGATTTCTTCAACCTTCTCTGAATCAAGAGAACCATAGGGAGAACGAAAAAGAGCAGGTTTATATTCCACTAATTCTTCTAAAACCTTCTCACATTCTTCAATCTCTTTAATAGTTTCCTCTTTATCCAGCTTAACTATATTAGGATGGTTCATGGAGTGATTGCCTATGATATGTCCTTCTTTTTTTATCCTCTTTACTACATCAGGAAAGAGCTCAGCCCTGTTACCTATAAGGAAAAACGTAGCCTTAACCTTATGTTTTTTTAAAATATCCAAGATTTGCGGAGTATACATAGAATCCGGACCATCATCAAAGGTAAGTGCAACTCTTTTTTCATCAAGGGGACCCGAGCGATAGAACAGGTCAGGATACTTAGTGGCAAGGTCCTCAATCTCCCGTTGAGGAAACCCGCGGTTGTCTCTCTCTGAACCTCCCCTCAAATCAAATTGCTTATCTAACTCCTGCGGTGCAGGACTATTTCCCTCCGGTCGTAAATCCGGTTTATTGGGTACAAACCTCAACTCATATTCACTGAAAAAAGCGAAAACTGCCAGCAGACTAAAGACAACAGCTAAAGAAATAACCATTGTTTTTTTCTTCATAAATTTTCACCTCAGTTTAGGTTGACCCAAGAAGGAAATATTTATAACAAAAAAAAGGCAGTTTAACGTCATGCCCAGGACTAAAGCAGGCAACCCTCTTTACAATGGGCGATTCTCCTTAACATCCAACGCTTAACAAACAGAGCAATCCCTCCCTCGCCATTTTGTTTTTTATGCAGTGACATTATTAACTATATGTTAAGAGAAGTAGTCTTATCACTAAATAAAACCTGAAATATTTGTTTTTTTAGTTGATTAAACTCTTGACTTACCAACATTTCTCTTGAACGAGGACGAGGCAGATCTACATCTAAGGATAATTGCACTCTGGCAGGCTGAGAACTCAAAACATAAATGCGATCAGATAACAGTAGCGCCTCTTCTACATCATGAGTTATAAACAATACTGTCGATCGATATTTGTTCCAAACGTCCATTAGCCACTCATGCATTTCACTTTTGGTGTAAGCATCCAAAGAACCAAAGGGTTCATCCAAAAGTAAAATTTCTTTGTTTGCCAGCATGGTACGCAAAAAAGCTACTCTCTGACGCATTCCACCTGATAACGCATAAGGATAGCTATTACTATACGCAGCTAAACCAAACTCCTCCAACAACGCCTGAGCCTTTGAACGACAATCCTTACGCGTAAAACCCTGCAGCTCCATCCCTAAAATGCAATTATCCAAAACTGTCCGCCAAGGAAGAAGTAAATCCTTCTGTAACATATAAGAAACATGTCCTCTCTCGCCCATTATTTCCTTGCCGTGTAACAAAATCTGTCCCTCTTCCGGTACTTCCAGGCCACTAATAAGATTAAAAAGCGTACTTTTGCCACAACCACTAGGACCAATGATGCTCACAAATTCACCTTCAGCCGCCCGCAAAGAGATCCTATCTAAGATGAGCGAAGACACAACCTCCCCTTTTTTTTCTAACTTCGTTGCATAAGTTTTTACCAGGTTTTTTATTTCAAGCATACGTCCTCCACCTTTACCATTTCAAGCAATACATTTTACATCTGAGTTTATGTTTTATTATTGAGCATTATCCGGTAAAAACTCATTTGTAAACGCTTTTTCCGCCTCAATCTCCTTATTTAACAACTGTTTCTCCAACATCCAATTAGCATAATTCTCCCACACCTTTCGATCCTGCCAACCCCAATAAGGGGCATCTGCCTGATACTGAGAAGCCAACCATTTCTGGCTTGCCTTTACCAGTTGAGCATCTAATTCCGGCACTGCTTCTAAGAGAATCTCCGCCGACTCCTCCGGATTCTCCATACAATACTGATATCCTTTACTAGTAGCGGCCATAAATTTCCGCACAAGATCAGGCTTTTGAGCAATATTATCTTCATTAGTAACTATTACAGGAGTGTAATAATCCAAAGCCGACTCATAATCTCTAAGCATAATCACATTTAGCGGTACATTTTGCTGTTCTGCGCGAATACCGTCCCAACCTTGAAATATCCAGTAAAAATCTACCTGCTTGCCAATTACCGAAAGAAAATCAGTAGAACCAATATCAATAAAATCAATTGTCTCAGGATCACCGCCATCGTTAGTAACTATAGCTTCAATAATTGCATGTTCGGCCGGCGAACCCCAACCGCCATATCTCTTCCCTTGTAAATCACGCGGTCTAAGTAAATTATCATTTTTTAAAGAAGCAAATCCGGAAGTATTATGTTGAATTACTGCGGCTAAAGATACTAAAGGAATATCCGCTGCCCGTGCATGTGTAACATTTTCCTGATAAGTAACCCCAAAATCAACCTCACCGACGGCAACTAATTGATCTGGTCCTACATCGCCAGCTTCTAATATTTCTACATCCAACCCTTCTTCCTGATAAAATCCTTTTTCTAAAGCAACATATAATCCGGTATGATTAGTATTCGGAGTCCAATCCAACATTACCCTTGTCTTGATAAGAGAAGTGGCATCATTATTCTCCTGCGATTCCTGAGAACCACAAGCACTAATAAATAAAGCTAGCATAAAAGTAAGCAATAAAAATAAGCCAATATTCTTTTTCATCATCATCCATCCCCCTTTTTTCTAAATATCATCTGAGTTTAAACCTTATGTTCCCCAAGTAATCAGTTGTATCGTTGGACAGTTCTTTACGAAATTCACTATACAGACTTAACAAAACTTGAATCCCGGCTCCCAGTTGCTTATAAGTGTTTTGCCCCCTACAATCTAAGTAGTGTCTTCGAGGTAAACAGCTGTATCGTTGGACGGTTCTTTGCGGAATTCAGCTATACAGACTTAACGAAGGCGAAGTGAGAAAGCAGAGAGCCTGACAGGACGTTAGGCTCAGCCCTCGCATGTACAGGAAGTACGATCGAGGGCGGTCTGCTTTCGCCTGAGCCGAGTCTTAGTCTGTGTTGAGGAATGTAGCACGAACCGCCCACGATACAGCGATTGCCGTCCTACTTTTGATAATGCCACGGCATTACTACCCTTGCTAAAACCACAACCACCCCGAAAAAAACCAAGCTTAAAAGAGAAATAACCATTATCGCCGCAAAAACCTGCGCCGTCAAAAAAGAATTCATCGAGCGAATCATAAATACTCCTAAGCCTTTAGAAGCACCAAGCCATTCTCCGATTATCGCCCCTAAAATACTGTATGTAACAGAAATTTTTAAACCGGAAAAAAAAGAAGGAAGTGCTCCGGGTAACTGCACCTTGCTAAAAATCTGCCAAGGTGATGCCCCCATAGCTAAAAGCAATTTAACCATGTCTCTATCTACAGCTTCTAAGCCTTCAACAAGACTTACCGTAATCGGGAAAAAACAAACTAAAGCTACTACCATTACCTTGGGAAGAAGGTTATAACCAAACCAAATAATTAACAATGGTGCTAACGCCATAATGGGTATAGTTTGAGAAATTACTACCAAAGGATAAAGCAGCTTTTTAATAAGCGGAAAGATACCCATTAACATAGCCAAAATTACTCCGCCTATAATTGCCAAAAGAAATCCCAAAATAGCCTCATTAACCGTATGCAAACTATGCTCCCAAAGCAAAGGAATACTCTCTACGAACACTATTCCAATTCTTGAAGGTGCAGGTAAAATATATTCTTTAATCTCTAAACATCTGACTACCGTCTCCCATACAAATAAAAGGACTAGAAAAATCCCTAGAGACGGCAAATATTTTTTCATGTCTTTTATCCCTCTTCTCATACAATACTCAATTTGCCTCAATGGTCTTACTAACATTCTCACTTCTGCAAATCGGAGATAATTGCGACCAAGTTTCGAAAAAAATAAGTTGCATAGACCTGATCTGTACCAAAAAACAAGAAAACCGCTCCCAGACAAAGGTTGCGGTTTAACACCAATTTGTATTCCTCCCTCCGCTGGCATTATCCAGATCAGGTTAAGGGTCGGCATAATAACTAATGCCCTCTCAGCCGGTCTCCCAGCTCCCCTACTTTATTATCTTAAAACTATTTCATTTATCTATCTATTATTTATTAATGTTATCACAGGTGTACAATAGTGTCAACAATTGCAGCTACGTAACGAGCTGACATTTCTAAATCTTTAATTTTAATATATTCATCCTTAGTATGAACATTACTCATTCCTATCCCCAAGTTAACTGTTTTGATACCGTATTGATTAAAATAATTAGCATCACTGCCACCACCTGAAGAAGTAACCTTTACCTCAATTCCTAATACTTCTGCAGCCTGCTGAGCAATTTTCAATACAGCTTCATCTTGCGACAAAGCAAAAGCCGGGTAAATCTTTTTTGTCTCTACTTCTAAACGTGCACCCATTTCATGACATGCTTCCTGTAAACAATTAATCATATGTTTAGTCTGTTGATATAACTTCTTTTCTGACATACTGCGCACTTCACCAACAAGTTCAACACGATCACAGACGATATTTGTTACCTCTCCACCTTTAATCACGCCAATATTCGCTGTTGTCTCTTCATCTATCCGCAACAAATTCATATTATTGATGGCTCTGGCAGCAACCTGAATGGAACTAACTCCGTCCTCAGGATTCATCCCCGCATGAGCAGCTTTACCATGAAGAACTGCATAAATTTTGTCATGAGCTGCAGCTTGACGGATGATTGTTCCCGGAGCTCCGTCACAGTCTAAAACAAAAGCCATCTTAGCACGTAACATTCCGTAATCAAGATAGCGAGCACCTAAAAGCCCTTCCTCCTCACCAACAGTAAAAAGAACCTCAATATCCCCATATTCCTGCTGTTCTTCCCTAATATGCCGCAATGCTTCTAAAATTGCAGCAATACCAGCCTTATCATCACTTCCTAAAATCGTATTCCCGTCACTATAAATAGCATCCCCCCTAAGCTGAGGTTGAATACCCTCACCTGAAGGAACAGTATCCATATGTGCAGATAAAAGAATCACCGGTACATCCTGCCTGTTTCCCTTTAAACGACCAAGAATATTACCGGCATTTGAACCAGCCTTCCGTCCTGCCTGCTCATCTACATATACTTCTAAACCAAGCTCAATTAGTTTATCTTTTAAATAAGAAGCAAATTTACCTTCTTTATGACTTAAACTATCAATTTTGACCATTTCCATAAATTCTTTAACCAGACGTTCTTGATTAATCATAAGCGAAAAACCTCTCCTTTTCTCTTTCCAAACCAATTATCAATAATTAATAATACTACTACAAAATTCTCATAAAAAGTCTCACTAAATAAATATTATATCGCAATATCCCGAAAAAACCATGACAAAAATTACATTTGGCTATACTTTAGAGTTATTACCTTTAGCAAAAATAAAAACAGGATGCAACTTTTGCATCCTGAAACCCTTTATTTAGGGTTTTTTGTTTTTTTGAGCACGTAACGATCTACCTTGGACTGACCTGGATCGCTTCATACCTAACCATGATCTTTCGACCATGATCAAGCATTTCACCACCCAGACCAATCGGTCGTTCGACCATACAAGATACTTTAACGACCCTAAACAATCTCTCGACTGCCTAGGACCGTACGTATTTCCGTAATACTTCAGCACCCTGTATGATCTTAGCTCGACCCTGTATGACAAGTTGGGTTCATGCCATAATCAAAAAGTAAAACCTTTCGACTATGACACAAACTTTCCCCGCCATACAGAATCTTCCCTCCGGCTGCATACAAGCCATTTGACCTGTATGCAACCTTTGGCCGACCCATATACGCCCCTTGTTCGGAACATATATGAGTCTGGGCTCAACCGTTACGTACCCGCATCTCTAATTTACCCCGAAACATCTTGATCTATTCATGAATAAAAAATGTTTTTAATAAACTTTTGTTTGCTATAATTTGCTTTTACTTCTTTTGCAATTTTGCCCAGGTATCACGCAAAGACACGATTCTGTTAAAAACCAATTTTTCTGGCGTAGAATCTTTATCAACACAAAAATAACCTTGTCTTAAAAACTGAAACTTATCTCCCGGGTTTGCTTTCTTCAGTCCCGGTTCTAGCATACATGAACTTAAACGCTCCAAAGAATGAGGATTTAAAACTTCTTCCTCTCCCTCATTAATAAAAAGATAATCAAATAGACGAACTTCCGCTTTTATAGCATGGGCCGCGGATACCCAATGGAGAGTTCCTTTTACTTTACGATTACTTTGTCCCAAACCACTACGCGTTTCCGGATCATAGGTACAATGCAATTCAATAATCTCACCGGTTTTTTCATCTTTAACCACATTTTCACATTTAATAATATACGCATGTTTAAGCCTTACTTCTTTGCCCGGAGCTAAACGGAAAAACTTTTTCGGCGGTTCTTCCATAAAGTCTTCCTGTTCGATATACAACTCACGGCTAAAAGGCAGCATTCTAGTGCCCATTTCCGGGTTTTCAGGATTGTTCTCAGCCGGCAACTCCTCGACTTGGTCTTCAGGATAATTAACGATAATCACCTTCAGCGGTCGTAATACAGCCATAACTCTAGGTGCCTTAGCATTTAAATCCTCTCTAATGCAGTGCTCTAATAAGGATATATCCACAACACTGTTCGCCTTGGCTACACCAATCCTCTCGCAAAAATCCCTAATCGCTTCCGGAGTATAACCACGCCTTCTAATCCCTGAAATCGTTGGCATTCTGGGATCATCCCAGCCATCAACCACACCTTCCTCAACCAGAGCTCTTAACTTACGTTTACTCATAACCGTATTGGTAAGATCTAAACGGGCAAATTCAATTTGCCGAGGCTTTGCACCTAAATCTAAATTATTTATCACCCAATCATATAAAGGACGATGATCTTCAAATTCTAAGGTACAAATAGAATGAGTAATCCCTTCAAGGGCATCAGAAATAGGATGAGCATAATCATACATGGGATAGATACACCATTTATCACCGGTACGATGGTGTGTTGCCCGCAATATTCTATATAAAACAGGGTCACGCATGTTTAAGTTAGGAGAAGCCATATCAATTTTGGCGCGTAATGTCCGCGACCCGTCAGGAAACTCGCCCTCCCTCATTCTCCTGAATAAATCCAGATTTTCCTCTATTGAACGATTCCGATATGGACTTTCTTGGCCGGGCTCAGTCAAGGTGCCACGATATGCCCTGATTTCCTCAGCACTTAAATCACAAACAAAAGCCTTACCCGCCTTAATTAGTTCTTCGGCACATTCATACATCTTTTCAAAATAATCAGAGGCATAATATTTACGGTCCTCCCAATCAAAACCCAACCATTTTACATCTTCTTCAATTGATTCTACGTACTCAAGATCCTCCTTACTGGGATTAGTATCATCATAACGTAAATTGCAAAGACCCCCATACTCTGCCGCAATACCAAAATTAAGGCAGATGGACTTCGCATGACCAATATGCAAATATCCGTTAGGTTCAGGCGGAAATCTTGTGTGAATACGCTTTATTTCTTTGTTTTTTTCTAGGTCCTCGTCAATAATATTTTGAATAAAATTCCTTGGTTTAAACTCATTCATCTATGGCTCACACCTCTTTTTTGATACTTGTCTGTCTAATAATCTTTTTACTAATACCTATAATTATATACCTATTTCTTACCAGCTCGCAATTCTAAAGTATGAAACAAGGTATTTACTTAACAGAGGTCCACTTAAAATCAAATCCATGTCCCAATGGAGAAAAGTACAAACCCTCAATTTTTTCCCGACAAGCATAAACCTTATTATATTCATACAGAGGCAACAAGGGTAATTCAGCCAATAATAATTCTTCTGCCTGATGGAAAGCCTGCATCCGCGTGACTTCCTCATCACTGTTTAATGCCTCTTTTATTAATCGGTCATATTCCTCATTGCACCAACCGGTATCATTATTCCCACTTCCTGTAACAAGATATTTCAGAAAAGCTGACGGATCCGGATAATCTGCTACCCAACCTAACAAACCTATATCATAATCTCTTGCACTCATTCTCTTTAATAAATCCTGCCAAGCTAAGGGGATTACCTTAACTCTAATCCCCAGACTCTCTGCCCATTGTTCTGCGATTTTTTCCGCCAGATATTGATGTCCTCCCGAATTACTAACCAAGAATTCTAATTCCGGGAATCCTTCTCCGTTAGGATAACCGGCTTCTGTTAAAAGCCGCTGAGCTTCTTCCTTATTATTATCAGGGATTTTCTTTGTACTGTTCTGGCGAAAATCCGAATTCGCCGTACTATCCGGCATCCCGGTGGGAATTAAACCTTGTGCCGGCTCCTGTCCACCCTGCAAAACATCCGTAACCAATTTTCCACGATCCAAAGCAAAAGAAAGAGCTTCCCGTACCCGTAAATCCTCTAACGGTTTTTGTTTGACGTTAAACTGATAAAAATATGTGACCAAAAGAGGGTTTTTTTGTAAGTATCCTTTCTTTAAGCCCTTGGCTACCTCAGTAAAAGGAAGATCTGTCGTTAAATCGACCTGCTTTTTCTCAAACAATTCCCAAGCTGTTCGTTCCTGTGACGGTAAATACCAATTCATACTTTCCAGCATTACTGTACCGCTGTCCCAATAGCTTTCATTTTTAATTAACTCATATTTTCCTTCGGACTCTACTTGCTGTTGTATTTTAAAGGGACCGTTACCAACCAGGTTATCTATCGTAAAAAAGTCGCCATTTTCCGTTTGAAAAGCTTGTACAGGAAGAGGATAAAAAACAGGATGAATTAATTTCTTAAGAAAAGCCGGTTCCCTGTTCTCTAACTCTATAACTAAAGTTCTTTCGTCTTCAGCCCAAATACCTACCTCATCTACATTAGCTTTATGCCCAAAATAATCTTGATCCAAAGAACGATGATATGCTTCCGCATTTTTTATATCATAAAGCAAATAGGCATACGGGCAATGCAAATCGGGAGTTAGATTCCTCTTGATAGCCGAAACAAAATTATCAGCACTTACCTTTTGCCCATCTGACCAAACCGCAGATTCACGCAGAGTAAATATGTATTTTTTCCCTCCATCTTCAATCTGCCAATCTTCAGCCATCGCCTCTGCTAATGTGCCATCAGGTTGCAAACGGACCAACCCTTCAAACAAATTAATCCAGAACTGATATCCTGCTTCATCCTGCAACTTAGCAGGGTCCAAAGAAAGAGGAACAGAGGCAAGGACATAATCCACATGTTGTTTTGTCGGTTCCAGTTGTGCTACTGTTTGACCAATACATCCTACTATAAATACGGATATCAGAAGAACCAAAACTAATATAATAAAGAGATACTTTTTTCTCATTCGCATAAAAAAACAACCTCCATGAGCAAGACGAAATTAATCTATTCTTACTTTATCATGTCGATTGTTTTTAGTCGATAGTAATATTTAGTCCTTATTCATTATGTTCATTTTCTATAATGTTCAGCATTTTCACTGTTGCTTTAATGGCGGACCCGGTCTGATCAGAATCTAATCCTCTCGTCTTAAATTCCTTGTGACCTCTCCAGGTAATCACTGTTTCCACTAATGCACAGGTATTGCCACCAGGCGGTATTGTAACTACATAATCCACCAAAACAGGCAATGTCTTATTAAGACGTTGATAAATCTTACCCAGTGCTTTCATAAAGGCATCATACTGCCCATCACCGGTGGCTGTTTCTTCATATGTTTGCCCATCTATTTCTAAACATAATGTAGCAACCGGACTTAATTTTTTAGCCGCACAGATATAATAATTTTTAATTTTAATCCTTTTACTAATAAACTTACTGCCTAAAACATCAGAAATAATGTAGGGCAAATCCTCTGTCGTGATATTATCTTTTTTATCCCCTAATTCAACGACCTTTTCCGTAATTCTGTCAATAGAATCATCATCCAATTCAATACCTAATTCCTTCAGATTTTGCATGATACTGGCCTTTCCGGAGGTTTTGCCTAAAGCATATTTGCGGAACCTTCCAAACCTTTCCGGCATCAAACGGTTATGATATAATCCACCCTTATTATCTCCATCAGCATGTACACCACAAGTTTGAGTAAAGACACTGTCACCAATAATAGGTTTATTAGCCGGTACCCTTACTCCGGAAAAAGCCTCCACAATTCTACTGATTTTATTTAATTTAGTTTCTTCAACAGAGATTTGCAGATCATGATTATGATCATTTAAAACCGCAATCACACTGGAAAGTACAGCATTGCCGGCACGCTCTCCCAAGCCGTTTACCGTCGTATGTACACCTTTGATACCTGCCTTCACCGCCATTAAAATATTAGCAACAGCCAGGTCATAATCATTATGAGCGTGAAAATCAAAATGTAATCGAGGATATTTTTCAATCATCATCCTTAAGTAATTATAAGTTTGTTCCGGATTTAAGACACCCAAAGTATCAGCAAGCATAAAACGCTCTACCTTTTCTTTTAAAGCCTCAACGATCGAAAAAACATGTTCAGGTGAAGTGGCGATACCGTTAGACCAATCCTCCAAATAGATATTAACCTTAATCTTCTTACTATGAGCATAATCTATAACCTTAATAATATCAGCCAGATGCTCTTCCGTACTTTTATTTAATTGATTTATAAGATGTCTGGTTGAACCTTTACAGAGCAGGTTCAATACCTGCGCACCTGTTTCCACCAGCCAATCCACAGATTTCGTACCGTCAACAAATCCCAATACTTCAAGCTTATCAAGGCACTGCCTGCCCCGACACCATTCCACAATTCTTTTTACTGCCTCCATTTCTCCTTGTGAAATACGTGCAGAAGCTACTTCTACCCGGTCAACCTTTACTTCCTCAAAGAGCATTTTGGCCACCGTAAATTTTTCCTCAACAGAAAAAGACACACCGGGCGTCTGTTCACCATCTCGTAAGGTAGTATCCATTATTTCCAACTTCATTTGCTTATCCTCCCTCTACATTGGTTTTAAAAAACTATTAAATTATTCAGGAATGCCAAGGTACCTAGGGAGAATAAAAAAACTCTCACTAATTCCCCTTCGCTGTGTCCTTCAAAGAAGCAGAGCTATAACCTTCGACTTGGCTGTTATAGCATAATAAATTAATTATTTTCTATTATATGACACATCGAAGAGTTTGTGAACTACTTTTTTCAAAATGTCCATAAAAATAATTTTGCCACATCTTTATAAAAAAAGGGGACACATCGTTAAATTACAAGTCATGCAATCAGCGGAATGTCCCCATCATCTCAAAATGTGGCAAATGAAACGTCCCCATGCCACACTATTCATTAGGAAAGCAAGACCCGGTCATTGGCGAATTCCTCGCCACTAACCTGACCAAAACGTTGTAAGAGATCCTCCACGGTTATTTTTTGTTTTTCCTCTCCTCTGATATCCAATATTACTCGTCCGTCATACATCATCATTAACCGATTGCCGTATTTTATAGCATGACGCATGTTATGCGTTACCATCAGAGTAGTCAAATGACCTTTATTAATAAATTGGTCACTTAACTTCAGCACCTTTTCTGCTGTTTTAGGATCAAGAGCTGCCGTATGCTCATCCAAAAGCAAAAGCTTAGGTTTTTTCAGGGTAGCCATCAAGAGAGTTAAGGCTTGACGCTGACCACCGGAAAGCAATCCCACCTTAGCGCCGAGCCGGCTTTCTAATCCCAAATCCAAAGTTTTGAGCAGTTCTTTATATTGCTCACGCTCTTGATTACTAATACCCCAGCTCAAAGTACGCCTCTTACCACGACGAAAAGCTAAAGCTAAATTCTCTTCTATCCCCATATTGGCTGCCGTGCCCATCATCGGATCCTGGAATACCCGTCCTATTAATCCGGCACGTCTATATTCGGAAAGCTTCGTTACATCTATACCATCAATATAAATTGATCCTTGATCTATCTCATAAACGCCTGCGATGCAATTGAGTAAAGTAGACTTACCTGCGCCATTACCACCGATTAAAGTTACAAAATCACCTTCCTCAAGGGTAAAACTGATATTGGATAAAGCAAGCTTTTCATTAACGGTTCCCTCATGAAATCTCTTATATACTCCCTTGACTGTTAACACCTTGCATATCCTCCTTAATAGGTTTCTTGAGTGGACGCAGATAATCTTTAAATACGGGCAGAGCTAAGGCAATCGTCACTGTTATTGCTGTAAACAGCTTTAAATCATTAGCCGGCATACCCATCTTCAATACTAAGGCGATGATAACACGGTAGGTTATAGCCCCTAGCACTAAGGAAACTAAACAGTTGAAAAAATTCCTTTTGCCAAAGAGCACTTCTCCGATAATCACGGAGGCTAATCCAATGACTATTGAACCTATCCCCATTTGCACATCAGCAAAGCTTTGACTTTGTGCGATTAAAGCACCACTAACAGCCACTAAACCATTGCTGATAATTAAGCCCAAAATAATCATTGTTTTAGTATTAATGCCTTGTGCCCGTGCCATTTGCGGATTATTCCCTGTAGCACGAATAGCACAACCGATTTCCGTTCCAAAAAACCAATATAAGATACACACAATAGCCGCAACACAAAGCATGCCCATAACAATAACGGAATTAACGCGGCTCAAGCCCATGTTTTCAAATAGAGAATAAACAGTATCCATCCGTAATAACGAAAGGTTCGCCTTCCCCATAATCCGCAAATTAACAGAATACAGCGCAATCATCGTTAAAATACCTGCCAATAATGCGGGAATTTTGAGCTGTGTATGCAAAAGACCTGTCACCAACCCTGCCAGCATCCCTCCTAATAGTGCCAGTAAGGTGGCTTCATAAGGAGAAACACCGGTATATATAGAATACGCCGCAATCGCTGCCCCCATCGTAATACTGCCCTCTACGGTTAAATCAGCTATATCCAATATTCGATAAGTGATATATACACCTATCGTCATCACTGCCCACAACAGACCTTGTGAGATAGCACCAAGGATTATCTGTAACATTGTCTTCCCTCGTTCCTTAAGTTTAATCAAAAGTTATTCAGTCGTTTTTCTACGTTAATTATTTGTTTGCGGAACCTTCTGCCGTAGTCACATATTGCTGTAAATCAGCAGGGATTTCTATACCTATTTCCTCAGCTACAGTACCATTAATCGCAAAATCAAAGCCGCTAGCTGATTCGATAGGCATAGTAGCCGGTTCCGCTTCCCCCTTGAGGATTTTAACTGCCATTAAACCGGTTTGATAACCCAAATCATAATAATTGATCCCTAAAGTGGCCAAACCTCCACTGTTAACCATTCCGGATTCACCACAGATAACAGGAGTCTTTGATTCCGCAATTACCCCGTGTACTACAGGCATAGCTGAAGCAAAAATGTTATCTGTAGGAATATAAATGGCATCACATTTACTTACAATAGATTGAGTTGCCTGCTGGACATCATTGGATGTGCTTACTGTTGCTTCCTCATAGGTCAAGCCTAAAGCTTCTATGGCTTCCTTAGCGATAGACGCCTGTAAAATAGAATTGTCCTCATTAGAGCTGTACAGTACCCCGACAGTTTTAGCCTCCGGAGCTAATTTCACCAAAAGATCGATCTGTTCTTTGATAGGGTTCATATCTGTAGTTCCACTAACATTACAACCAGGAGCCTCATTCGATTCTACTAACCTGGCAGCTTCAAAATCTGTAATTGCGGTAGCCAGAATCGGAATCTCCGTAGTTTTTCCAGCAATTGCCTGTGCGGCAGGTGTAGCGATCGCCAATACTAAATCCACCTTATTACTAACAAAACGATCGCTGATCGTCGACAGGTTACTCTGATCTCCTTGAGCATTCTGATAATCAAGGACGATTTTTTCCCCATCTATGTAGCCATTGTCTTGAAGTGCTGCTACAAATCCTTCACGAGCGGTATCTAACGCGATGTGTTCATTATATTGAATGATACCGATATTATACTTTTCAGCTTCCCCTTCTACTTCCTCTCCGCTTGAACATCCTGCACCAACTACCACCAATAAAGCGGCGGCGAGCACCAAAGTCGAAATCTTAACAATTTTCCCCATTTTACAACTCCTCCTAATAATATTTATTCAATAAAACCTGCAGGTCTTTATTGACTTTTAGATAAAAAAATCGCCACCTGTAATAACAGGGGCGAATTATTCTTCGCGGTACCACCTTGTTTTCGTTGAATATACAACCTCAGTAAGCAACTATCATTGCTCCTCCACAATAACGGTTGGATTCCGGCACATCCTACCGGGCATGATCTCAAATCAGCCTTTGAGTGTGCAGCTCTCAAGACGAATTCACGACATTTTATCCTGCTTTCTCGCACCAACCGAAAGCTCTCTGAAGGAGAAAATCACCGCTACTAGTTCTTGGTCATTGCTTTTTAATAATATGTATTATATTCAGC
>LFSF01000023.1 GCA_001512665.1 Clostridiales bacterium DTU073
GAGAACGTAAAAAGTTTTGTGTAAATGGTAATAATATCCAATAAAAGGAGATGACCATTTATGCAAAACAACTCTTCATTGGCTAAAGAATTAGCCAAAAACTGTCGTAATATGGATGACATCCATGAAAAACTAAAAGACCTTTTCAAAGAAACCCTGCAACAAATTTTTGAAGCTGAAATGGAAGAGCACCTTGGCTATGCAAAACATGATCCTTCTGGGAATAACAGTGGTAACAGCCGAAACGGCTACAGTAAGAAAAATATCAAGACTAGGTTTGGAAATACCGAAATTGATATCCCGAGAGACCGCAATGGAGAATTTGAGCCTCAAATTGTTAAAAAATATGAAACTACCTCTAACCAGTTAGAAGACCAAATTATTGCTATGTATGCTAAAGGCTTGTCTACCAGGGACATAGAGAAACACATGCAGGATATTTACGGTATAGATATATCCCCCACCATGGTCAGTAAAATTACAGATAAAATACTGCCTATGATTACTGAATGGCAATCCCGACCACTGGAGCGTATTTATCCCATTGTATTTCTTGACGCTATTCACTTTAAAGTTCGCCAGGACAGCCGAATTGTCAATAAAGCCGCCTACAGCGTTTTAGGCATTACCTTAGATGGCCATAAGGATATTCTGGGTATATGGGTCGGTGAACATGAAAGTGCAAAATTTTGGCTTAATGTCTTGAATGAGCTTAAAAACCGTGGTGTTGAAGATATCTTAATCGCTTGTAAAGACGGCTTAACCGGCTTTTCTGATGCTATTAATGCTGTTTTTCCTCAAACAGAGCTCTAATTATGCGTGATTCATCAAATCCGTAACTCTTTGAAGTATGTGCCTTACAAATATAAAAAGGAAGTAATGGCAGATCTAAAAAGGATTTACCAAGCTTTAACCCTGGAAGAAGCAGAATTCGCCTTCGAGGAATTCAAAGAAAAATGGGGTCATAAATATCCAATTATAGTTCGTTCATGGGAAAATAATTGGCTGGAGTTGACTGCCTACTTTAAGTATCCCCATCCCATACGGAAGATGATTTACACTACAAATATCATTGAAGGTTATCACCGGCAATTAAGGAAAGTCACCAAAACCAAAACAGCTTATCCAAACGATGAGGCATTAATCAAAATAGTCTATCTGGCTACTATGGACATCTACAAAAAATGGACCAAGCCACTCAAAGATTGGACCAGCTCAATCTCACAGTTTGCCATCTATTTCAGTGACCGACTAACAACGGAGTTAGCCCTATAAATTATGGGGCTTCGCCCCAGAGTTTATCGCTTTTATTCTCCCGAGGATAATTAAATGATAGGTGGAGGGGTAGCGAAATGCCACCCCTATCCTCGGCAGAACCCCATCAGGCGCTCAGGTTGCCCTCCGGCATTGCCCTATCCTCCTGATAGGTAAGAGCCAGGTATATTATCACCAATTTATGTAAAACTAATTCTAAATCAGTCAAACAAACGTAAAGGGGCAAATCCATTTACACAAAATAATTTACACTCCCATAAATTCCACTATACAAGGCTTGTTTGTTGGGCATTTGATAAAGTCCGTAAGGAAGTTCAAAAAAATCTTCATCCAGAACGGCGAAAATATTTTAAGCGCAGTAAATCACTGTTTTGGAAGAATCGCA
>LFSF01000020.1 GCA_001512665.1 Clostridiales bacterium DTU073
TTTAGAAACAATAAATGGCTTGGGGAATGATTTTTATTGGTCTGTGGCACCTTATCAGGATATTTATCAGGATGGCGATTCTTTTGTAATGTCGGCTAACAATTCAACAAAGCTAGGAGAGTTGAATTTATCTGCTACGGAGGCAAGTACATCTACGACACTGACGGCTACGGTTAAGAATAATAGTGACGAGCCTGTAGAGGGAGCAACGGTTATTTATTATACGGTAGAGAAGCGGAATTCGCCTACTATAGCCGGAATTACCGATGCTAATGGTGAGTTGGACTTCCGGATTGAGGAGAAAGGTACATATTTTGTAGCGGCCGATAAAGCTAATACTGCTGAATATCCTGATGATAATGGTTTGGTCAGGACAGTGGCTCAAGAAATAGTTATTAATAAGAGTAGTAGTGGTGGGGGAGGTTCCAACCCTTCGACGAATAAGATAAAGGTTTCTGTAAAAGTTAACGGAGAAAATGGGGAAAGGCTTTTTAACGGAAAGGTTACTCTGGATAAAAAGAAGGCTACGGTTTTTGATGCGCTAGTAGCAACAGGTTTGAGTTATGAAGGAGATAGTAATTTTATTTCCGCAATAGAAGGACAGAAAAACAGAGGCATGAATGGCTGGATGGTTAAGATTAATGGGAAGCTAATTAGTTTTTCTATTGGCAGTTATACTTTGAAAGACGGTGATTCGGTACAGTGGTTTTATAGCAGTGATTCTGATAATAATGTGGAGGGAATAGGCGGAAATAAAAAAAGTCCAACTCCGGATCTTGAAAACTTTAAGCCTGAAGAGGAAAGAGAAGAAGTGATTATTGATCCGGAAACTTATAGGCGGTTATTTGCTAAGGCTGAGGAGCTTCATACTAATTTCCAAAAAAGAGTAACGCAGTTGATGAGGGAAGCAGTTGCTTATCTTGTTTGGTTAGGTAATTGTTTGAAAGAAGTGGAAGGGCTCTTGTAGTAAAAGGGGGAATAAGAATTTGGTGAGAAACAAAAGGATACTGCTATTTCTCTTGTTAGCAATAATCATAATTTTTTCAGCTTGTACCGGACAGGATAGTGAACGATTTGTACCGGATGCTGCAGGAGAACAAAAAATTGCAGGAAGCTCAGTTATTGATCATAGTGAAGGGGTATCAGAAAAGGTAAACGATAGTGAGGAGCCGGCTGAATTTGGGCAAACTGAAGCGAAAGAAGTAATGGCAAAAGTTAAAACTGATCACGAAGCACCTTCCACTGCCACCTTCTCATTGCGGGTAAGTCAAGATTATGGTGCAGTAACACTTAAAAATGAGGATGTTTTATTAAAACCCAAGATGTCGGTGATGGATGGACTATATTATGTCTATGCGGATGAAGTGGAAACTGCTTTTGGTGGGGGTTATATTAAGCGTATTGGTTCTTTGCGTTCAGAGCTTGGGGGGTTAAGCAAACCTAATCAGGATTGGTTCTTTATTGTTAACGGGATTTTTGCGGATATAGGAGCTTTGGACTATTACCCGCAAGCCGGGGAAAAGGTGTGGTGGGATTATCATCCGTGGCAGGCTTTTCAAGCAGCCAATGCGGTAATCGGGTGTTATCCGGAACCTTTTTTGCACGGCTACCGTGGTCAGACGAAAGCGACAATGATTCTTTGCCGTCCAGAGGATCAAGAATTCGCTCTGCAGTTGGAACAAGCTTTGCAAGCATTCGGGGTGAAAGAGATTATCCTCAAGGAGATTAGTCAGGAGTTGTTAAGTAAGAGAGAAGGTCCCACTTTAGTAATAGGTGAATGGTGTGAATTAAATAAGTACGCTTATTTGGCAGAGTTAAACCAAGCTTTTGCCAAAAACGGTACTTTTGTGCATTTTACGGATCATAGCTTGGAATTACTGGATTATAACGGAAAAAAAGCTGATGAACATTGTGCCGGAGTAGGGGTTATTGCGGCTTCAGGTGAAACTGCAGGAGATGACAGTCCTTTGTGGATTGTTTCCGGTACGGATAAAGAAGGATTAAGAAATGCGCTTATGCTCCTTGTGGAACAACCAGACAGGGTTTCAGGTTGTTTTAGTGCAGTTATAACCTCAACACATGAGGTTATTCGGTTACCACTTATGGCTAGATAAAATTTAAAAATATAGCAAGGTGATTGTGATTGTGTTTTGAAAGGATGTATTTGCAGTGGGGATAAAAACAAAGGAAAGGCATCGGCAGAGTGAAGAAGAAAAGATGAGGCATCGTTTGCAGCCGGCTACGGTTTTGTTGTATTTGACGGTAGTGGTGTTTTTGTCTCTTTTTTTTACGCATCCTTTTTATCTGTTGGCACTTTTTTTGGCAGTAGCTATAGTAATTTTTTCCTTTGACTTAATCCGTGAATGGAGTAGTTATTTGAAAATAGGGCTCTGCTTTCTGGTCGTGATCATGTTTGTGAATGTGTTTTTGGTACGGGAAGGAGCGACTGTTTTATTCTTAAGCCCAGCTATTCCTGGGTTAGGCAGAATACGTATTACTTTTGAAGCTTTATGTTATGGTGCGGGGATGGGTTTGAGGTTGTTGGTAATCATCAGTGCTTTTTGTTTGTTTATGTATGTTGTCCATCCGGATGGTATTATTCGACTCTTAGGTGGTAGGTCATATAAGATAGCTTTAGCCTTAGGTTTATCTTTACGGTTGTTTCCGTTAATGCGAGCTGATTTTTTACGCATTATGCAAGTACAGCAGTGCCGCGGGGTTAATTTTCATGGACAAGGTTGGAGGGAAAGAACAGTAAAAACCATTCCCGTGATTAAGGTTTTGCTTTTATCCAGCTTGGAAAGAGCCTTTCAATTGGCAGAATCATTGCAGGCGAGAGGGTACGGACTAGGAAAGAGAACCAGTTTTATGAGAAACAGGTGGAGAATAGGCGACAAGCTTATTGTTGTGGCAATTTGTTTAGTACTTTGCTTAAGTATGTGGTTAGTTATGAGGGGACAGACTGAATTTCATTATTATCCTCGCTTGCAGAGTGTAGGAAGCGGTGATTTTTTTGGCGCTGTTTTCCTGGGGATTTTCTTGATGATTCCTGCTTTTCTCAACTGGGGGTGGAAAAAATGGCCTACATTAAGGTCGAGAATTTAACTTATTATTATCCGGAAGCAGAAAAACCAGCGTTAGATAACGTAAATCTTCAGCTTAATCGTGGCGAATTTGTCCTTGTTTTAGGTCGTTCAGGTTGTGGTAAATCTACTTTGGTACGGGCGATAGCCGGTTTATTGCCGGATTTTTATGGCGGAAAATTAGGCGGTAGCATTTATCTCGACAACCAAGAGATCCGTACGATTAAGCGAGAAGTTCTAGTGCAAAAAGTGGGGATGGTTTTTCAGGACCCGGAAAGTCAGTTAATTATGAGTAATGTAGAACAGGAACTGGTCTTAGGAATGGAAAACTTGGGGTTGTCCGTAGGCTTAATGCAGAGGAGACTTATGGAAGTGGGGGCAGCTTTGGTGCTTCATCCGTATCTGCAAGATGATGTGACGGAATTGTCCGGTGGCTTGAAACAGAAAGTGGTTTTAGCCTCGATACTGGCTATGCAGCCGGAAATACTGATTTTGGATGAACCGACTTCCCAATTAGACCCGGTAGCAGGTGAAGAAATTCTCACAATTGTGCGCAGGCTCAATGAAGAACAAGGGATGACCGTAATCTTAATTGAGCAAAGATTAGAAAGATGTTTTCACTTGGCGGACCGTATTCTACTGATGGAGCAGGGGCGAATTGTGCAAAATCAGACTGACGCAGGGGCATTTGTGCAATGGGCGACAAAAGAAAAGAGTCCTTTTTTGCCACCAATACCGAAGCTTTTTGCCGGGAGTAGTTGTGCCCGGATTCCTTTGACCGTTAAAGAAGGTCGACAATTGCTTGAAAAATCATCTCCTCATACCTTTCAAAATAGTTCTTATAATCTTAGTGAAACTTGTAATACCGGTGATACCAATGATAGCGGTAAAACCCGTAATGCTCTTGATACTTGCGATACTTGTGATCCATGTGATCTGCTCCTACAGGTTAAGAATGTAGGCTATATCTACGAAAATGGGGTTGAGGCTTTAAAAGGGAATAATCTAAAGCTTTATAAAGGTGATTTTTTGGTATTGATGGGCGAAAATGCCGCAGGTAAAACTACACTCTTAAAGAATATTAGAGGTCTTCTTCATCCGACCACGGGGACAGTACATTTTTTAGGGCAGGAGATCAGGGAAAAGTCTGTGGAGGAATGGGCAGGTGAAATTGGGTATCTCTCGCAAAATCCTAATGATTATCTCTTTTTGCCTACCGTCAGAGATGAAATTGTTTTTACTCTAAAGAATCTGCAATTGCCCCAAGAGGAAGAGACGAGTGTTGATATTTTATTAGAAAAATTAGGTTTACATGGGCTGGCGCAAAGTTATGCACGTGATTTAAGTTCAGGAGAAAGGCAGCGTGTCGCCTTAGCGTCCATCTTAGCAGCTGATCCCCAATTAATCATACTTGATGAACCAACGCGAGGACTTGATTATGATATGAAGGCACAACTAGGAGAAATCTTGCAAAAACTGCAACAAGAAGGACGCGCCATTCTCTTAGTGACCCACGATGTAGAGTTTGCCGCCGAGTATGCAGCGGAAATTGCTTTAATGACCCAAGGAACGATTATTGCTCGGGGCAATAAGGAGGAGATCTTGTCTGACTCCATCTTTTATACGCCTCAGGTAGCAAAATTGTTTCAGAATTTGATCGATGAACCTGTTATTACTTTAGCCCAAGGGAAGTTAATGCTGATGAAAAAAATCTTTCAAAATAGCCTTTAGTAGAGAAAAAAAGAAGGAGTGTATGAAAGTATGATGGTTTCAATTAAATTAAAAAGAATTAGTCTTTTATTTATTCTGTGGTTTGGGATGTTTGTTTTATCTTCCGGTGCCTTTGCTGTGGATATTTCGGAATGTGTACAAAAAGGGATAGGATACCTTCAAAGTGTTCAGAATGAGGACGGTGGATTTCCCAGTGATAAAGGTCATAAAAGTAATCCGATGGTTACTGATTGGGTGGTGATGGCCTTGCGAGCTGCCGGTGAGGATCCAAATGATGTTAGGTGGAGTAAAAAAGGGTTGACTCCTTCTGATTACATACTGAATCAGGAGCGTTCTTTGGAGTTAACCACTGATTATGCTAGGACTTTATTGGCTTTAACTGCCCTCAATAGCGGTACTGTATATCAAGGGATAGATTTAGCAGAAAAAATAGTATCCTGGCAATTACCCCATGGTCAGTTTGCTCAAAGTGAATTAGGAGAGGAAGTTTTACTGAGTGGTCAGCTCTGGTCTGTATTGGCTTTGACCGCAGCCGATCAAGAAATCCCTCAGTGTGAGGAGGTATTAAGCTGGTTGGTGAGTCAACAAAATAGTGATGGAGGCTTTGGTTGGGCTGTGGGTGGGGAGAGTGATCCTGATGATACCGGGGTGGCTTTAAGCGCTCTTGCGGCCTTAGGATTGACTAAAGATGATTTGGTAGTGCAAAAGGCTCTTCAATATCTGAAGGAGCAACAAAACGAAGACGGTGGATTTAGCTGGACCGATCAAAAGACGAACGCCGCTACTGATTCTTGGGTTATTCAAGGTTTATCGGCTGTGGGGGAGGACCCTGCAGGGAATAACTGGCGGGTTCAAGGAGTAAGCCCTCTTGATCATCTTTGTAGTTTGCAAAACAGCGATGGTTCGTTTCAATGGGTTAGCGGGCTTGATTCGTCTCCGGTATTGATGACTGCTTATGCTGTGATTGCTTTAAGTGGAGGGTCTTTGCCTGTAAATCTTAAGGATACTCAAAATTTTGCCGATGCTATGACGGGGGATATGATTAAACAGCAGAATAAAAATAATAGTTCAAATCTCACTAAACTTTCTACGGATATCTGTCGTTTATTTAAGAATATGTTGAGAGCATTACCTCAATTTCTGTGGCTATAATGGGAAGGGGAGTGTAAATGAACTGGGCCATTATTGCTGTAGTAATTACTATTCTATGTATATTGCTGTTTTTCCGGCGTTTTGAGAAAGCGGAAGTTTCCGCTAAGGAAATTGCTCTTATTGCTACCATGACCACTTTCGCTGGTATTTCACGGATACCTTTTGCTGTTTTCCCGAGTTTCCAGCCTACCACTTTTTTGGTGATGATTACCGGTTATGTTTTTGGGGCACAGACGGGATTTATGGTAGGAGCTATGTCTGCCTTGGTTTCGAACTTTTTCTTAGGACATGGTCCTTGGACTCTTTGGCAGATGTTAGGTTGGGGTATTTGCGGTGTTTTGGCCGGTTTTTTGGCTAAACAGGTGCAGGGCTTTAGTCGGAAGAGGTTCGCAGTATTGTCTGCCTTATGCGGGTATTTGTTTGGTTGGATTCAGAATATCTGGCATTGGCTTGCTTTTGTTTACCCCCTCAATATGAAGACTTTTTGGGCAACTTATTTAGTTAGCTTTCCTTTTGATACTCTGCATGTTTTTAGTAACATAGTTTTTACCATGATTTTCGGTGAAATTTTTTATGCTGTATTAAAACGTTTTCAGCGTAAATTTAGCGTTGAGTATTTAGAATGTACGGAGTGATAAAATTTATAAACTATCACTTTGCTCAGCTTTATGGTAGTATTTTAAGTGTAGGTCTATGGTACTAGTAATTATGAAGTGGTTTGTAATGAGGGGGAGATTACCAGTGAAAATCGGATTGATTGGTTTACCGTTAACAGGTAAGACAACATTTTTTAATCTGCTTACTAGCGGAAAAGCGGAGACAGGTTCCGGTAAGGTTGAAGCAAATATAGGAACAGCGAGAGTGCCGGATAAGAGGATTGATTTTTTGAGTAGGCTATATAATCCGCGCAAAACAATCTATGCTCAGATTGATTTTATTGATATTGCCGGGTTAATAACTGCTCAGGAGGGACAAAAGTCCGGAGCCAGTAAATTTTTGAATGATGTACGGATTTGTGATGCCTTGGTTCATGTTTTGCGTGCTTTTGAAAATCCAAATGTTCCCCATGTGGAGGAAGAAATAAATCCGGCTAGAGATTTAGAAGCTGTAGAGATGGAGCTTCTTTTTGCCGATATGGATTTAATAGAAAGAAGAATGGAGCGGATTCGTACAGGTAAAAAAATTACCAAAGAGGATCAAGCTGAGCTGGAGCGTCTGGAAAAATGCTATCAGGTACTGGAAGAAGGTAAATCTATGCGTGATGTAGAGCTTACCGAAGAAGAAAGAAATGCCATGAAGAATTACGCCTTCCTCACAGAAAAACCACGTTTGGCTGTGGTCAATCTTGATGAAGAACAGTTTAAACAGAAAAATTATCCTTATCGTGAGGAGACATTAGCCTTATGTCAAGAAAAGAATATTCCTCTTTTGGAAATATGCGCACAGATGGAATGGGAGATTTCGGAATTAGGTGAGGAAGATAAAGCACTTTTCATGGCAGATTTAGGTTTAACCGAATTAGGGATTGAGGTGTTAGCGCGTAATGTTTATGAACATCTGGGGCTGATTTCTTTCTTTACTGTCGGGGAAGACGAAGTAAGGGCATGGACAATTCCGTTGGGAATGATAGCGAAGGAGGCTGCCGGAAAAATTCATTCGGATATAGAAAGAGGTTTTATTCGCGCCGAAGTGGTGAAATACAAAGATATTCAGGAATTGGGGACAATGGCGAAAGTTAAAGAAAAGGGATTATTCAGGCTCGAAGGAAAAACTTATGTGGTAGAAGACGGTGATATCATAAATTTCCGTTTTAACGTATAAATATATATAAAATACATTTTAAAAATCTCCTGTATGGGTATCCTAAGAACAGGAGGTTTTGCATTATGACAGAAAATTATTTTCGTATAGCCGGTGGATGCCCACATTTTGATTCTGTAAGGTCAGCCAGAGGGATTGAAGATGGTAATGTACCATCAAGAGATTTGAAGCCGCGTTGTAATCATTGTGCCTATTGGCAGGGTGGACAGTGCGATTTATTTCTGGCAAAAAGTAAGTAAAATAGTTCAAAATTCCTGTGATTAATTTTGCAGGAGAACTCCTCTATCCTGTCGAACATAGTATAAAACTATAAAGAAAAGTATAGGAGGATTTGCTATGTTGACGAGGGAATGTGCAGGTGGGGTGGTGTTCATTGACAACAGTGTGTTCATACTTAAAAACCACAAGGGAGAATGGGTTTTACCGAAAGGTGTTATAAGAAATAATCAGTTAGCTTTGGACGTAGCTTTAGATAGAGTCAAAATTGAAGGTGGAGTTGACGCTAACGTTATTTCTCCCGCTGGTGAGACTAGTTATGAATTTTATTCTTATTCTCGTAAAATCCCGGTTTGTAATAAGATAGACTGGTTTATTATGCAAGCAACAAGCGATTCCTTTACTGTAAATAAAGAGCAAGGTTTTGTTGATGGTGGGTTTTTCCCCATTGATGAAGCTTTAGAAAAAATCACGTATAGCCAAGACAAATCTTTAGTTCGTTTAGCTTTTCGCA
Organism: Clostridiales bacterium DTU073; assembly: GCA_001512665.1. Taxonomy (GTDB): domain Bacteria; phylum Bacillota; class Peptococcia; order DRI-13; family DTU073; genus DTU073. The sequence continues at coordinate 8,518 of LFSF01000020.1, forward strand.
AATATAATTTTTATCGCAATCAGGAACTAGCGGAGACAGTTGGTTGAAAGATTGCCCATTTTTATCACTCTATTTAATTGTATACATTTGTTAGTTAAGAAAAATTCTACCTTTAAGAGATATAAAGGTAGAATTTAAATGGAGTAGGTGGAGTTCAATCAGGGCAGAAAAGGCAGCAAACGCGAGGAGGATATTAGCAGAAAAAGCTCCGGACAAGGGCGGCCGTTAATTCCCGGATGTTTTTCCAGTGGTTTATCTTTTAATAAATATAAAAATAATGAGAAATGGGTACGTGCTTGGCGCGTACTTATTTTAATGAATGGTTCACAATGGGTATCTTAAGTACAGGATATATATTTTTTTTGATAAACGATTTTGTATTTTTTTTGGTATAATATTTATTACAGTGTTTTAATTATGCAAAGGAGGAAATAAATAATGAAAGCTGATTTATGGATTACGGAGCAACAAACAGAGGATATGTTGATCTCTTTTCGCATTAAAGAAAAACTGCATGAAGAAAAGACAGATTTTCAACATCTATCTGTGGTAGATACATATACTTATGGCCGAATGCTTTTTTTGGACCATTGTGTAATGACTAGTATTAAAGAGGAATTTGTATATCATGAAATGATTACCTTAGTAGCTTTAAATACTCATCCTAATCCTGAACATGTCCTAGTAATCGGTGGTGGGGACGGAGGAGCCATCCGGGAGATTGTTAAACATCCTAAAGTAAAGACCGCTACATTAGTAGAAATTGATGGGAGAGTTGTTGAAAACTCTAAAAAGTATTTACCGGAAATAGGGGCGGCCTTTGATCATCCCAAGGTTACCGTGTTAATAGATGACGGGATTAAACATATCCAAGAACATAAAGACGAATATGATGTAATTATCATAGATTCTACAGATCCGGTTGGGCAGGCTGCTAGGCTATTCTCTGCTGAGTTTTATCAAAATGTTTATGAAGCCTTACGTGAAGACGGGATTATGGTTGCCCAAACAGAGTCCCCATTTTTAGAGAAGGATAAGCAGTTAATTACTCGCATTCATCAAGATTTGAAAAAATTATTTCCGTTAGTTAAACTTTATTTAGCTTATATTCCTGTTTATCCGACAGGGATGTGGAGTTTTACTTTGGCTTCGAAAAAACATGACCCCTTACAGGTAAAGCCGGAGGATATTGTAGCCATAAACACGCGTTATTATAATCAGGATATTCATTTTTCATCTTTTGTTTTACCTAATTTTGTAGCTGATCTTCTAAAATAACAAGGGAAGTGTCTATGGGCTGAATTTTGTGTTTGAGTAATATGGGAGAAAATGTGTAGTGGAGGGTTAGAGGATGTTGAATCAGTATTTACAGCGTTCAATGGGATTTTTAGGTGCCTGTGCAGATTATCAAGAGGCACAGGCAGTATTAATAGGCTTACCGATGGATTATACAGTAAGTTTAAGACCCGGTGCTCGCTTTGGACCTCAGCAGATTCGCAATATTTCTATTGGTTTAGAAATGTATAGCCCTTATCAGGATAAAAGTTTAGCGGATTTAGCCTATTATGATGCCGGTGATTTGGAATTGCCTTTTGGTAATACTTTAGAGAGTCTTAAAAGAATGGAGGATGTAGCCAGGGAGGTCTTTGCCTCACGGAAATTCCCGCTTTTTTTAGGTGGGGAGCATCTCGTTTCCCTACCTTTAATTAAAGCTTGTGCAGCATCATACCCTGAATTGGTTGTCTTTCATTTTGATGCACATACTGATTTACGTGAGACTTTTTTCGGAGAGGAGAATTCTCATGCTACGGTTATGCGAAAAGTAGCAGATATTATTAAGGGAAAAAACTTATATCAGTTTGGGATTCGCTCCGGAGAGAAAGAGGAGTTTGAATATGCTCGCGAGAATACGCATCTCTACTTTGCTGAAATTTTCCCTGCTCTTGAGCAAGCGGTAAAGGAAGTGAAAGGGAAAGCTGTGTATATTTCTTTAGATATTGATGTGCTTGATCCTGCCTATGCTCCTGGGACAGGAACACCGGAACCGGGAGGATGCACTTCGCGGGAAATTATTCAGGCAATTTTAGCGATGAAAGATTTGAAGGTCGTAGGGATGGATTTGGTGGAGGTGGCTCCTGCTTATGACCAATCGGAAAGGACAGCAATTTTGGCGGCAAAAATTGTAAGGGAAGCTTTGTTAGCTTATGTTGGATAATTGGATAAAATAAACGCTTGTAAATTTGCGAAAATCATTGACAGAGTCTAGATAATCATGATATTATATATTTTGTCAGCTAACGAAACACATTTTATTTAATTTTTGCCTCGGTAGCTCAGTTGGTAGAGCAGAGGACTGAAAATCCTCGTGTCGGTGGTTCGATTCCGCCCCGAGGCACCATAGTAGAAGTTTTTATGCGGAAGTAGCTCAGTGGTAGAGCATCGCCTTGCCAAGGCGAGGGCCGCGAGTTCGAATCTCGTCTTCCGCTCCATTTATTAAAAAATAGGTTTGGTGCGGTGGCGAAGCTGGCTAACGCTGCGGACTGCAAATCCGCCATCCGTCGGTTCAAATCCGACCCGCACCTCCATTAAATAGATTTTTTTTATAACATGCCCGAGTGGCGGAATCGGCAGACGCACAGGACTTAAAATCCTGGGAGAGTCACATCTCGTGCCAGTTCAAGTCTGGCCTCGGGCACCACTAGAGAGAGTAGGCGTAGAGCCATAATGAAAGACACCTGAGAGCGTGTCTTTTTTTGGTTTCCGGATAAATTTTGTGCCACTTTTTTTATTTTGACATCCCATTTGACATCCCATGTTTAATAATTAAACTATCAAAACCAAGTAATATTTAATACTAGTAAGATTATGAAAATAGTTATATAATAAAAATAATACAAATGTAATAAATTATTATATGGGTACGTATGAATATTTACCAATAATTATAAATCATAGCGGAGGTGTTTTATTTTATGGCAATTCTTAATAAGCTTGGCAAGAAATTTAACTGTCTTGCTAAGAATGCGGTACAAAAATCCAGTGAAGTAATGGAAATAACTAAACTAAATTTAAATATTAATACTGAAGAAGATGCACTTAATGATTTATTTATTAAACTGGGGAAATATTGCTTTGAGAAATATACAAATGGTGATATAACTGATAATACTGTGGCAGAATTATGTGAAGAAGTGAAAATTCATCAGGAAAACATTAGTTATTTCCGGGAAAAAATTCGTGAAATAAAGAATCAGATAATCTGTGCATCTTGTGGTAAAGAAAATCTTAAGACCAATGAAGTATGCAGCAAGTGTGGTAAGTCTTTGGCGGTTAAGGATGAAATAACAGATGTAGAAAAGAATGAAAAATCTGAGCAAGAACCAGAGCGTAATGAAAATGATACCGGTGCTAGTGAAAATCAGTAATTTAATAGTATAAGAAATACTAATACTTGGATTGTGAAGTTGGAGAGCCTTATAGATTAGGCTCTATTATTTTTAATAAAATTTTAGCAAATTTTGAAAAATAACTATTAACTTTTGTTGAAATTCGTTATAATTTATTAAGGTGATGCAAATGTTTAATGAAATTATTAAGAGGAATGGCACAAGGGAAAAATTTAAGCCTGAAAAAATTACTTGGGCAATTTTTAAAGCTGCAACAGCTTGCGGAGGAGATGATTATACTTTAGCAGAATCCCTTACTACACAGGTATTAAAGCTAGCCGGTGAGCAATTTGGGGAAAGAGTGCCTGATGTAGAGGGAATACAAGATTTAGTGGAAAAAGTACTTATTGAGAATGGACATGCTCAAACTGCCAAAGCCTATATCCTTTATCGTGAAAAACGAAAGAGTGCTCGAGAAATAAACGCGTTAATTGGAGCAACAATAGATATGTTTTCTAATTATCTTGGTGATAAGGATTGGCAGGTTCAAGAAAATGCTAATACCCAGAAAAGTATTAATGGACTTAATAATTATGTCAGGGAGACATTTACCAAAAAATATTGGTTGCATGAGGTTTATCCTGCAGAAGTCAGAGAAGCACATGAAAGTGATGACGCTCATATCCATGATTTAGGATTCTTTGGTCCTTATTGTGCAGGTTGGGATTTGCGTCAGCTTTTAATGGACGGTTTTGGTGGAGTAAATGGTAAGGTAGAGAGCCTACCGGCTAAACATTTGCGTTCTTTTTTGGGTCAGATTGTTAACTCCACTTTTACAACACAAGGCGAAACTGCCGGGGCTCAGGCTTGGTCAAGTTTTGATACTTATTGTGCCCCTTTTATTCGTTATGATAATTTAACTTATGAAGATGTGAAGCAATGTTTGCAAGAGTTTGTCTTTAATATGAATGTTCCTACACGTGTAGGCTTTCAGTGCCCTTTTTCTAATTTAACTTTTGATATTAATGTTCCACAAACATTGAAAGATCAAGCTGTTATTATTGGCGGGGAAATGCAAGAACTTACTTATGGTGATTTTCAGGAGGAAATGGATCTTTTTAACAAAGCCTTTTGTGAAGTAATGTTGGAAGGTGATGCCAAGGGCAGAGTTTTTACTTTTCCCATTCCGACCATAAATATTACCAAAGATTTTGATTGGGATAATCCGGTAATAGATGATTTTATGAAAATTACATGTAAATACGGAATCCCTTATTTTGCCAATTATGTTAATTCTGATTTGTCACCTGAAGATGCTGTTTCTATGTGCTGCCGGCTTCGTTTGAATACACGGGAGTTGAGAAAAAGAGGGGGAGGCTTATTTGGTAGTAACCCCATGACCGGCTCAATTGGAGTATTTACAATTAATTTACCCAGAATAGGTTATCTTTCCAAGACAGTAAACGAATTTAAAGCTCGTTTATGGCGCATGGCTTGTATTGGGAAGACATCCTTAGAAATAAAAAGAAAAATAATTGAGCAACAGTCTGAGGATAATTTATATCCTTACTCTACCTTTTATTTAAGGAATATTAAGGAGAGAACAGGGCAGTATTGGTATAACCATTTTAGTACGATTGGTATAGTAGGTATGAATGAAGCGTTATTGAACTTTATGGGGAAGGATATTACGACACAAGAAGGACGGGAACTGGCTGAAGAATTACTAATTTATTTAAGGGATGTATTAATGGAGTTTCAGGAAGAAACCGGACATGTATATAATCTTGAAGCTACCCCGGCGGAAGGAACTGCCTATCGACTTGCCCAATTGGATAAGTTGAGATACCCGGATATTATTACAGCCGGAAAAGATACACCATATTACACTAATTCCAGTCAAGTGCCGGTTGGTTTTAGTGATGATATCTTTGAAGTATTGGATTTGCAAGATGATTTGCAGAATCTTTATACTGGTGGGACAGTACATCATATCTATTTAGGGGAAAGTATTGAGGATGTTCTCACCTGTAAACGTTTAATCAAAAAGATCTTTGATAATTATAAACTGCCCTATATCTCCATTACTCCTACTTTTAGTATTTGTTCAGAACATGGCTATATTCGAGGCGAAGAGTTTAGATGTCCCCAATGTGGTTGTGAAACAGAGGTTTGGTCTCGCGTAGTTGGTTATTTGAGACCAATTCAGAATTATAATAAAGGAAAGAAAGAAGAATATTTCGATCGGAAAAAATTTAAGTTGCCGGAGACGATGGTATGCAAATAGCCGGATTAATAAAAAATTCGGTAGTTGATTATCCCGGTAAAATAGCAGCCGTGATTTTTACTTCCGGCTGTAATCTGGATTGTTATTATTGTCATAATCGATTTCTTTTGTCCCCCAAAACTTGGGGAGATTTACTCTCTGAGGAGGAAGTTTTAAGGTTTCTGGAGAAGAGAAAGAAGCTTTTAGATGGCGTTGTTATTAGTGGTGGTGAACCAACGTTACAAAAGGACTTGAAGGAATTTCTCCGGAAAGTAAAAAACTTAGATTATGAGATAAAATTGGATACTAACGGAACAAACCCCGCACTTCTTAAGGATTTAATTGATAATAAACTTTTAGATTATGTGGCCATGGATTTTAAAGCTCCGTTTCAGAAATATAGTCAGATTTGTGGTAGTAATGCTTCTCTAGTCTTAGAAGAGATTAAAGAGAGTATTAAAATATTGCTTACCGGTCAAGTGGCTTATGAATTTAGAACCACTTTCAATCCGGAACTAAAAAAAGAGGATATACTGGAAATGGCTGAGTATATTCAGGGAGCTCGCTTATATGTTTTACAACAATATCGTAAACCCGATTTGCCTGATTATGAGAAATTAGCTTTAAGGTTGCAACAGGATGTTTATAGCACTGATTTTATTAAGGAAACAGTACAAAAAGTGTCGGAAATAGTAGCAGTTTGCGAGACAAGAGGGATATGATCAAGAATAATAAAAAAAGGAGGCAGTATCTGCCTCCTTTAATGTACTGAATTAGTTTAATTATTGTCTCACTCTTCCATAATAATTTGCCAGTGATTAGCTCTGGCGAATTTAAGTAGTTGGGGTTCAGGATTAACGACAATAGGTTGTCCTACCGGCATTAAGACAGGTAGATCATTAATACTGTCTGCATAAGAACGGCTAATTTGCCAGTTAATGTTTTCTTTACCGAAAGTCTTTTCCAGTAGTTTTTGTTTAGCATTCCCATCGATAAAAGGGATAGGAACAGTGGAATCAAATTTACCATCTTTAATCGGTAAATCCATTCCCAGTACGGTATCTATTTTAAGGTAATGAGCTATTATTTTTAAAAGCTCGGTATAACAACCAGAAAGAAGAACAGTATGGTACCCTTGACTTTGGGCCGCTTTTATTTCTTTAATTATTTGGGGATTAAAATCCGGTTTAATTAATAGATAAACACCGTAAAACAATTTATGTATTTCTTCTTCACTCATATTGGTAAAGATCTTATGAAATTTACTAACTGCCCAAACTTTCATAGTCCTTCTCGAAATTAATTTAAGTTTGTATAAAATTAAGGCGGGGGCAATTTGCAAATAAATTAGATAATAACGGAATGTATTAGCCGTTTGGGCTTTCCATACTTTACTAATATAAGGCAAAGTATCTTTTGTAAAGAGTGTTCCGTCAAAATCAAATATTGCCAGTTTATCCATCTGCCACCTCCAACTTATATAAATTTATATTATCATATAATTAGCATGAATTCTATTAATTATTGATAGGAATTTAGTCTGAAGTTTAAGAGGACTTTATGGTAAACTATGGGTAGGTATTATCAAACAAATAATTTTTTTAGTCGGGGAGAAATATGGAAAAGTTAAGTGGGGTTGTGGAAAGGATTACCTTTGTCAATGAGGAGAATGGTTTTAGTGTTATTAAAATAAAAGCACCAAGACAAGCGGATTTAGTTACGGTTGTCGGAAATATGGCGTCTGTAAATGTTGGAGCGGTTGTTGAACTCAAGGGAAAATGGATTTTCGATAGCAAATATGGTCGGCAGTTTAAAGTTTATACTTATGAAGAAAAGCTCCCGGCAACTATCGCAGGGTTGGAAAGATATTTGGGTAGTGGGTTGATTAAAGGAATCGGACCGGTAAATGCCAAACGAATTGTCAAAAAATTCAAGGAAGATACGCTAAGAATAATTGAAGAAGAGCCTGACCGACTTATTGAGGTAGAAGGAATTGGGACTAAACGGGTGGAAATGATTAAAAAAGCTTGGGTGGAGCAAAAGGAAATCAAAAATGTGATGCTCTTTCTCCAGGAGCATGAAGTTTCCATTGCTTATGCTGTAAAAATTTATAAAACCTATGGTAATGAGAGTATTAAAGTAGTTCAGGAAAATCCTTATCGCTTGGCTGATGATATTTGGGGAATCGGGTTTAAAATTGCGGATAAGATTGCCTCTAAACTCGGATATGACCAAAATTCTTATGCTCGTTGTCGTGCCGGTCTTATTTATGTTTTAAATCAACTGGCAAATGAGGGGCACTGTTTTGCTTTTTGTGAACAATTGTTTAAAGAAGCAGAGGAAATGTTAGATATAGAGAGAACGCTTCTGGAGAATGCCTTAAAAATGATGATAAAGGAAGAAATTGTTATTCTGGACGGGGAAGATAGAATATATTTACCTGCTTTTTATTATAGTGAATTGGGAGTGGCCAAACGGATTAAAGAAATCATAGGGACAGATAAACCTTCGGCTCTGTTAAAAATGGAAAAGATAATCGCTCAAATTCAGAAAGAAGAAAAGATAATTTATGATGAAGTTCAGTTGGAAGCGATTAAAGTTGCTTGTGACTCTAAGTTTATGGTGCTTACAGGAGGACCGGGTACGGGTAAAACCACAACGACATTGGCGATTATTCGTGTTTTCGAAAAAATGGCTGCGAAAATACTTTTAGCAGCTCCTACGGGAAGAGCTGCTAAACGGTTAGCAGAAGCGACCGGTCGTGATGCACGTACAATTCATCGCCTTCTAGAGTATAAACATCCAAATGGTTATTTAAAAAATGCCGAAAACCCTTTAGATTGTGATGTTTTAATCATAGATGAAGTGTCAATGATGGACATTCTTTTAATGTATAATCTGCTAAAAGCTGTACCGAATAAGGCTATCGTTATTTTGGTCGGAGATATGGACCAACTTCCTTCTGTGGGTCCGGGGAACGTCTTAAAGGATATTATCAATTCCGGCAAAGTAAAAGTGGTCAAATTAACGAGAATCTTTCGCCAAGCTCAAGGAAGCAGGATTATCACCAATGCTCATAAGATTAATCAGGGGGAATTTCCTTATTTAAAGGGTGGCTCTAAGAGTGATTTCTTTTTTATTGAGGAAGAAGATCCCGAACGTATTGTGGAACAGATTAAATCTTTATGTGCCAAGCGGTTACCTGCGTACTACCGCTTAGATCCAATTAATGATATTCAAATTCTTACTCCTATGCAACGTGGTGTTGTAGGGGTAAGGAATTTAAACGAAGTATTACAGGAGACATTAAATCCGGCTAAGGAATATGTAACTTATGGCGGTGTTAAGTTTAAATTACATGATAAGGTGATGCAGATAAAAAATAATTATGACAAAAATGTTTTTAACGGAGATATTGGCCGAATTATTTCTATAAACCAAGAAGAAAAAAAGGTACGGATTCGTTTTGACCACCAGGTCGTAGATTACGATGTAACAGAATTAGACGAAGTTGTTTTGGCTTACGCTTCAACAATTCATAAAAGCCAGGGTAGTGAATTTAAGATAGTTATAGCACCGTTCTTAACGCAACATTTTATTATGTTGCAGCGTAATTTGTTATATACTTGTGTGACCAGAGCTAAAAAGGTCATGGTGCTGTTAGGAACGAAAAAGGCTATTGCTATAGCTTTAAATAATAATAAAGTTGAAAAGCGTAATACGATGTTACAAGAAAGATTAAAGGATTAAACCTTTGTTTAATCCTTTAATCTTTTTTTGTTTATTTTTTATTCGATTATTTTTACTTGATGGTAAACCTTTTTACCTTTTCTCAGCAGTAGTTTGTTATCGACAAAGTCTTCGAGGGTAATCATTTGGAAAATATCATCAATCCGATTATTATCAAGATAGATACCGCCTTGTTGAATTAGTCGACGTCCTTCCCCTTTTGAGGAAATAAGACCGGTTTCCATAAGTAAGGTAAGAATGTCCATTCCCGTAGTAAATTTGGACTTTAATAACTCAGTTGCGGGAATCGAGGCAGAGTCAGTAGAAAGGTCACCAAAAAGTGCTTTGGCGGCTTTTTGTGCTTTATCAGCTTCTTCCTGACCATGAACTAATTTAGTAATCTCATAAGCTAATGTTTCTTTAGCTATATTTATTTTTTCATCTTTATAGGAGCCAAGTCTTCTTACTTCTTCCATAGGTAAGAAGGTGAGTAAAGCTAAACAATTTTCTACATCAGGGTCATCAATGTTTCGCCAATATTGATAAAAATCATAGGGAGACGTTTTTGCAGCATCCAACCAAACAGCTCCGGACTCAGTTTTACCCATCTTTTTTCCTTCACTCGTGGTGAGAAGTTTAAAGGTAAGACCGTAAACACTGGCATTTTCCATCCTTCTTACTAAGTCTACACCGCTGATAATATTGGACCATTGATCATTACCGCCTAATTGGAGCTTGCAATTAAAACGTTTGTATAGTTCTAGAAAATCATATGATTGCAGAAGCATATAATTAAATTCAAGGAAAGATAGTCCTTTTTCCAGACGGTTTTTAAAGCATTCAGCGGTAAGCATCCTATTTACAGAAAAATGTTTGCCAATATCTCTAATAAACTCAATATATTTAAGTTTGGTTAGCCAATCGGCATTATTAACCATGATTGCTTGATCATCGCTAAAATCAAGAAATCTGGAAAATTGCTTTTGGAAAGAGCGCACATTATTTTCAATTTGTTCCAAAGTCAACATTTTGCGCATATCCGTACGTCCGGAAGGGTCACCAATCAGACCGGTACCGCCGCCACATAAAGCTATAGGTCGGTGACCGGCTTTTTGCATGTGCATCATCACCATAATTTGGACAAAATGCCCTACATGTAAACTGTCGGCAGTTGGGTCAAATCCTATATAAAAGGTGACTTTTTCTTCATCTAAAAGCTTTCTGATTTCTTCTTCATGGGTGGCTTGTTCGATATAGCCTCTTTCTACAAGAACGTCATATACATTTGCCAATATATTTCACTCCTTATCTAGAGCATAGTATTTTTGCCACTTATAATAAGTTAATACACTTTAATTGAGAATGTCAAGACGTGGGGATTGTCTTTTTATGAATAAGCTAAAGTTAAAAAGAAATGATATATTTTAAAGTACAGAATAAAGAAAAATGAGGAATTAAATAATGGCGAAGATTAAAGATAATGTTAAACCGAAAAAGCTAACTTATGATTATGATTATATATTTGGTCATTTGGTTAGATTTGCATACGATGGTAGATTGGCAGAAGGGATAAAAAAATTGAATCCTCAAAATGAAGAAAAGTTAGCAGAGTATATCAAATATGCTTCCGGAGGGGGTGACCCCAATAAAGTAGTTTTTAGGGTAAATGATTGTACAGACGATGAGGGTTGTGGTAGTAATAAATGTCAGGTAGCTTGTCTTTTTCAGGCTATAGTTAGGGATGAAGAAGGAAAGCTAGTTATTAAAGACAATTATTGTTCCGGTTGCGGTGAATGTGTGAAAGCCTGTGATTATGGCAATCTTATTGATAGGAAAGAATTTATCCCGTTAATTGATATTTTAAAAAAGCGTGAATCACCTGTTTATGCGATCGTTGCGCCGGCTTTTATTGGTCAGTTTGGGGAAAATGTTACACCGGGTCAGGTGCGTACAGCATTTAAACGTTTAGGATTTTATGGAATGGTAGAGGTAGCATTATTTGCGGACATTCTAACTTTAAAAGAAGCATTGGAATTTGATAAACATGTAAGAAAGGATGAAGATTTTGTTTTAACCAGTTGTTGTTGTCCCATGTGGGTAGCAATGATCAAAAAGGTTTATCATAAGCTGATTACTCATGTTTCACCATCTGTTTCTCCGATGATTGCTTGTGGCAGAGCGGTAAAAAGAATTCATCCTGACGCTGTAGTGGTTTTTGTCGGGCCATGTATTGCTAAAAAAGCGGAAGCTAAAGAGCCGGATGTGAAAGATGCCGTAGACTTTGTCTTAACCTTTAAAGAAGTGGCACAAATTTTTGAAGCAGTAAACATTAATCCGTCTGAGGAAAAAGAAGCCCCCAGTGAGCATTCTTCTATGGCGGGAAGAATCTATGCTCGTACCGGGGGTGTAAGTAAGGCCGTGTCTGATACTTTAGCAAGAATTAGACCGGAAAGAATTATTAAAATAAAAACCGTTCAGGCTGATGGAGTCAGAGAGTGCCGGAAGCTATTAAAAGATATTGTTGAAGGTAATATTGAAGCTAATTTTTATGAAGGAATGGGATGTATAGGAGGTTGTGTGGGTGGGCCTAAGAGTAATCTGGATCGGGAAAAGGCGAGAGAAATCGTAAATAGTTATGCTAATGAGGCTCCCAGTTTAACCCCGGCAGATAATTTACATGTACTGGAGCTGCTTAAAACATTAGGTTTTCATGAAATAGATCAGCTTTTGGAAGGTAAAAAATCCAATTTTTTTAAGAAAAAATTTGAATAAGAACAATTTATTCTTTGACAATCATGGTACCAATGCCTTTGTGGGTGAATATTTCTAAGAGTAGAGCATGAGGCTTGCGACCGTCAATAATATGAACGTTAGTTACACCACATTCCAGTGCCAAAAGACAGCTTTCCACTTTAGGGATCATTCCTTCTTTGATTACTCCGTTTTGCAAGTAATTATTAACTTCCTTAATGGTTAATTTTGAAACTAAAGTTTCCGGACCATCACCTAGATAAATACCCTCTACATCTGTTAACATTACTAGTTTATGGGCATGGAGGGCTCCGCCGAGAGCTCCGGCAGCATGGTCGGCATTAATATTGTAGCTTTTCCCCTCCGGTCCGATTCCTAAAGGAGAAATAACCGGGATGTAGCCTTTACCAGTGAGCTCATGGATGATTTCCGGATTTATTTTTTCTATTTCACCGACTAATCCAAGATCGAGCCAAGTTTCTTTTCCTGACTGATCCTGGGATAATATTTTTTTTCTTTTAACTTGAATTAGATTACCGTCTTTTCCGGAAATGCCTACAGCGTTTCCGCCTAATTCATTAATTCTTCCTACTATTTCTTTATTGATATTACCACTTAGTACCATTTCCACTATTTCGATTGTTTCGTCATCAGTAACTCGCATTCCCTGTATAAAATTGGATTGGTAGCCTAATTTGTTGAGCCATTTATTGATCCCGGGACCGCCACCATGAACGAGAACTGGATTCATGCCGACTAGCTTCATTAAAACGATATCTTGCAAGACTAGTTTTTCTAAGTCGGAATCATTCATGGCATGTCCGCCGAGTTTAATTAGTACTGTTTTACCAAAAAACTTTTGAATATAAGGGAGCGCTTCTACTAAGATAGCGGCTTTTTCTGATGGACCTAACATTTTGTTCACTCCTGTCACATTATAAAAAATGAAAAAACATACAAAATCTCTTTTAATTATACATAAAAAAGAGGAAATGTAACAGGATAAATTATTTTTATTTTATTAACTCCCTCGATACTAGTGGCATATATTGTAGAGGAGATAGTATAGTATTAAGTTCTAGACAATAACGCTTTGGATAATAGTTGGGATTACTGGTAATATATACACTTTTCAAAATAACATACAAAATATAGCCCGGGGTAAACTAATTACAAGCTGGCAACTGTTACTGAAAGTTAGCGAGGCTTTAATGGGAGTCGTTAGTTAACTTTAGTTGCCAGCTTGTATTGTGCTAAACCAGACAGGGAGTGGTTCGTCCAGAGGTTCCTCCGGGAAAAATAAAAAATTTTGCGCCACGCTTTTTTCGGGCAAAAAACCGGCATATTTATTTAGAATCTCCCCGTTTTCATCCATTAGATTAATCGCATTATTGATTCTGTCCCAGAAGATAAAGATATTATCTTTACTACATTGTAGGTTATATACTGGAAAGTTGAATGTATTTATCTTGGTTGTTTTTTTTGTCTCTAAGTTATGTAAATATAATTCTTCCTGCCAATTTTCCTTATTAGTAAGAGTATAATAAAGTAAAGTAGCTTGTTGATTTAAACATAAATTATAACAATAACCTTTTAGTTCTTGAACAAGATGTGTAGTTTTGTCATTTTGATAATCCCAAAGGATAATTTTTCCTGTTTCCTCTTCTGAAGAATCAAACAGGAAAGGTGGATTTATCACGATAGCGATGATTTCCTTGGTAAGCCAGCAAACTGGACCGAGATTTTCTACAGTTTTAGTTGCTAACTCTTTGCCGTTTTGATCTAAGACGGTTATTTGCATAAAGTCACTACCCTGTTGTGGGAAATCTTCTAAGTATGTGTAGAGTATTTTATCATCTTGAGAATTCCAATCAAGAGATGTTACTACTCTTACAGTACCCAAGTTATTATGAGGGAAAGGAAATATCTTATTGGTGTTAGTTTCAGTATTATAAATACCTAGATGTTGATGATCAGCATAGGCAAGTTTTGTTCCCTTGTTGCTCCAAGCACAAAGAGGTTGTGTAGAAAGATAAACGGGCTGATCATTATTCTTAAAACTATGCAGGTAAAGGCCTTGCCAAAAATGATAAAGAGTGTAGTGCTTTTCCTTAGGACTTAAGGTGGCTAAATGCCCCCAGGTTTCCAGTGCTTTACCCGGTACATTTTGGTGATGTTCTATTTTGTTTCTCATCGCCCGAATTGAACCGTTTTCGTCAAGGATTACTTGTACGGTTATATTGCTAGGAAACTGAGATAAAGAAACGAGTTTACCGGAATGAAGTCCCATTAGAGCGAAAATTGCTTGTGATGAATAGGAATACCGGAAAACCTTGTCCTCAATTTTTATTTGGATTAGTTTATCTATAGTACCCAGATAAACACCTTGAAGAAAAATCTCGTTTTTCTTAACTTCCCATGGTCCTTGAGTAGTAGCCAAACTATGGGCAGGTAGAAATAAAAACATTAAAAGTAAAGTAACGGTAAAAGTGAAAATTGTTTTGATTTTATAGTTGCTCATATTACTATCCCCCAGAAAAGTTGAGTTAATCAATATGGAAATATTTTACATTTATTAGGAAAATCCTTCTTTTATAATTAAATAATTGTAATAAATATTTTAGGAGATAGTTTTTTATAAAAAAAATAACCCTTTATATTAAGGGTTAAATAAAACTACCAGTTCCCAGAGAGAAAGGTGGGATTCGAACCCACGTAAATCAGGTGCCACGTACCTGAGTGTAACCTCTACACCACAATCTCTCATCGCGAACTTGTCACTATTATAACAAGGCTTGACAATGTTTGCAAATGGTTCTTTTTGGTCTGAACATTTAATTCTTTTTTTGACATTTAATTTGACAATTGTTTAAGACCATTTTATAATAAAAGCATTGAGTTATCTGGTAAGAGGGCGGTTAGCTCAGATGGTTAGAGTGCTGCGTTGACATCGCAGAGGTCACTGGTTCAATTCCAGTACCGCCCACCATAAATATATTAAATGAATATGGCTGATAAGATTTCGAAAAGGAGCTTTATATAGGTTCCTTTTTCTGTTTTTATTGGTAGCAATCATCTTGTATATTAAAGTTAAAGCCTCATATAATAATTTTACCATGATAAGCGAGCCCCATGATGTTTTTAAAGAAAGAAAGGAGTGAGGCGATGCTTGAACTAATTTCTATAGGTACGTATACTAATCCGACTTTGCTATTTAATCGTTTAAATGATGAATTAAAAGTTCTACAAAGTCAGGGTTATTCGTTGAATATTGATATAGATAAAGTAGGGAAATACACCTTTATGGACTGTTTTTTCCCCAAAACCTCTATTGCTAATTGTTTAGCCGAAATTATCATAGAAGAATGGGAAACTCTATTAATTGGAAAAATAATCCGGGAAAAATTTTATTACTATAATGAAGAAGAGAAAGAAGCGATCCTAAATAAAACAAAAAAGATGTTGAATCCGGCTGGATTAAATTCATATCATCAACATCAGCGCAAAGAAAAAGTAATGCAGAGAATCCTGGAATACCTAGAATTATCTAAAAATTTAATTGTGGAAGGTTTTATTAGTTTTAGATTAAAAGATTATCAAGAGGAATTAGAGTTAATTGTAAATACAGCAGTTGATGAATTGTTGATGGAAAAAGAATATCAGGAGTTCATCAGGCTTTTAAAATATTTTGTGGAGATACAGGAACCACGTATTGAAAAGGTACAAATAGTTTTTAAAAATAACGGTAAGTTTTCTTTATTAGACGAAAAGGATAAACCAATAAAACATGAATGTCTCGACGGTCTGATGATTGATCTGATTGAAAATGAGATAAATTATGAAGATTTATTAATTAGTGCTTTGATTACTTTGGCACCACAAGGGTTGATCTTGCATAAGGAATCCGAGGTAGAAAGTAATGAAACGATCAAAACGATTGAAAAAGTTTTTGGGAATAGGGTAATTATTTGTTCAGGCTGTTCCAAATGTGAACATAATAAGTAGGAGCAAGTAAAAAATTGCTTGCTCCTTTTTCTTATCTCTGATATTTTGATTAAGAATAAAAAAATAGGTTAAAAAATAGGTGTGAGAAGACATGAATATTTTTTTACTTCTGATTTTAATGGGACTGATAGGTGCTTTAATTGGTTGGGTTACTAATATGGTGGCGATTAGACTTCTTTTCAGACCATATAAAATGTATAAAATACCGTTATTGGGTTGGAGAATACAAGGTTTGATTCCGAAAAGACAAGCAGATATTGCCGTTGCCTTAGGGAAGATTATTAGTAAAGAATTAATTACCGGAAATGATGTGATAGAGAGTATAAGCCGCAAGGATATTAAGGCTCGTCTTAGAGAAAAGACAGAGCAATATGTGCGTGAACAGGTTTCCTTGCGCTTGCCTTTTTTGATCCCAGAAGGAATACAAGCCTCTGTAGCTGATTTTGTAGCTAAAATTTTAGGCCAAGAGTTAAATAAATTTCTTGATAATCCCCGTAAATTTTTTCAAGAAGAAGAAACTAATGAAATCAAAGCTGAAATCAATAGAATAGTAGTGAAAAAAGTAAACTCTTTAAACGTGGCCGGTTTAGAAAATATAGTTTATGCGGTAGCTGATAGAGAGTTAAAACACATAGAAATAATAGGAGGGGTTTTGGGTTTTCTGATCGGAATTATGCAAGGGATAATCTCAATATATTGGAATCTGTTTTTTTGATTGTAAAAAGCACCAACTTTTTAAGTGGTGCTTTTTACCTTTAGGTTTTTAATTTTGTTTTTTAAAAAGGCTTCTTATCTGAAATAATTAAGTACACTTTACCTTCGGTTAAGTAAATGGGAATAATATAAGTTCCGTTACTTTTTTCTATGTTTATATTTTGATAGATTTCCTGAGGTTGCATTTGTAGTTCTATATTTTGGTTAGACATATTAACAAGGAAAATTCCGTTATGAACATTAAGAAATTCAGAAATAGACGCTTTGGTCATTTCATCTAATTCTGTGAATTGTTCGTTAGCAAATTTTGAGGCTAATTTAATAATGGTTTTTTGATCAGCAGCAATACTCGTAAATAGATTATATTTTCCTTGAACTTCCTGACAGACAAGAAATTCTGCCGAATATTTATTCGGTAATGTTTCTTTTTTTAGAAAAGGACTTTCATCAAGCAAGCGAACAATATTTTTTAGCAGTAAGGCTGTATAATCATTATAAATATTAATACGGGTTGGATCATCGAAATTGAGAAAAGCAGGTACTATTTCATCAATGTTCCCTTGTTTAAGAAGTTCTAACTGCTCATTAGTTAATTGACAATCTTCTTTATAGCTTTCTAAAGCATTTTCAAGTTCACTAAGGGTAAGATATTTTTTATCAATTAAAGCCTGACTTATTTGGAGATGCCCTTGTTTTTGTGATGATAAAAGAGTTAGTAACTGTTGTTCATTAAGATAGCCTAATTCTACGGCAATTTCTCCAAATCTCTTATCTTGTTTCTTTTGTTGTTGATGAACTTCCTGTACTTGTTCACTGTTCATATAACCAAAATTTAGTGCTAAAACGCCAAGTTTAACGTGAACGGATTTTTGTAGATTTAAGACGTCTTTAAGTTGTTCAGTTGTAACTATGTTTTTATTTAGAAGATAATTACCAAAATACTGACTAAACATTAATTAAAACCCTCCTTCATGTCTTATTCTATCGAGTATAGTAGTGATTTGTGTTTCTTTCCAGGGTTTTTGGATAAAATCATAAGCCCCTTCTTCCAAAGCAGTCTTTAAATGTGTTTGTGTCCCTGAGGAGCTTATCATAATTACAGTTATTTTTAAATTGTTTTTTCTAATTTCTTTGAGAGTTTCAATTCCATTCATAACGGGCATAATAATATCCAAAAACATAACATCTGGTTTGTGCTCTTTAATTATGAGCAACGCTTCTTGGCCGTTGGATGCTTCGAAAACTGTCTTAACGCCTGCATCAGTAATAATTTCTCTTAATTGCTTTCTTACTAACATTGAATCATCACACAGTAAAACTTTAAATTGATCAGAACTCATTAGCGTACTCCTTTCTTTTTTGTATTTATCTATAGTTCCTAGGAATATTATAAATAGAGCTATTAATTTTATATATTCTCTCATTTTTTAAAAATTCCTGCCTTATAAAACCCAAATTTAATTGATTTTGACAATCTATTGCAAAAAGGCAGTTTATGCATTTTTTTACAACTTGCTCATATTTTATTTATTTTGATTTAATGTTATTATATGGCTTGTAATGTTTAAGTAACGATGGGGGTAATAATAATGGCAGTAGATTTGCATATTCATAGTATTGCTAGTAGTGATGGAGAATTATCTGCAAAACAAATATTAGAAATGGCGTTAAACTTGAATCTTGAAGCGATAGCAATTGCAGACCATGATTCGATAAAGTCTGTGGAAGAGGGCATTTTTTGGGGGAAGAAGTATGGTGTAGAAGTAATCCCCGCCTGTGAAATTGAAGGGAAACATCAGGGTAAAACCATACACATTCTAGGGTATTTTATTGAGATCGAAGATCATGGTTTGCATCAGCTTTTTACTAAAGTGGAAGAAACACGAAGACAGATTATTGATCTCCAGATTGCGAAGCTAAGAGAGGCAGGTTTTTATTTAGAAAAAGAAGATGTAATGAAGGAATGTAATTATACCGTTCCGGTAAACGGTTCTTTTGTTAATGTTATTTTTGCTGATCCTCGTAATCAGGATAATCCTTTAATTAAAGAGTATAAACAGAAAGATAATTATGTAGTACGTTTTGCCTTTGATTATCTAAATGTAGGAAAACCTTTTTATGTGTCTCAATATGTTCCTGATGCAGTAGAGGCGATCAGTGTTATTTATGGGAGTGGTGGGATTCCAATTCTTGCCCATCCAGGTTCAAATCTGACTATTGAGGAAACAGAAGTGATAGATGATTTACTTAATTATGGTCTTTTAGGTTTAGAAGTGTATACCTCACATCATAACGAGGAACAGGAGCAATATTATCTTGATTATTGCCGGAGGAATAAGATTGTTTATACATGTGGGAGTGACTTTCATGGAAGGTTTAAACCAAAGGTAAAAATGGGGGCGATAAAAAATAATACTTATGAGGTTGTAGAAAGGTTGAAAAGCTTAAAAAACAATCCTCGTATTAAACGAGGATTGTAAAGTATATTATTCGTGCATTTTTAAGACGATGTCGTCAATGGAACAGTTGGTTGATTTGGCAACAGTAGTACATTTTACTCTAAAGATAAAAAATTTTTTCTTGCCTTTATAATCATTTAGGCATTCATAGTTTCCTTGTCCTTTAGCAATAATTAAATCAGCGTCGGCGAACTCTTGTTTAAATTTATCGGAACATAACTCTATTATAGTACCTGGGACATCAGCTCCATTATCGATAACTCTAACTAAATTTGTAATTCCGACTGCTTCCGCATCTTCCATGGTGGCGTCATTGATAATAGGTTTGCCTTTAACCACATAGGTAACTTTTTCCCTAGGCATTCTTGTTAAAAGGAGTTTATCCATGACGATTTCTCCGGTGTTATCAGCCAGAAAAAGTATTTTTCGGGCTTTGGTTATTGCTTCTTCTAATTCATAGGCAGTATTACCTTTGATAGGACTATTGAGAGAATCCTGTAAAGCTTTTTTCACTTGTTTAATAGTGATCTCAGATAAAACGCCAAAATCTATAATATTTGCTGACGCAGCAAGACGGATAGCTTGTTCAAATGGGTAAGGACTGTCTTGAACAGTTTTTTCTAGGTAATCATAGAGATTTAGTGCTGCTTTGTTAAACTCTTTTTTGATCTCTTTATAAGGATCGGTATTTCCCGTTTGTTGTTTAATAATCCTATGGACAAGACAGCTCATATAGGGAGGGTTGTTTGTAAAATCAAGCTGTTGCATTTCCTGCAGAATAAGACGCATGGTTTTTTCTTGTAAGGCTTCTTCTGTGTTTAGCATTCTAAGTGTTGAAATGGCTTGTCTGGTTAAACAGGGGATACAATCTAGATTAAAATACATGTTATGTCTCCTTTGCAGTTATTATCACTCTAGATTATATAGTAATAACGAAATATTACAAAGCGGAAAAAAATTTCAATACTGAATGACTTTTATTTTGTATTGCAAACGGAAGAAACAAAAAATTAAAAATTATAATAATAATATTGATAAAAAGTGTGATAATATGTAATAAATGCAAATTTTTTATATAATTAAACCCAAAAAGGTTAGGAGTGAGTAATATGGGATTTTTTCAACGTTTTCGTTTCAGGTTTAATATAGAAAGAGGACTTAAAAAATTTGAAGATAGTAGTGGTATTCTCTTAATGGAAGATTTGAAAGGTTATGATGAAATTAATGAACGAATAGGAAAAGAATATTTAGATTTATATGCTGAAATGGTTGATCTAAAGCATAAGCAATTTAAAACACCGGAGGAAATGAAAAGATATAATGAACTTGTTAAAAAAACATCCTATGCCGGTTTGCGTAATTTATCTTATGAAGTAGCGGTTAAATATTACGAAGAAAAAGCGGAGAATGAAAAAGCGGGGATAATAAAGGATGATCTTGACAAAGATTCACTTCAAGTTATCACAGAGAAAGCGTTAGCAGAAAGACCGGAACAGAGTGAACAAGAGCAAAAAGGGAATGAAATTTCTACACAAGGATTAGGTGATGATACTGCAAAGTCTAGGGAGTCTAGGCAAAAAAGTGACGAAGGATTAACCTTATGATTGACATTAAATTTAGGATAGCATATAATTTTGAAGACAGATAAATAATAAAAGCAGAGTAGGACAACTTTTTATTAAGACCACCTAAAGAGAGATGATACCAAGGCTGAGAGTATCATTAGGAGAGGTCAATAAGAAGACCCCCTAGGAGCTTCTTTTCTGAAAACGGTAAGGTATGTTGAGTAAGAAAAGACGTATCTCGGCGTTAACGAGGAACTGAGTGGGAAGTAAAATTACTACTTCCAACTGGGGTGGAAACGCGGGTTAGTATACTCGTCCCTTATAAGGGACGAGTTTTGTTTTAATAAACTACTATTAAATATTAAGTATTAAATCAGAAAAATGAAGGGGTGGACAAACATGGTGAATATTACCTTAAAGGATGGTTCGATAATACAGTGCGAAGAGGGAACGACAGTTCTACAGATTGCCGAAGAAATTAGTAAAGGGTTAGCGAGAAATGCTCTCGTTGCTAAGCTCAACAATCAAGTTGTTGACTTGACTACTCCGATAAACACAGATGCAGATTTGGAGATATTAACCTTTGATTCATTAGAAGGACAACATGCTTATCGACATACCTCTTCTCATATTTTAGCTCAGGCGGTTTTAAGACTGTTTCCCGGAACAAAATTAGCAATTGGTCCTGCAATTGCTGATGGTTTTTATTATGATTTTGACACAGAACATACTTTTACTCCGGATGATTTAGAGAAGATTGAAGCGGAAATGGTAAAAATTATTAAAGAAGACCTACCCTTGGAGAGGAAGGAAGTAAGCCGTGAAGAGGCCTTGCAACTGTTTAAGGAAAAGAACGAGAAATACAAGGTGGAACTAATCGAGGATTTGCCTGCTGATGCTCAAATCTCCCTTTATCAGCAGGGAGAGTTTGTTGATTTATGTGCGGGACCTCATTTGCTCAGTACCGGTAAAGTTAAGGCAGTTAAGCTGATGAGTTTGGCCGGGGCTTATTGGCGTGGCAGTGAGAAAAACAAGATGTTACAACGTATTTATGGTACATCCTTTCCTAAAAAAGCTGCTTTAGATGAGTATTTAAACCGTTTAGAAGAGGCTAAGAAGAGAGATCATCGCAAATTAGGGCAAGAGTTGAAGCTTTTTACCGTGATGGATGAAGGACCTGGCTTTCCCTTTTTCTTTCCTAAAGGGATGGTGCTGCGAAATGAACTAGAAAACTATTGGCATCAAATTCATAGGGAGTGGGGTTATCAAGAAATCAAAAGCCCGATAATTTTAAACCGTCAACTATGGGAACGTTCGGGTCATTGGTATCATTATCGGGATAACATGTATACTACAGTAATTGATGAAGAGGATTTTGCTATTAAACCGATGAACTGTCCCGGCTCGATGCTGGTTTATAATTCTGAAATGCACAGTTATCGGGATTTGCCTATTCGTATGGCAGAATTAGGTTTAGTACACAGACATGAATTATCAGGTACCCTTCATGGCTTGATGCGGGTGCGTAGTTTTACTCAAGATGATGCACATATTTATATGCTACCAGAACAGATTACCCAAGAAATTAAAGGGGTAATTGATTTAGTTGATTCTGTTTATAGCTTATTTGGCTTTGACTATTATGTAGAATTATCTACAAAGCCGGAAAAGGCGATGGGTTCTGATGAAGAGTGGGAAAAGGCTATTAATGCTTTGGAAAAAGCACTTCAGGAGAAGGGGATGGAATACAAAATAAATCCCGGTGATGGAGCTTTTTATGGACCAAAAATAGATTTTCATTTACGGGATTCTCTTGGTCGTACTTGGCAGTGTGGTACGATTCAGTTAGATTTTCAGATGCCGGAGAAATTTAATCTTACTTATGTAGGGGAGGATGGGCAAAAGCATCGCCCAGTTATGATTCATAGAGTAGTTTTCGGTAGTATTGAGCGTTTTATTGCGATTTTGACTGAACATTATGCCGGAGCTTTTCCTACTTGGTTGGCACCTGTACAGGTTAAAGTTCTTCCGATAACGGAAAGACAACTTGTTTATGCACAAAAGTTAGCAGATGAGTTGTTTAAAGAAGGAATTAGGGTAGAGGTAGATAAACGGAGTGAAAAGATTGGTTATAAAATCAGAGAAGCACAGTTAGAAAAGATTCCTTATATGCTGGTGGTTGGTGATAAAGAGATGGAAAATGGTACTGTATCTCTTCGAGCAAGAAAAGAAGGGGATAAAGGGACGGTAGATTTTACGGAGTTTAAAAAGGCACTAAAAGTGGAAATTGAAAATAAGGAATAGAGAGCTAATAAGTAAACCCGTCTTAAACAGTTAAGACGGGTTTACATTTAAGTATATGAGATGAATCGCTAATAGCAGTTAAAATATGCTCAAATAAAACAGAAC
>LFSF01000050.1 GCA_001512665.1 Clostridiales bacterium DTU073
GCGAGCAAACTTTGTCACTACAAGGGAAGAAACAGCGAGAAGCCTTGCAACAACTACATTTCAACACGAGCAAACTTTGTAACTACGTGAGCAAACTTATTTGTAACTGAACATTGTTGTCCATTTACACACGAGTTTGTTTACAATTACAAAGTTTGCTTATGGCAAGCGCCAACCGTATTAAATCATATCTGAAAGAGCTACAGAAATGTGGCTCTTTTTTAGTTCTTACGATTTAAGGAAATGAAGCATAGAGAAGCAAATCCCCTAATATCTTATAAAGATAAAGTAATGAAGGGGAGAGGAGCATGAGATTATTTTTATTTCAAAAACGCTTATTAGTTTGGTTAGTTTTGTTTGGAGCAGTAACTCTCATCTTAATTGGCTTTATGACCTGGCAGGGCAATGCAGGAAAGACAGCGGTTGAGGCCATGTCTTGGGTAGTTGCAGGACGTACGGTGTTAATTGATCCGGGACATGGGGGTGAGGATCCGGGTAAAGTTAGTCCGGCAGGTGTGTTAGAGAAGGATATTAACTTGGAAGTAGCGAAAAAAGTATATGCGTTATTTGCTCAAGGTGGAGCAACGGTATATCTAACGCGTGCGGAAGATAAAGCTTTAAGTAATAATGAGGATACCGTAAGAGCTAGGAAGAGAGCAGATTTACAGAAGAGGGTAGAGATGGCACAGCAAGTGGAGGCCGATGTATATATTGCTATTCATTGTAATGCTTTCCCTGCGGGACGTTGGTATGGAGCACAGACCTTTTATGCCCCGGATATTCCCGGCAGTGAGGAATTAGCCACATGCATTCAAGAGGAATTTATCGCTTTTCCGGGAAATACTACCAGAAAACCAAAAAGTGATACAACTTCATATATTTTAAATCAGGCGAAAATGCCTATTGTTAATGTAGAATTAGGCTTTCTTTCTAATCCTAAGGAGGAAAAACTGCTGCAGGATTCAGCTTACCAGGATAAATTGGCTTGGTCGATCTATGCCGGAACGGTCAGGTATTTACATGAATACGGTGACCAGTATTGTCCAACAGTAATGCCAATTATCTCTAAATAATCAACCTAGGTAAGAAAAAATAAACAGGTAAGAAGAGAACAAAATGTTGCTGTAAAATCTTTTTTGTTAAATAAAAGGGACAGGCTATGTTTTAGGGAAATACTATGAGCATATGACTAATAAAAAATAATTAAATGAGAAGGTGAGTATTATGCCGGAAATGGTGACACTTTTTCCTCATCCACCAATTGTTTTGCCGGAGGTGGGGAACAAAGAATCTGCTAAAGTAAGTACTACCTATCGGGCGATGGAGAAATTAGCTCAAGAAATAGTTGATTTAAATCCGGAGGTAATCGTGGCAGTATCTCCCCATGGGCCTGTATTTAGTGATGCTTTTACGGTTAATGCTCTTGATTCTTTACAGGGGGATATGGCTAGTTTTAGAGCGCCCCAAGTTAAAGTTGCTTTTAGTTCTGCTCCCGAAGAGAGAGAAGCAATCCTGGCGGAATGCCGCCGGCATCAACTTTTTTGTGTACCTCTTGAAAAAGACTCTTATCAAAAATACAAGCTTAGTGAGCAATTAGATCATGGGCTGGTCGTACCGCTTTCTTTCCTTTATCGCTTGGGTTGGCGTGGCAAACTGCTTCCGGTTCATCTGGCTTTTTTGTCCTATGAAGAACTATACGAATTTGGGAAATGTATTAGTAATGCTCTGGAAAAATTAAAGATCTCCTGGGTTTTTTTAGCGAGCGGGGATTTATCTCACCGCTTGCAACAAGGAGCGCCGGCTGGGTATTCTCCACGTGGAGCTGTTTTTGATGAGAACATCAGACAGTGTATTCGGGAGGGGGATGTAAAACGGCTTCTTAATATTGAACCGGAACTTGTGGAGGACGCCGGTGAATGTGCACTTCGCCCCTTCATTATGGCTTTAGGCGTGTTAGACGGATATGCCGTTGAAGCAGAAGAATTGTCCTATGAAGGACCTTTTGGGGTAGGTTATATGGTTGCTCGTTTGAAAAAAGGTCCGCGCTTGCCTGAAAGAGAATTATGTACTAGTTTGTATCGGGAAAGAAGCGAACGAATAAAAAAAGTAATCGAAGGGGAGTCTT
This sequence comes from Clostridiales bacterium DTU073, assembly GCA_001512665.1. GTDB lineage: Bacteria > Bacillota > Peptococcia > DRI-13 > DTU073 > DTU073. The sequence continues at coordinate 2,126 of LFSF01000050.1, forward strand.
TGCCCGTAAGTTTAGCCAGACAAAGTCTGAGAGAATATCTAACTACCGGGCAATATTTGCAGGTACCGCAAAACGTCGGAGAGTTATTGCAGAAAAAAGCCGGAGCTTTTGTTTCTTTGAAAAAACATGGACAGTTGCGGGGATGTATCGGCACAATAATGCCTACAAGGAGTAATTTAGCAGAAGAGATTATTTATAATGCGGTTTCAGCGGCAGTTCAGGATCCGCGCTTTACACCGGTTTCCCTTGAAGAATTAGAGGAATTAACCATATCCGTGGATGTTTTGGAAAAACCAGAGAAGATCGCTTCTTTAGCAGAACTTGATCCACAAGTATATGGGGTGATTGTTAGTCGCGGGGCGAGAAGGGGGCTTTTGCTTCCGGATTTACCGGGAATAGATACAGCTGAAGAACAGGTGGAGATTGCTAAACAAAAGGCCGGGATAGGTGCGGGTGAAAGTGTAGAATTAGAAAGATTTAAGGTTACGCGCTATGTTTAAGAATAAACAGCTGAAACCGGCCTTATATTGGGTAAAAAAAGAAAACAGTGCGGAAGTACAATGTCTGCTTTGCCCGCATGGTTGTGTGATTGCGGAGGGGCAGGTGGGACGGTGTAGAGTCAGAAAAAATTTGGACGGGGAATTATTTACGCTTAATTATGGTTTGGTGACGGCAATGGCTTTAGACCCCATTGAAAAGAAGCCTTTACGTAGATTTAGCCAGGGCCAACGCGTTTTTTCTCTTGGTACTTTCGGCTGTAATTTCGCCTGCTCCTATTGTCAGAACTGGCAAATTGCCCAGCAAGACCAGGCCAGGCTCTCCAGCTTTTTTCTTGCACCTGAGGAAGCGGTAGCAAAAGCACAGGAATTAATACCGCTGGGTAATATCGGGATTGCCTATACTTATTCCGAACCTTTGATGTGGTTTGAGTATGTGCTGGATACTGCTAAACTCGCTAAAGAAGTCGGTTTAAAAAATATTTTAGTGACCAATGGTTACATCAATCCGCAACCGCTAAAAGAGCTGCTGCCGTTTGTAGATGCAGTTAATTTGGATGTAAAGGCTTTTACGGAAGGCTTTTATCATGAATTATGTCAGGGGCATCTAGAGCCGGTCCTTCGTAGTGCTAAGCTTTTTGCAGAAAACTGCCATTTGGAGATTACTACTCTTTTAATTACAGGAAAAAATGACAAGCTTGAGGAAGTAGCTGCACTTGCCCAGTGGATTGCTAAAATAGACCGAACAATTCCCTTGCATTTGACCAGATATTTTCCTAATTATAAATTACAATTGCCTCCTACTTCCTATGAAAGTATGCAGAAGGCTAAAGAAGTAGCTGAAAGTTTTTTAGAACATGTTTTTTTGGGTAATATTTAACGATTTACTAATTGTCAAAAAAAGGCGTATATGATAATCTAATGTTGAATAAGCATTAATTTCACATAAGTATTTTGAAAATAGGCAAGGGGGGTAAGAGGTTTGGAGGAACAATATGTTGTCTTTAAACTAGGACAAGAGGAGTATGGTCTGGATATCTTAATGGTTCAGGAAATTGTACGTCCCCTGGAAACAACAAAATTACCTAATTCACCTGATTATATTTTGGGAATTGTTAATTTACGTGAAGATGTAATTCCAATTATTGATTTAAGAAGATTTTTTAATTTAGAAGTAACGGATGTTACAGATGATTCCAGAGTTATAGTAATTAAACAGAATGATCATGCTTTTGGGGTATTTGTTGATGAAGTTCATGAGGTTTTACGGATTAATAAGGGACAGATAAAATCCAATGAAGCACTTGATCATAATATTAACAAGAAGTATATTAAGGGGGTTGCTAAGGTACAGCAGCGCTTAATAATTTTATTAGATTTAACCACAGCAGTTTAATAGTTTAGATGATAAAAGGAAGGTTATTATGCGAGCAGTTGACAACGGACATCTTAAAGAAGGCATGCGTGTAGCGAGAACTGTTTTTGATGAATCCGGGCGAGTTCTTCTTAAAGAAGGAGTTGTTCTTAATTATCGCTACATCAATAGATTGAAAGAAATAGGCATACCTTTTATATACATAGAAGATGAATTATTAGGACATATTGAAGTTGAAGATGTAATTGATGAAAGAGTCAAATTGCAGACTGTGGAAGTTCTAAAAAACGTGACAAAAAACGCTTCACTTCATCAGGATTTAGATATACGTCCGGTTAGCAATATGGTTAATAAGATTCTGGATGATTTAAAAGGTACTCCGAACCTGTTAGTACAACTAATGGATTTAAGAAGCGCCGGTACATATCTTTATAATCATTCGGTAGGTGTTAGTGTTTTAAGTATTCTTACGGGAATGACTTTAGGGTTTGATGATTTGAAATTAAAGGTTTTAGGCATGGGCGCAATATTACACGATATTGGTAAATCCATTAGTAAGGGTCCGGACCATACTACTCAAGGTTTTGAAATTTTAAGAAATGACAAAAGCTTGAGTATCATTGCTGCGCATGTAGCTTATCAACATCATGAAAGGTATGATGGAACCGGCTTTCCCAGACAGTTAAGCGGTAAAGAAATACATCTTTATGCCTCGATTACTAGTGTAGCTGATTTTTATGATAATTTAGTTTCCGTGAAGGATAAAAATAAGCAGCAACGGCTATTCCCGTATCAAGCTATAGAAAAGGTTGTCGCTTTACAGGAGAAAGCGTTTCATCCGGAAGTTGTCAAAGCGTTTTGCCGGAATATAGCTCCTTATCCGATTGGGACGGCTGTACGGTTAAATAACGGGGTTATAGGGGTGGTGCTTTCTGTTCCCAAAGATTATTCTACGCGACCGATTATTAAGATGATTACAGATAAAAATGGGGTTCTGCAGAAAGATTTTCCGGAAATAGATTTATTAGAAGAAAAGGACCTTAAAATTTGCGAAATAATTTCTGAGGAAGAAAGACAAAGAACAGTCTCAAAAATTTGAGACTGTTTTTTTGTGGTAACTTCAGCAAAAAAACTTAAAATACTTATTGAATAATTATTCATCAATGTGTATAATTATAAAAAGGAATTATATAGCTACAGGAAGAAAATAATTAAATTACTAATTAATGATAAACTTACTGAGAAGAAGATTAAAGTAAACGTATAATAATGAATTAATAGAGGATGAGGGATGGTGAATCGAGCAATGATCAAAGCAAGTATAATTGGCGCTACCGGATATACAGGGCAGGAATTGGTAAGAATGTTAACTCAGCATCCTGCAGTAGAAGTGGTTGGCTTAGGGTCACAGAGTTATGCAGGTAAGAAGTATGTTGATATATATCCACATTTTCGGCAGATTGTTGATTTGACGTGTCGTGATTCTAATGATTCGGAATTGATTGAGCAAGCTGATGTAGTTTTTTTAGCTTTGCCGCATGGTTTGAGTGTACCTTATGCAGAAAAGTGTTTGGCGTATGGTAAAAAGGTTATTGATTTGGGTGCAGATTTTCGTCTTAAGAATCCTGAAGTTTATAGCACTTGGTATCAAAAGACGGGACCGACAGAGGAATTGTTAAGGCAAGCGGTTTACGGTTTATCGGAAATAAATAGGGATTTAATAAAAAAGACCAATTTGGTAGCTAACCCCGGATGTTATCCGACAACGGCAATTTTGGCGTTATACCCTTTATTGAAGGAAAAATTACTTGACCCAAGTTGGATTATTATCGATAGTAAATCGGGTGTGAGTGGTGCCGGCAGAAGCGCTCAGGTCAGTTCTTTATTTAGTGAAGTCAATGAAGATTTTAAAGCCTACGGTTTACCTCATCATCGCCATGTGCCGGAAATAGAACAGGAACTGACAGAGGTCGCCGGGGTTGAGATTAAAGTAAGTTTTACCCCACATCTGGTGCCGCTGACGCGTGGGATGATGAGTACGATTTATACTGTTCCGTATACATTTGCTGTGGATGAAATTGAAGCAGTATATCAAGATTATTATGGGCAGGAGCCTTTTGTACGACTTTACCCGCAAGGACAGTTCCCTCATACAAAATGGGTACAAGGGACAAACTTCTGTGATTTGGGTTTTTCTTTGGATCAGCGAACCGGTAGATTGGTGATTATTTCGGTAATCGATAATCTGACGAAGGGAGCGTCCGGGCAAGCAATACAAAACATGAATTTGATGTGTGGTTTGGAGGAAACGATGGGGCTGCCGACAGTGGCGCAGTACCCGTAAGGAAAATAGCAGTGTGGCAGGGGGACGTTTCTTGTGCCACATTGGGAAAATGGCCGTATCGTTAAGAAACAACACAGCACATTTTTTTACGAAAGAGGTAAGGAATGCGGCAGAAGAAACGTCCCCCTGCCACAAAAAAAGGAAGGTGAAAATGATGACATTTAAAGTAATAGAAGGGGGAGGGATTACGACTCCCCAAGGATTCAAAGCCGGAGTTGCTCATGCGGGAATAAAATATCAGGGGCGTTATGATTTAGCTCTTGTTTTTTCCGAATGTTCGGCGGTAGGGGCAGGTGTTTTTACAACAAACAAATTTCAGGCCGCACCGGTACTGGTTTCGCGGCAACACTTAGCCGCACAAGAAAAGCTTCGGGGCTTTGTGGTAAATAGCGGCTGTGCCAATGCTTGTACTGGTGATGAAGGTTTAGCCGATGCCCGGATGATGGCACAAGTTGCTGCAGAGGTTACGGGATGTAGGGTTGAAGAATTTTTGGTTGCTTCAACAGGAGTAATTGGGGTTCCTTTACCGATGGAGAAGGTGCGGCAGGGAATAATTGAAGCAGGAAAAAATCTTTCTGTAGAGGCGGGAGCGTTAGCCGCTCAAGCAATTATGACTACGGATACAGTACCCAAAGAGATTGGGATTGAAGTGGAAATAGATGGGAAAAGGGTTATATTGGGGGCAATGGCGAAAGGGTCCGGAATGATTCATCCTAATATGGCGACAATGCTTGGCTTTGTAACTACGGATGCGGCTATCAGTAAAGAGTGTTTGCAGAAAGCCTTGGTGATAGCTAATAAAGATTCTTTTAATATGGTTACTGTTGACGGGGATACCAGTACTAATGATACACTGGCAGTTTTGGCTAATGGACTGGCCGGGAACTCACTTATTGATAACCCGGAAAGTGAGGAGTTTCAATTATTTACTGCGGCTCTACAGCAGGTTTGTGTTTATATGGCCAGAATGATTGCCCGGGATGGAGAAGGGGCCACAAGGTTACTGGAGGTAAAAGTCGTAAATTCGCCAAGCCAGGAAGATGCGCGCATAGCTGCTCGGACTATTGCCGGTTCTAATCTGGTCAAAGCAGCAATATTCGGGCAAGATGCTAATTGGGGCAGAATTATCTGTGCCTTAGGTTATTCCGGGGCTGAGTTTGCACCGGAAGAGGTTGATGTATATTTAGGTGAGCTTTTAGTAGCCGAAAAGGGAAGAGGGTTAGCCTTTGATGAGACGGTGGCAAGGAGGATCTTAGAGCAGGATGAAGTAGTAGTAACGGTTGATTTGCATGCAGGGGAGTATGCCGCAACAGCCTGGGGCTGCGATTTGTCTTATGATTATGTCAAAATTAATGCTGATTATCGGACGTGAGGATGTGGTAAGGGGGACGTGTGGTAGAGGAAGTTGTGGCAGCTGAAACGTCCCCCTGCCACAACTCGTCCATATGCTACAGATGTGATGATAGGAGGGATATGGGATGAATAATGACACAAACAAACAGATGGGCATGGAATATGTGATGAATACATATTCACGTCTGGATATTGCTTTAGTGAAGGGAAAAGGGAGTTATGTTTGGGATGCTGACGGTAAAAAATACTTAGATATGGTTAGTGGTATTGCGGTGAATAATGTAGGGCATTGTCATCCGCAAGTAGTAAAAGCCGTTCAAAGACAAGCGGAACAACTTATGCATTGTTCCAATTTATATTGGAACGAACCTCAAGTGCAGCTTGCCAAGATGATTGTAGATAATTCCTGTGGGAAGAAGGTGTTTTTCTGCAATAGCGGAGCGGAAGCTAATGAAGCGGCCATCAAGCTGGCGAGAAAATGGTCTTATGATAAATATGGCGAAGGTCGTTATGAAATCATCACTGCGGAAAAATCTTTTCATGGCAGGACTTTAGCTGCTTTGACAGCGACAGGACAAACACAATATCAGAAAGGGTTTGCCCCATTACCGGCGGGTTTTAAGTATGTACCATATAATGATTTAGCTGCCTTGAAAAACGCCATTACGGAAAAAACTTGTGCCATTCTTTTAGAACCTGTGCAAGGTGAAGGCGGTGTTTATCCGGCGACCAAGGATTATTTGACTGGGGTAAAAAGGTTATGTCAAGAAAATGATCTTTTATTGATTTTTGATGAAGTGCAGACAGGATTGGGGCGCACGGGGAAACTCTTTGCTTATCAACATTCGGAAGTGCAACCTGATGTCTTTACTTTGGCTAAGGGGTTAGGCGGTGGCTTGCCGATTGGGGCGCTGGTAGCGCGAGGAGTTGCTGCAGACGTGTTAGGGCCGGGACAGCATGCCGCTACTTTTGGCGGAAATCCTCTGTCCACAGCAGCAGCTTTAGCAACCTTAACGGTCTTGATTGAGAATAAATTATCACAGCAGGCTGCAGAAAAAGGGCAATATATCATAGAAAAACTTCAACTGATGCAAAAAGAAACTCCCTTGATTAAAGAGGTTAGAGGGTTAGGTCTGATGCTCGGGATAGAGTTGTCAATTGAAGGAAAAACAATACAGGATTATTGCCAGGAGCAGGGTTTGTTGATTAATTTTGTGCATAATCATATTTTACGGCTAATTCCTCCTTTAAATATTGCTTATGAGGATATTGATAAAGCCTTGGCGATTATAGAGGAAGCCTTAACAATAGCGTGGGAAACACATCAAAATAAAAGATACTTTATATAACTGTCAACTAATAGTAGAAAGTAACAAGATAATAAAAGAAAACAGCAGAAAGCAGGTGTGTGTTTATGGATTTAAAAGGACGGGATTATCTCACTCTGGCTGATTTTAAGCGGGAGGAGATTTGGTATCTCTTAGAATTGGCGCGAGATTTAAAGAAAAAACAAAAAGTGGGAATTCCTCATCAGCAATTAAAAGGAAAGACTCTGGGGATGATTTTTCAAAAAGCTTCTACCCGTACGCGTGTTTCTTTCGAAGCAGCCATGTTTCATTTAGGCGGATTAGCGATGTTTTTAAGTAAAAACGATTTGCAAATGGGGCGCGGTGAGCCCATTGAGGATACGGCCAGGGTTTTAGCCAGATATGTGGACGGGATTCTCATTCGGACGTATAGCCATCAGGAGGTATTGGATCTGGCGAAATATGCTGACGTGCCGGTAATTAACGGGCTAACGGATGATTTTCATCCTACCCAAGCCTTGGCAGACCTCTTAACGATTTGGGAGAAGTTTGATACTTTGGAAGGGCTTAAACTAGCTTATGTGGGTGATGGCAATAATATGGCCCATAGCTTGATGTTAGCCGGAGCAATTATGGGGATGGAGGTTACAGTAGCCTGTCCCGAAGGTTATGAGCCTAATCCGTCAGTTGTCGTTAAGGCTCAATCGCTGGCCGGTCAGACTGCTAAGATTCAGGTGGTTCGCGAACCCCAAGTAGCGGTACAGGGAGCCCAGGTATTATATACGGATGTATGGGCCAGCATGGGGCAAGAAGAGGAAGCGGAAAAAAGGCGCAAGGCTTTTCAAGGGTATCAAATTAACGGAGAATTACTAAGTCAAGCTGAGAAAGAAGCGATTGTCCTTCATTGCTTACCGGCTCACCGGGGAGAAGAAATCACCGCCGAAGTGATGGAAGGACCCCAATCAGTAGTGTTTGATGAAGCGGAGAACAGACTTCATGCTCATAAAGCTATTTTGGCAGCACTACTGTAAGGGAAATATCTAAACAGATGATGAATTATTATCATCCTTTTATATGTAGAGTTATGAGTTAAAGATTTATGGAGAAGTTAAAAGTTAGAAAGGGGAAAAAATGATGAAAAAGGTTGTTCTAGCATATTCCGGAGGTTTGGATACCTCCATAATAATTCCTTGGTTAAAGGAGAATTACGGTTATGAGGTTATCGCCGTTGCGGCAGATGTAGGACAGGGCGAGGAATTGGCTCCTTTAAAGGAAAAGGCGATCAAGACAGGTGCCAGTAAGATTTATATAGAGGATTTAAAAGAAGAATTTGTTACCGATTATATTTACCCGACTTTGAAAGCCGGAGCGGTTTATGAAGGGAAATATTTGTTGGGGACATCTTTTGCCCGTCCACTGATTGCCAAAAGGCTGGTGGAGATAGCACAAGTAGAGGGGGCAGAGGCTATTGCCCACGGTTGTACCGGCAAAGGAAATGACCAGGTGCGCTTTGAGTTGACGATTAAGGCTTTAGCTCCGGAAATGAAGATTATAGCCCCTTGGCGAATCTGGGAGATCAAATCCAGGGAAGAGGAAATAGAATATGCTAAGGCTCGGAATATTCCTGTTCCGGTAACTAAAGAACGTCCTTATAGTATGGATAGAAACTTGTGGCATTTGAGTCATGAGGGTGCCGATTTGGAAGACCCGGCCAATGAATACCAGGATGAGATGTTGATGATGATTACGCCACCGGAGAAAGCACCGGATAAGCCTACTTATGTGGAGATTGAATTTAAAGAAGGAATTCCGGTAGCGGTAGATGGGCAGGAGTTAAAACCCGTACAGTTGATTGAAAAACTCAATGAATTAGCCGGAGCTAACGGGGTAGGAATCGCCGATATGGTGGAAAACCGTCTAGTCGGCATGAAATCCCGTGGAGTCTATGAAACTCCCGGGGGTACCGTGCTTTACAAGGCACATCAGCAATTAGAGGAGATAACATTAGATAGAATGACCCTGCATTATAAAGCTTTGCTGGCTCAGCGTTATGCAGAGCTTGTTTATGATGGGGTATGGTTCCATCCTTTACGCGAAGCTTTGGATGCCTTTGTTAATGTGACGCAAAAAACTGTCACCGGTACGGTAAGAATGAAACTGTACAAAGGTAATTGCCTACCGGCAGGCACGAAAGCGCCGTATTCCTTATATAATGAGGATTTAGCTACTTTTAGTGCCGATGAAGTTTATAATCAAAAGGATGCAGAAGGTTTTATCAACCTTTTTGGTTTGCCGCTTAAAGTGCAGGCTTTGATGAAAAAGCAAGCGGGATTAAAGTAAGAGTGAAGGACTCGGTAAGAAGGGGTCAAGGGGAGGTGTAAGGACTAAGATGAAATTATGGGGTGGACGTTTTCAAAAAGATACGGCTCAGTTAATGGATGATTTTCATTCCTCGATAAGCTTTGATCAGCGCTTGTATCGTTATGATATCTTGGGAAGTATTGCTCATGCGCGGATGCTGGGCAAGACGGGGATTATTAAACAGGAGGAAGCAGAGCAGATTATTAAGGGGTTGCAGGAGCTCTTAGACGAAATTGAGGCAGGGCAGGTGCAGTTTTCCGTAGAGGCTGAGGATATTCATATGAATATGGAAACACTGTTGATTGAGAAGATAGGGCCTGTCGGGAAAAAAATGCATACCGGGAGAAGCCGTAATGACCAGGTAGCCCTTGATACGAGAATGTATGCTAAAGAACAGCTTTTGCGAACAAAGGAGCTTTTGCTTGAGTTGTTGCAGACCTTGGTAAGATTGGCGGAGAAATATGCGGAGACCATTATGCCGGGATATACCCATTTACAGATAGCCCAGCCCATAACTTTAGGTCATCATTTGTTAGCGTATGTGGAGATGTTTAAACGTGATGTGGAGCGGTTGGAGGATTGTGGCAAACGGGTCGATGTCATGCCTTTGGGTTCCGGCGCTTTAGCCGGGACCACTTACCCTTTGGATAGGTTTATGGTGGCACAGGAATTAGGTTTTACGAAAGTATCTGAAAACAGCATGGATAGTGTTTCTGATCGCGATTATGTAATTGAGTTGTTGGGGTCGTTATCGATCATCATGATGCACTTGTCTCGTTTCTGTGAGGAAATAATCTTCTGGGCCAGCCAAGAATGGGCTTTTGTGGAACTAGATGATGCCTATAGTACCGGTTCTTCGATTATGCCTCAGAAAAAGAATCCCGATGTAGCCGAACTGATTAGAGGAAAAACCGGACGAGTATATGGTGATTTAATTACTCTGCTTACAGTGATGAAGGGGATTCCGCTGGCTTATAATAAAGATATGCAGGAGGATAAAGAAGCCCTGTTTGACGGGGTAGAGACCGTACAGAAGTGTTTGCTGATCTTTATTCCTCTGCTTGCTACTTTAACCTTTCGAGAGGAGCGGATGAGAGAGGCGGCAGGGAAAGGCTTTTCCAATGCTACAGATCTTGCCGATTATTTTGTGAGTAAGGGGATTAGCTTTCGGGATGCCCATCATCTTGTCGGTAATTTGGTCAATTATTGTATCCGGCAGGGCAAAACCTTGGAAGATTTGACTTTGGAGGAATTTCGGCGAGAATGCGGGGAAAGCGGGGACAAGCTACCTGAGCTTGACGAGGATGTTTATGCAGTCTTGGAGCTGGAAAACGTGGTCAGGCGCCGGCATACCTATGGCGGGACCTCACCGGAGCAAGTTAAGGAGGCTATTAAAAGGGTGAAGGAGTTTTTGGCGGAGAAACAAGGGAAGGAATAGAGGTTGTATTTGAATTGAATTACTGTTGAAATGAGTTGGTAAAAAAATATGTAATAGTTAATGAAGACGCTTCAGTTAATAAGAAGCGTCTTTTCATCTGTAAAATTGTAAAAATAATGTCAAAAGTTGCAATATTTAACAAAAGGGTGTAAAATAATTTCATATGGAAAAATTTTTATTTTTAATTTATTCCGCCGGATTGAGAGTAGGAGAAGTTGTTAAACTTAAAGCTGATGATATAGATAGTGAGAGAATGTTGATACGTGTAGCTCAAGGAAAAGGTAGAAAAGATAGATTTACCGTGCTTTCACAAGTTGCTTTAAATCAGTTAAGAAAGTATTTTAATTTATATAAACCTGAAATATGGCTTTTCCCAGGACAGGATAATAAAAAGCATATTACGGAGAGAACGGTGGAAAAAGTATTTAAAAATGCATGTAAGATAGCAAAGATAAAAAAAGAAGTATCGGTACATTCATTAAGACATTCTTTTGCGACACATCTTTTGGAAGGCGGAACAGATTTAAGGTATATACAAGAGCTATTAGGACATACAAGCTCAAAAACCACAGAGATATACACTCATGTGACTGAAAAGAGTTTACGGAATATTAGTAGCCCACTTGATAAAATGATTTTTAATAACGAAAAGTAATACAAACAGAGATAAAGGTACATAACCGAAACAAACTTCGGGAATACACCCAAATCAGCAGAATATACGAAGTTTGGTTCAGTAATTAAGTCGTTAGCTGACATTTGATTAAATCACATTTTCAGATATTAAAATACGAGCAGTAAGAAAAATAAATAAAAAAATAACTTACGAGGAGTGATATTAATGAATAAGACCCAAAAGTGCATTTTGATTATTTCTTTAATTATAGTTGGTATAGTCTTGTACAGTACACAGCAAGAACTTAATAATATTTCTTATACCTCTTCCCATTTTAATCTTTTACAAACACCATCCGAACGAATTGCTAGAGAAAGACTTTATACTGAACAACAAACCAAAAGAGCACAGGAAATACGTTTTAAATCTTTTAACTATCTTTTTTATATTGCCTTGCTTACCGGGGGGTTACTTTTTATAACCAAAGGTAAAGATAAGGCTTCAGAAAAGTCCCGTGATGTTGATGTTAGTAAGAGCCTTGTTAAGTTAAAGGAGTTATACGAAGAGGGTATTTTGTCTGAAGAAGAATACAATAGAAAGAAGCAGATGATACTTGATAAGCATTTGCAAGGTTAACTTTACAGCTAAATTGGAGGTTCCCAATGCCGGATAAATATTTTAATTACGCTCAGCTTAGAGAACAAGAGATGGAAGGACTTGACTACGTTGTAAGGCTTAGGACTAATAAAGACACGACATTTCTCATTATAGCACCTCATGGTGGAAAAATTGAACCATTTACTTCCGAAATCGCTGATTATATTGCTGGTGAAGAGTTTCTATTTTATTCTTTCGAAGGTATTAAAGAAAGCTCGAATAATGATTTGCATCTTACTAGTCATAATTTTGATGAACCTAGGGCAATGGCAATGATACATTCAGCGCATATTGTAGTCGCTATCCATGGTGAAAAGACAATAGATGAGTCTTTTGTTATACTTGGTGGCTTAGAAAAAGAGTTGATTGATGACCTAGTGAATTCATTTAGTAAGAGAGGGATCATGATTAGAAAACCGAGTGGGGTGTTAACAGGAGAACATCCATTTAATATTTGTAATAGAGGTCAAAAGGGAAAAGGTGTCCAGCTTGAAATTAGTAGGGGCCTAAGGAATAAGATAGCCGATAACGAATTTATTAGAAATAATTTTATAAATGCCATATTTAATGTGCTTATAAATTATAGAAACGCAAACATCAGCTAACAATGCATTCCCGCGGGGGTGGGATTTAGGGCGAGGCTGAAGCATGCCGCGCACATCCCCCAGCCTAACCGCGGTCGCGGCCGGTTTGGTCAAGCCTAAGATAAGAGCTATCTAAGGCTTGACCGGCACCTTAAGGCTGGGAGACGTCGGGAATGCGGAAACGATAAGCGGACATCGCTCGCGCAAAGCGCTCACTCGTCCGATTATCGGGCGCGGGCTTGCCTATTGATAGGCTGCTCGCGCAATGCGCTCGCGACGACGCCTATCAATAGGTTTACTAAATCCCATCGCCAAGAACTGCAAGCAGTTCTAAGGCTCAGGGACTTCGTAAACCCGCGCCCGTTAGACAACATGCCCTATGTTTAAATATTGTTTGGAGTCAGATAAAAGAGTATGATTAACAGAAAGAGAAAAAGGAGAGGACTATTTTGTACAGATTAAAGAAAGTACCAGCCCTAAAGTTGAAGCTTTCATTAAAAGATTCAGAACCGCTTATTTGGCGAACAATCGTAGTTCCGAAGAGTACAAGACTGCATGGATTACATAGAATGATTCAAATACTTATGCAATGGTGGGACTATCATTTATATAAGTTTGAATTTGCGGGTGAAATATATGAGGAACCAAATCCTGAGGCCACGGGAAAGAATTCCAAGAAGATTAGATTGACGGATTTAAAAATCAAGCCAGGGGATGTATTTACGTATTACTATGATTTTGGGGATGGTTGGGAAATAGATATTCTTGTCGAGGCGGAACTAATTGCGGATGAAAACGCAGTATTACCATGTTTGATAGATGGTCAGCGTCAAGGGCCTCCAGAAGATTGCGGAGGTATATCTGGGCTAGAGGCAGTATTAAAAGCATGCCGAAATCGCAAAAAAGAGGAATATAGAGAAATACTTGAGTGGGTGGGTGATGACTATATTCCTGAGGATTTTGATATTAGAACAACTAATCATTTTTTAGTACTTGCATCGGCGTGGATGGAGCTTACGAAATAAAGAACATAGTCACGTCGTCTAACAATGCATTCCCGCGGGAGCGCGGATTAGCAAGTTCAGCGGGGAGATTAAGAAAGAGGCTGAAGCGTGCTGCAGCACACCGTCCAGCCTAAGTCAGGCATGACTCGGCTTGGCCAAACCTAAGAAAAAAGCTTTCTAAGGTTTGTCCGTCGCCTTAGGGCAGGACGGTGTCGGGAATGCGGAAACGTTAGCTGACATTATCATATAAGCGTCTAAATTAGCCAATACTAG
>LFSF01000049.1:0-58257 GCA_001512665.1 Clostridiales bacterium DTU073
CAAAAACGGACAACCTTCCTTATGCTTCTCCTTCCAGAGAGGAGCTGATGTGGGTGTGCGTTTTATTGCGAAGTTCAGCTAAACTGACTTCACGACGGCGAAGTAAGAAAGCTGAGAGACTGACAGGAGGTCAGGCTCAACCCTCGCAGTACAAGGAGGTACATCGAGGGTGGTCAGCTTTCTCCTGAGCCAAGTGTTAGTCAGTTCTGCACTGAGCTCAAAAACGGACACCCACATCAGCTCCTCTCCTCTTATAGTTCCTTCGCCGCCAAAGGACCCCGCGAAATCACTATTTTGCCTGTCCGCACAATCTCTACAATACCATGATCTCTCAATACTTCACATAAAGCATCAATCTTATCCTGAGAGCCGGTTAATTCAATAACCATGGTCTCCCGATTAACATCCACAATATTCGCCCGAAAAATATCCACTATATCAACTATTTCCGAACGTTTTTCTGAATTTGCCTTAACCTTAATCAAAACCAATTCGCGTTCCAGAGAGTCAATCCGCGTTAGATCAACAATCTTAATCACATCTACCAACTTAGCTAATTGATTAGTCACCTGTTCAATTTCTAAATCATCACCATTCACAACAATTGTAATTCTGGTCATATTTGGTTCTTCTGTATATCCTGCAGCAATACTCTCAATATTAAAAGCCCTCCGACTAATTAACCCGGAAATTCGGGTCAACACACCAGGTCTGTTTTCTACCAACACAGATAAGACATGAGCCATTATCTAGCCTCCCTCTTGAAATCTTATTAATTATATGTTATTATTATAAATCCAGTAATAGTTTAATCACAACAAACACATGAGTTCGCCGGATGATCGCGGATGCAAGTACCGAAAGGTCGTATCCGAGGAAAGTCCGAGCTCCATAGGGCAAAGTGCTGGGTAACACCCAGTGGAGGCGACTCCAAGGATAGTGCCACAGAAACATACCGCCGATGACGGACCATTCCGTACAGGTAAGGGTGGAAAGGTGAGGTAAGAGCTCACCAGCAATCAGGTGACTGGTTGGCTAGGTAAACCCCACTTGGAGCAAGACCGAATAGAGAAGCCATGGAACTGCCCGTTCCGCTTCCGGGTTAGGTCGCTGGAGGTGTCGAGTAATCGGCATCCTAGATAGATGATCATCGCCCCGTTTTACGGGGTACAGAACTCGGCTTACAGGCTTACTCATGTGTGTTTGTTGAAAACACTACGTTTTGACGTAGTGTTTTTCCTTTTTACCCTTCTTTTTTAAGATAGTTAATTTTTTATAGTTGTTAATTAATCAAAATACGTCCGCAGTTATCACAATGTTGGATGACTTTTCCTTCTTTTACTCGTTTCACCAAGTTTGAGGAAACACCAATATGGCAGCCCGTACAAACCTCTTTATGCAGCTTAGCTACAAAACTTACCGGAAAACGTTTTTCCGCATCCAGATACAACTTATTTACTTCAGGAAGCAATTGTTCCTGAACCGCTTCCTGCTGACTTTTTATCTCAGCAAGCTTTAATTCCGCTTGTGCCTTTAGTTTTCTATATTCCCCTAAATCCTTATTATATTCCAACTGACAAGCCCTGATCATTTTTTTATCTTCTTTCTTCTGCTCTTTACTCTCTTCAATCTTTTTTAACAGATCCCAATATTTGTTTTCCGTCTCTTTTCCCTGATTTTCTAATTTTAAAATGGATTGTTGTAAAGAAAGAAGTTCTTTTAAACTGCTACCCCTGGCATCATAAAGTTTTTCCTTCTGAATTTTTAACTGTTCCGCCCGTTTATTGCTCTCTTTTTCTAACTCTTTAACTTCATTCTCCGATTTCTCAATCAACTCCGTTAAAGACTGCAATTTCTTTTCACCAATTTTAACATTGTCCCGTAAATCTTTTAATTTTTTAACTATAGCTTTAATTTCATCCGTTTGGGTTAAACTAACCTCTTCCCGTTTTAGTTCTTGCAACCTCCACAGCAGTTCTTCTTGATTGCGCATTAAACACCTCCATATTTCTGACTTCAACTACATAAAACCAAAAGGATTACTATTAATCTGCGAAACAACTACCTTTACATCCTTTTTCAACAACTCTTGACGTAAATAGGCAGCCACTGTTTCCACTACCGGCCACTCCGTTCCAAAATGACCTGCATCCACTAAAGCCAAGTCCCTTGCTAAAGCTTCTTGGGCTTCATGATATTTAAGATCAGCTGTTAAATAAACATCTGCCCCCAAAAAAGCTGCACGCGAAATATAACCGGCTCCGCTACCTCCACACAACGCTACCTTCTCTATCTTCTTTTCCAAATCCCCGCAATATCTAACCATAGATAGAAACAGTTTCTCTTTAACCAAAGCAATAAATTCTTTTAAACTTAGCACTTTAGAAAGATATCCGATCCGACCAATTCCGGCTTTTTCTCTTTCATTAACCAAAGGATAAAGATCATACGCTACTTCTTCATAAGGATGCACCTCTAGCATAGCCTTTATAACATGATTTAATCTAGATTCCGGAACTATAGTTTCAATTTTTATTTCCTCTACTTTTTCCAGCTTTCCTTTCTGGCCAATAAAAGGCTGAGTACCTTCTAAAGGAAGAAATGTCCCTATTCCTTTGGTACCAAAAGTACAATGAGAATAATTGCCAATCCAACCGGCTCCGACCTCACATATTGCGTTCCGTACTTTATCTGTATACTCTAGGGGTACAAATACGGCCAACTTATAGAGTTTTTCCTGCCAGCTTTCCGTTAAAAGCTCCACGTATTGTAATCCTAATACGCGAGCTAAAACATCATTGACCCCACCTACAGTTGCATCAAGATTTGTGTGCGCCGTATATAAACACATTCCCTGCTGCACTATTTTCTGAATAATCCTTCCTCCAGGAAGATCGGTGCGTAAATTTTTCAAGGGCTTAAAAAAAGGGGTGTGGTGGACTATTAACATATCCGCTCCTACACCTTGCGCTTCCTCCACAATTTCCTCATTCAAATCTAAAGACAGAAAAACACAAGAAACAGACTGAGCGGGACTACCTATTTGCAAGCCAATATTATCCCATTCTTCAGCCATTTTTTTAGGTGCATAACTCTCCAGTAAGTTGATTATGGTTTGGCAACTAACAGCCATTTTCGCAACTCCTTTAACTCTTGCAACTTTTGCCTATATTCAAGGAAACGAAGTTTCGCTCCTTCTTTATCTGATTTCGCCAATTCATTAAGAATCTCCTGCCATCCTTTTATATCTTTTTCCACTAGGTCCACTAATAACGGATGACGTTTTTTAAGCAGTAACGGTCCGTAAATAGCTTCAATTTCTGTTAACGTGAAGTCGTTTTTTCTATGTTCTCCTTGTTTTTTCTGCTTAGCTCCGATAATTTGATAATACTGTTTATCCTCATAAATTAATTCTTCTTCATTAATCAACCAACCGTGATCAATAAGCCAATAACGCACTAACTCTGCACCCTTCATCGGTTGTATTATTAGTTTATCCAAAGACACTACTAGCTGTGGAGATCTCTCCAAAATATCCCGAATAACCGCTCCACCCATACCGGCAATAATAACAACATCGATTTCCCCAGGTTTGATTACCGTTAACCCATTACCTAACCGAATTTCTATTTTCTCTTGTAAACCATATTCTTCAATAGTTGCACAAGCTTTTTGATATGGTCCTTTATTAACCTCTACACCAATAGCTGCTGGCGTTATGTGCTCCTTAAGCAAATAACAGGGAAGAAAAGCATGATCGGTACCAATATCAGCTATCTTAGCTCCCCTAGGGACCATCTGTGCTAAGGCCATTAACCTTCGAGATAATCTCAGCAAAATTAATCACCTTTTTCTAACTGTATTTTTATATATTCGCTAAACTGACTAAACTATACACTTCATAGTCCACAAATATATGTACATATATGCAAAAAGGAACCGGTATAATTTACCGGTTCCTCAACATCCTTAACTGGTGGGCGATGACAGGCTCGAACTGCCGACATCCTGCTTGTAAGGCAGGCGCTCTCCCAGCTGAGCTAATCGCCCGTTATTTAATGGTGGGCCCACCTGGGATCGAACCAGGGACCGACCGGTTATGAGCCGGTGGCTCTACCGCTGAGCTATAGGCCCATTAATCTCTCGCGGAGACAATATATATTGTATAATAATAATTTTCTTAGGTCAAGACCTAATTTTTACCCTTCTTTTCCCTAACCTAATCTGTTTTATTCTAGATAATCCTTGAGTTTGCGGCTACGACTGGGATGCCGCAGTTTACGCAAAGCCTTAGCCTCGATTTGTCTGATTCTTTCCCTGGTTACCCCGAATTGTTGACCGACCTCTTCTAAGGTACGAGCCCTCCCGTCATCTAACCCAAAACGAAGACGCAAAACCTTTTCTTCCCTAGGCGTAAGGGTTTCTAAAACTTCTTCTAATTGTTCTTTTAAAAGGATAAATGAAGCAGCTTCTGCCGGAGCAAGAGCATCCTCATCTTCGATGAAATCACCTAAATGGCTGTCTTCTTCCTCCCCAATAGGAGTCTCTAAAGATACCGGCTCTTGCGCTATCTTTTGAATCTCTCTGACTCGCTCTACGGAAAGATCCATTTCCTCGGCAATTTCTTCAGGTAAAGGATCGCGTCCTAACTCTTGAAGCAATTGTCGCGAAACACGAACTAATTTGTTAATCGTTTCAACCATGTGTACAGGAATACGAATGGTTCTAGCTTGATCTGCAATTGCTCGAGTTATCGCCTGACGAATCCACCATGTAGCATAGGTGCTGAATTTAAAACCTTTCCGATAATCAAACTTTTCAACAGCCTTAATCAACCCTAAATTTCCTTCTTGAATTAAATCAAGGAAAAGCATTCCTCGTCCCACATAACGCTTAGCGATACTGACAACCAGTCTTAAATTCGCTTCCGCTAATTGACGTTTAGCCTCTTCATCGCCCATTTCCATACGCTTTGCTAGTTCTATTTCCTCTTCAGCAGAAAGAAGTGCTACCCGTCCAATTTCCTTAAGATACATACGTACAGGATCATCAATCCCTACTCCATCAGGTACAGAAAGGTCTAAATGTTCATCTTCATTATCATCATCAACACCAACAATATCCGGCAATTTTTCGTTTTCATCATTTTCGAGATTTTCAATATCAACTTTATCAGGTGTAACATCAATACCAAGGACATTGAACTGCTCATAAATCTCATCAATTTGTTCAGGAGTAAGATCCACATCCTGAAGGGTACTCATAATTTCTTGATAAGTAAGCACTCCATCCTTTTTTCCTTTTTCAATTAATTGTTTAATTTCTGCGATTTTTGATTCAGAAAATACATTTTCATCCTTCAAGATTTCCCCCCCCCTTCTTCAGGGTTGACAGCAAGCTCTGTCTCTCTTTTATCAATACCTGAACTTCAGCCATAATTTTTAATGATTTAGTGACATCGCCATTTTTTTCACTCTGTGTCATTAAAATATTCTTTTCTTCAATCTTTCTATTAAGCAACTCAATTTCCAAGGTCGTTAGACAATCCTGATAAATTCTTTTTCCTTCTTTTAAAAGCTCATCAGATAATAAAATCTCAGTCAATACCTGCCTAGCCTCTTCATTCTCTAAATGTGTAACTAAATCTTCAACCTTTATATTATGACCAGCTTGACTTAATAAATAATTAGTCTGGTAAATTTCTTGATATAAATCATTACTAAACAGCTCTTTACCGCCGGCTTTTTCTACCTCAAGTAGAATTTCAGGTGTTTCCAACACAAGACGAATTAAAACACGTTGAGCGGTGTCCGCTGCAGTAACGGTATCTTTTTTACGTTGAACTGTATTTTTTGTAGATTGCTCCCTATTATTAAAGGATTGACCTGTTTGAAACTTTCTAATCTCTGCATAAATTGCCTGTTCAGAAAAAGATAGACGTTCGGCCAACATTTGAATATACCCTTGACGTTTCACCGGGCTTTGCACTCTGTAGAGATCAGGTACCAGTTCCTGGATTATTTGAATTTTACCCGAAATATCATCCCGATTATACTTTTCCATTAATTTTAATAAATTATATTCAAAAACTGGATACGCTTGTAAAAGTGCTTTTTGAAATTCCTCATATCCTTGATTTTTTAAAAATTCATCCGGATCCTCACCTTCCGGGATAGTCATTACTGCTACTTTAAGTCCTAACTGCTGCAGAAGATCTAAGCCTCTCTTCGTCGCTTTTTGTCCAGCCGTATCAGCATCAAAGCAGGTAACAACATTATAGGTATACCTCATTAGTAATTTACACTGTTCTTCCGTTAAGGCTGTTCCTAAAGTGCCAACTGCTTGCGTAACACCGTGCTGATGTGCCGTAATTACATCCATATATCCTTCCATCAAAATTGCCTGCTCTTTGTTTCTAATTGATCCTCTGGCTAAATTTAGCCCGTAAAGATGTTTCCCTTTACTGAAAAGAGGAGTTTCCGGTGAATTTAAATATTTAGGCTGTGTATCATCAAGGACTCTGCCTCCAAAACCAATGATTTTACCACTTGCATTAGTAATCGGAAACATCAAACGATTTCTGAACCGATCAACCAGAGTACCTTTCTGACTCTTTACGGCTAAACCTAAAGTAATAAGTTCTTTTTCCGTTACTTTATTTTGTAACAAAAAGCTACAAAGTTGATCCCAAGAATCAGGAGCAAAGCCTAATTGAAACAGCTTACATGTTTGCTCTGCTAAACCACGATTTTGAAGATATTGCAATGCTCTTTTCCCTTTGGGTTCATACAGCATTTTTTGGAAAAAGTTAGCTGATAATTCATTAATATGATAATATCTTTCTCTTAATGAATTCTGTCTAAGCTTATCCGGAGAAAGCTCATCCTGCGGTATCGGAACACCACAACGATTCGCTAATTGGACAACTGCTTCGGGAAAAGAAAGACCGTCCTTTTCCATGAGAAATGAATAAACATTTCCGCCCTTTCCACAACCAAAACAATGATATATTTGTTTATGTGGTGAAACAACAAAAGAAGGAGTCTTTTCAGCATGAAAAGGACATAAACCTATATAGTTTTGACCTTGTTTTTTTAAGACAAGATATTCTCTGATAAAATCTACAATATTTACCCGGTTGCGTAGGTCATCAATAAAATCCTGGGAAAAAAATCCGGGCACATTCCTCAACACCTTAAATTATTTTTAAATTAGTTTCGATACAAACTATCGTTTTTCCTGCTTTTTTTCAAACTATCTAACACACAACTACGAATTATTCGTGATAAATTTACTACTTCCTTCTTTTTTAAGAAATTTTTTTGATAAACAAGCCTATCTAGATATAAGAACGAGGAATTACTAATTCTTTAAATATAGTAGTGCAATAATTATCCGTCATCCCTGAAATATAATCGGTTACACCTCTTTCTATCCCTTCGTTCTCTGCGATTTTTAAGTAAAAAGACGGGAGCTTTTCATAATTCTGTACATAATAGTTAAACAAAAACTCCACAACATAAACAGCTCTTTCTCTTTCAGCGCTACATAAAGGACCTAAATAAACAGTTTCAAACATAAATTTGCGCAAACCTATTAATGCTTCATTGATTGCCGGGCTAAGACTAATCTTATACAAACCGTTACTAATATTTTTACTACTGTTTTGTACTAAATCCTGAACCAATGTGGAAATCCGCTCACTGTGTCCCTCACCCAGTACTTTTAAATACTCTTGAGGGATGTCTGCTAATTGTAAAACACCGGCTCTGATACTGTCATCAATATCATGCTGAATGTAGGCAATCTTATCAGCGTATCTTACAACCTGTCCTTCCAATGTATTGTAACCACTATCTTCCTTTTCCAATCCACTATGATTTAAAATTCCGGCCAAGGTTTCCTTACACAAATTTAACCCCGGACCTTTTTTTCCTTGTTCTAGATGTGTTAAAACCCGGACACTGTTTTCATTATGACGAAAACCCCCAGGCAAAAGCCGGTTTAATACTTCTTCCCCGGTATGAGAAAAAGGGGTATGACCTACATCATGCCCCAAGGCAATAGCTTCAATTAAATCTGTATTTAGACCTAGAGCCTTGCCCACAGTACGGGAAATTTGACTAACTTCCAATGTATGTGTTAATCTTGTGCGATAATGGTCATTTTCGGGTGAAATATATACTTGGGTTTTATGTTTTAAGCGACGAAATGATTTGGAATGAATAATTCTATCTCGATCGCGCATAAAACAAGTTCTGATAATATCAGGTTCTTCCGGAACCTCTCTACCTTTACTTTGTGCAGACTTCATCGCATAAGGAGCTAAACTTTTCTCCTCCAAAAGTTGGAGCCTTTCACTGATAATCGTCATCAACCCCCTACAACCGCAAATTTTGCGTTGCCTGGCTAACTTCAAAAAGACGTTTCGCCATAATTATCATTCGTTGTTGGGCATACTGGTCTTCCGTTGCCGGACGTTGGGCCGCCACACCATAATGACCACAATCATTATCTTTTTGGCCATCACCAATTATCGTCATACCTTGAACCAACATCATTTCATGAATAGCCCTTAATGTACCTTCCTGACCTCCAAAGCGAGAAGCACCAACAGCTACGGCGCCACCCACCACATTTAAAAGCTTCTTTTCGCTCCTAAGACATCGTAGTTTATCCCAGAAAGCCTTCAACTGCCCACTAACTGTACCAAAATATACGGGTGACCCTATTAATAGCCCATCTGCTTCCCTTAACTTTTGCAAAACCTCTTCCATTAATGTTCCCTTCAGGCAAGCACCTGTGCAAATAGCCGAGCAAACTGTACAAAATGGAACCTTTACACTTTTCAAAACTTCTTGAGTATGAATAAGCTCCGTCTGCGCTCCCATCAGCTCTAACTGTTCTAATCCTTTTTTCAATAAAAACACCGTGTTCCCGTCTTTATTCGGGCTACCATTAATAGCTACAAAAAACATTTTATAACCCCTAACGAGGTTTTCACCATCCTTTCAGTTTATATAAACTCAGTATATAATTTCTGTATTTTTAATACTCCTCAAAAGATAAAAGTCCTGCATAATTCTCATAGAAAAGACAAGAAAAGACAAGGATCTAATTAGCTCCAAAAAAGGTGCAATTCACAATCTCCTTATCTTTTCTATTATTTAGACATTCCATCTTTAAAATTTTTATGCCATTTTCGAAAAGTCTTTAGGGTCCAGTTTAAGTTTTTCAATGATGCTGGGAATATATTTATTACCTGAACGATCACCATATAAGATTAGATTAAGATAATTCTTGCTTGTCCCAATAGCTTCGGCGAGCTGAACCTGGGTCATTCCTAAATCAATAAGTCTTTTCTTTACAACTACACCGAAGGGAGTAAGCTGTCTCTTACGCATGAAAGCATCCTCCTTTCAATGTTTGGACTTGTTTCAATTATTTGTTTTATTTTAAAATATTCGATATTCTATACTTCTACGTCTTTCCACAAATATCCTTTTTTTATTTTAGAATCATTGCTCTAACTTAGTACGAGGAATGATAATTTCTGCTTTTTCTCCTACTTTTAGGGGACTCTCCGGGTCAAGATCTACTTTAATTTTCATGCTTTCTTTATTCTTGTTGGCTGAAGTCTGCATGTCTCTCGGTGTATATTGAGCCTTAACATCAATAAAACTGATCCTTCCCTTATATTCTTCTCCTCCGCTAAGAATAGTCAATTCTTGTCCGTGGTTAATCTTCGCTAAATATTCTTCAGGCACATAAGTAACCAAATATTTTTCCGTTTCTGCAGCAATGTCAACAATGTTATAGCCCGGAGAGACAAGACTCCCCTGCAAATAGTTTTTACTAATAATTATACCATCACGAAAAGCCGTAATGGTGTATTTGGCCAAATTCTCTTTCGTTTGGCGAATTTGCACTTCTGTTAAAGCCACATCAGCTTTAGCTGCATCTATTTTTTCTTGAGGAGTTTCCTTTTGGACTAAAACTAATTTCTGCCTAGAGCCATGTAGCCGATCTTATTCATTAAACTAAGCTGTGGCATTTTTTGCTCCAAGACATACACTTCACCAGATGTTGCTTCCAGTATTCCGGCGATTATTTTCACCATGGTTGTTTTACCACAGCCTGAAGGACCAAGTAAGCCATATATACGTCCTGAAGGAATTTCCAAGTTAATATCTTTGAGGACATGCTTTTTGCCAAAGTATTTATTCACATTACGCACAACGATACAATTAGAACTTGTGTTGATAAATACATTCCCTTGTTCCCTTTTGGGGTTCATTAATCCATTTAGCATACATGTCCTCCTTGTACTTCAGAAACTCAGAGCATAGTAATTAGACAGTATAATTAGATTATAAAAAATTAATGATCATACTTCAATTCAAGTTTATCATTACACATCAAATACCTTAGAAACTTCTTTTAACTGTTCTGCGATAGCTATATGCTGTGGACAGTGTTGTTCACACTGCTTACAACCGATACAATCTGCAGCTTTTCCATGGTGCTGGATTAAATTATAATAGTAAGTCCTGTGGGAAGGCTCCAGTCTAAACTGCTTCTGATTATACAAAGAAAAGAATTTTGGTATAGGAATCTTTTTGGGACAACCTTCTACACAATACTCACATGCGGTACAGGGGATAGCAATATTATTGTTTATAATCTCCGTTGCCTTTCTTATAATATCTTTTTCTTCATCATTCAAAGGTACGACATCCAACATATAGCTGGTATTGTCAATGACCTGTTCTAAATTGCTCATACCACTTAATATCATAAAAACATTTTCCAAAGAAGCAGTATAGCGGATTGCCCATGAGGCTACGCTCATCTCCGGATTATAATTCTTAAAGAGCTTAACTACTTCTTCCGGTACATTAACAAGAGTACCTCCTTTAACAGGTTCCATCACAATAATAGGCTTGTTATGCTTTAATGCTACTTCATAACACTTGCGAGATTCTATAATATTACTATCCCAATCAATATAGTTTATCTGTAACTGTACAAATTCCATCTCCGGGTGTTTTGCTAAAATTTCATCTAATAATTCTGCTTTATCATGGAAAGAGAAGCCAATATGTTTTACCTTCCCTTCCTCTTTTAATTTTTTGACAAAGTCAAACCCGCCATGTTTTATGGTTTTCGCATAGTTCTTAACACCAAGGGTATGTAACAAATAATAATCAAAATAAGTAACTCCGCATTTCTCTAACTGCTCATTGAAAATTCTTTGATAATCTTCATTTTTCTTGATCAAAAATGTAGGCATCTTATCTGCAAGTACAAACGATTCCCTAGGATACCTTTCAACAAGTGCTTTTCGCATTGCAAGCTCACTCATTCCCTGATGATATAGATAAGCAGTATCAAAATAAGTAAAACCTTGCTTTAAAAAATAATCCACCATCTTATTCAATAATTCCTGATTAATACTTTGAGGATTTCCTTCTTCAGTTAGTGGTAACCTCATTAAACCAAATCCTAGCTTTTTCATTACTATCCCTCGCTTTTCTAAATTAGTTTTTAGTCAATTGCTTTCTATCGTTTAACCTACGCTTCTAAGTCTTTTTAATGTTTCCTTTAACATATGATAGCCGATTTCTGGATTATCAATATCAAGTACAGAATTTTCCAAGGGGCACATACCATCACCTGTTCGATTGACGATACTGTTGATAATTTTTCCAAAATTGACCTGATAGCCATGGGCACCTAAATAGTCGCGGGCAGCAGCACTCATTATTAAACCATAGACACCTTTGGCGCCACCAAGCACCAGAAGTATTGCCGCTGCTTTACCAATCACTTTGTCGACCACAAACGCACCCTGCAAAATTTCCGGCTCATTTTCATAAATTAACAACAATGGAGAAACGCCTTGTCCAGATAATGTACGAATAATCTTATCGTTTTTGATAATCACACAACTTGCCTTTCCATCTTTAATCATTTGCTTCGCTTTTTCAAGTGATAGGGTTTTAATTTCTGTATTAAATTGAAAATGCCGATGAGCAAAAGAAACAATTACGGGAAGCAATAATAATTGGATGATAATTCCCGGAATTCCTTCTATTAAAGCTCCGGTTACTGACAATGCTTGTAATACCCCGTT
Organism: Clostridiales bacterium DTU073; assembly: GCA_001512665.1. Classification (GTDB taxonomy): domain Bacteria; phylum Bacillota; class Peptococcia; order DRI-13; family DTU073; genus DTU073. The sequence continues at coordinate 12,137 of LFSF01000049.1, forward strand.
GTTAAACCTAAGCAAGACGGCAAAGATCAAACCATAGATTACCCGTCCGCAGAGCATAGAAATTACTATTGTAGGATAAAGTGGTATCCTGACCTTATAATAAAGAAATCCACTTACAAACCCATATGTAAATAGCTCTCCCAACATGATCGGTAACATGGGAAAAAACGGCGGCATTCCCGTCAAAAGGCTGGAAAGAAAGGGAATGATTAATCCTCCCAAAGCACCGTACATCGGCCCGCATAACAGACCGATCAGAAAAACTGGTAGATGCATTGGCAACAACACTATTCCGGGTATTCCGAAAGCATGAGCGGTAAAATAGGGCAACAACAGACCAATAGCGACAAGTAAACCGGATAATACAACACGATGAGATGCGTTATTACTCAATTTAAACACTCCTTCTAGTATGCATTATTTCATTTATTTAGTACAAATATTGTCACCTACCTTTTATTATTAATTGCCAAATACGATAAGCACATGCCCTATCCACTATGAATATAATACCATTAAATACGATGAAAGGAAGGAATGAATAACAATATGTATAATTTTTATAATACAAATCCATATCTTAAGCCATGTCCTTATTATACTAACTCGCCCATATATAACCCCTACTGTCCAAAACAAGCAATTCAATTAAAGGATTATGGACCGGCACCTTTTGTCATCAATATTGAAGATGCTGCTAAGCAAAACAATAATTTTCGTCTGGCCTTATGGACAGGATGCCATTTGCAAGTAACCTTAATGAGCATCAATGTTGGCGAAGATATTGGTTTAGAGATGCATCCCAACGTTGATCAATTTATACGTATTGAACAAGGTCAAGGGCTCGTAGAAATGGGAGATAGAAAAGATTGCTTGAATTTCCGCAGAAACGTTTGTGATGACTTTGCCATAATAATTCCCGCCGGGAAATGGCATAATCTGACGAATACAGGTTGCGTACCCCTAAAACTGTATTCAATCTATGCCCCACCTGAGCATCCGCATGGAACAATTCATAAAACGAGAGAAGAAGCGGAAGAACATCACTAATATTAAATGCTAATCTCACACTTTACTTCATATCAACTGTTCTCATATCTGCATAGCAAGCAAAGGTATTGTTTTTTATAATTAAAAAACAATACCTTTGCTTTATAAAAACCTTTTTAACTTTTAAATAAAAACATATTGGACAAGCACCATATAGAGAATTGTACCGCCCCCAATACTCAGAAGTATATTCTCCTTCCAATGGTGAAGCACAGTAATACAAATGATCGCTATTGCCTCCGGAAGCCAAGATGTGGGTGTTTTAAAACTAACAGCTCTAAGACAATATACTACCAATAAACCAATGGCAGAATACGGCAAAAATCGTCCAAGATAACTAATATATGAATTATTTGACTTCGTACCTTGAAATAGAATAAAAGGTAAAAACCTTGTAATAATCGTGCCAATAGTTACCATGCAAATAATAATAAAGGTTTCAAGAGCTGTTAATGTCACTGTGCTCCCTCCTCTGCTAGTTTTTTCTCTGCTAACTCTTTCTCTACTAGATATTCTTTTCGCGATATTGTTAATACTGCTAAGATCGCAATCATAGCAGGTATAATAAAATTGCTAGGTCCGAAGATAACCAAACAAATAACAGAACACAAAACACCGATTATCGCCGGTTTATGGTTTTTCTGAGCTTTCCATTGTCCCACAAAAATTACCACAAAAAGGGCAGTTAAAACAAAATCTAGGCCCTTGGTATTAAAAGAAATCATCGAACCCAACAGCCCACCAAGTGCAGAGCCTATAACCCAATAGCTATGGTCAAGCAACGTAATGAAAAACATAAACCAGTTTCTATTTACACCTTCAGGTGGCTCTGTTGAACAAACAATCGAAAAGGTTTCATCACACAGACCAAAAATCAAATATGCTTTTAATTTACCGGTATCTTTATACTTATCAAGCATTGAAATACCATAAAAGATATGCCGAGCATTTACCATTAAGGTCATCAGCAAGGCGTAAATTGGATTAAAAACTGATGTGAGAAAAGTAATTGCCACATATTGTGCTGAACCTGCAAATGCTAAAAGACTGAACAAAACTGTCCATCCAACACCATAACCCTTACTGTTCATTAATATCCCAAAGGCAATACCTAAAAAGGTAAACCCAATAAGTACAGGAATAGTATAGGGGAAAGCCACCTTTAGTGCTTTGATTTTTTCCTGCATATCTTTCACCTCTCTAAACTTCATTCATGGGTACGCAAGATTTCGAATTTCCTTTTTCCGATTTGTTGTTTTTCTAAACGTATAAATTTTTCATTTTTTACTTTTTGTTGCTTATTCATACAAAGCCCTATAATTGTATCTGCAGAACAAATACCATGGAGTACATCTAATAACTTATCTATAACTTTCTCCTCATTTCCTCTCCAGTCGACCATATAACCATAAGGGACATCAGTAACAATAATATCTGGTTTTATTCTAAGATTAATCTCCTCTAAAGCATCAGCATAAAAAACATCAAATTCAATCTTGGTTCTAAGCAAACTCTTGAGGACAATAGCACTGTTTTTAGCTTCTAGATGTGCTTGCTTTTGATAACTTAAGATCATTTGCTCAATCTCTGTTATTCGCCGGTTTATTCCTTCTTTACTTAATAATGATAAATTCTTTTTTGCTGTATTAAGTAATTCTAAGTTAATGTCACTTCCCATGATTCTCCCAATCGTGTCTTGATTTAAAAATCCCAATACGGTAAGTAAATATCCCCCACCACAACAACAATCATATAAACAAATGTTATTCTTTTTAGATGAGTATTGTAAGCACCTTCCATAAATCTCTTGGGCTAATCTTACCGGAAAATTGGTCATACCACTTCCATGATAGAGAACACGGCCACTGGCAAAGTTTTCGTAATTATCTTTTTCTGCATATCTATATTTCATCAAAAAACCCTCGTCCACATATAATAATTAATAGTTATTATAGCAAATAAATCCGTCTTCTTATATACTGTTATCTTATATAGATGATTATAGAAATGATAACTGTATAATCCATTTCAGCTGTCATTTCGTAATTTTTTTGCATAAATTTCTGTATAGGTTAATTTACCTTTGAGCCGTTCAGACTTCATTAAGCTGATTTTACTTATTTCAATTTGCATGGGTTTTATTAATTTAGAAAACTCCGCTTGATTAAACTGTTGATTAAGTATAATTCTTCTACCTAAAGTTAAATGTGGTCTGTACTCTCGTTTATCTATAGAAAAACCTGCTAGCATAAGTTCTTGACTAAGTTGTTTCTGAAGAGCAAAGAGCCTATTGTTTCTGTCTATCCCCAACCAATAGATATCTCCGCCATCCCGTTTAAAATGTCCCAGATGATCTCTGATCGTCAAGACAAATGGAGCTATATTAACTTTATCCATAAGCTGTTTTATGTTATTAACTTTAGCAGGAACAACCTCCCCTAGAAATACCAAGGTTAGATGTAAATTTTCCACCAAAGTAAAATTTCCCTGAATTGCCTGTTCTTTAAGTCTATTGATAATCTCATTAAGACTGGCCTTTATCTCCTCATTAAAATTAATCGCCATAAACAACCGCATATATTACCACCCCTTCTATCATTTTTCAGTTAACAATTAGTGGTTTCGAAACCTTATTATAACCAATCTCTTCAGCATTTTCAAAATTCCTTGGAGTTTAAAAATAGACATAGACAATAGAAAAGGATACTGTCTTACATGTACATTAAAAACAGTACCCTTTTCTATTGTCTATTCTATATTGTATATGAAGAACTAAAATTGTATGTGAAAAACTAAATTGCTCTTAAAGATACACCGTCAAGCAGCCAAAAGGTTGGATTTGTAGTGCCCTGATCTTCTATCTCCACGAAAAACTCCACAGAAACGCTGGTGACATCAAAAGGTATAGGAACATCCGACACTTTCTGGTGGAAAACATAACCCTGCCTCGCCTGAACAGAATCATAATCATATTCAATATCTATGAAATTAGCCGCCCCTTGAAAGACCTTAGCACTGATTTTAAGATCGCGAAATCCGTCTCCAGCCTGCAGGAAATTATCGGCAAAGCTTAAAACCAAGAAACATCCGGGAGTCACAGTAACCCATTGCTGAAATTCAGCAGTTTTTATTTCTACATTAGCTGACGGTGTAGAACCAAATTGCGCACTAAACCGCCCTTCATATGCGAGATCCGACTCAGCAATACTAATACCGTCTGTGTCTTCAAGCCAATAAGCAAAGCTATCAAATACACCAATCTCTTCAAACCCACCGTTTTTGAGCAGTTCTGTCGGCGGGCAGGGGCGACAGATAGACGTGTTTTCTTTCTCTACTATTTGGCAATTATTGTTGTTTACTAAAGTTGGTTTAATATCTTTACTCTCTTTTTTCAAGCAAGCTCTTGATTCATCATCAGAATGCATATCTTCACTCCTCTCAAAGTTTTAACATCAGATTTAGTTACATAATATGATATGCTCACATAGACAAGTAGGTTACCTCAGATATACATAAAAACAGGGTACTAACACCTAAAAAAATAAGTGTCAATACCCTGTTTCTCTTGATACAGAAATACTAAAGCTTTATTTTCCAAAAAATGAATCAGAAAATGGCATGAAAAACCCTTGTGGATGTTGACATACATTACAAATCTCTGGCGCATCTTTACCTACATGAATATTGCCACATACAGTACAAATCCAAGGAATTTCTTCTTCCCTCCTGAATATAGCTCCGTTTTCTATTTCATCAGCTAGTCTCCCAAATCTATCTGCATGGGTTTTTTCAATATTTGCTATACCCTCAAAAACCTGCGCAATTTCCGTAAAACCCTCTTCCTTGGCTATTTTTCCAAAACTCTTATATACTTCATTCCATTCTTCTAACTCATTATGCTGAGCTGCCCTCAGAGCCTTAACGGTATCATCACACAAATCAACGGGATAAGCCCCGGAAATGTTAATATTATCACCTGCAAAATCTTTTAGCTTTTGATAGAAAACTTTAGCATGTGCTCTCTCCTGTTCTGCAGTATAATCAAATACAGCTCCGACTACATGAAATCCTTCTTTCTTTGCAGCAGATGAGGCTATATTATAACGATTTCTTGCCTGACTCTCTCCTGCGAATGCCCTCATTAAATTTTCATACGTCTTACTACCTTTTAAATTCATATATATTTCTCCTTTTTTTATTTGTTATATTCAATTGGTTGCTATTTTATTATTTGTTAAAAATATCAACTCATATTTATGGTAATTTATACAATTATTAAGTAATAGTTATAACAAAATAGGGTACTAACACTAAAAAAAATATTAAGTGTCAGTACCCTCATTCTATTTTTTATTAGAAATTCTTAAAGCCTTAACACATGAAGTCTAATAAGCTTTATCTATATTTTTTAGCCTTACCTCGATTAATCTTTATTGATAATCGCCGCTTGAGCGGCAGCTAACCGGGCAATAGGTACGCGGAATGGTGAGCAGCTAACAAAATCCAAATTGATTAAATGACAGAACTCTACAGAATTAGGATCTCCACCATGCTCTCCACAAATACCAATTAACAAATCTTTCTTTGTGGACCGACCTTTCGTAACAGCCAGTTGCATTAATTGACCAACACCGTCCCGATCAATTACCATGAAAGGATTCTCTTTAAGAATCTTTTTCTCGAGATAAGGTGTCATAAATTTACCTTCAGCATCATCACGACTAAAACCTAAAGTAGTTTGAGTTAAATCATTTGTACCAAAGGAGAAGAAATCTGCAGCTTCAGCAAGCTCATGAGCAGTCAGACAAGCACGTGGCAATTCAATCATAGTTCCGACAAAGTATTCAAATTTAATGTTGGTTTCTGCCATCACTTCTTCGGCTACTTTTTCTATTTCACCTCTTAAGAATGTTAATTCATTTCTGTCTATTACTAAAGGAATTTCTACTTCAGGGATAACAACGACTCCTTCTTTTACTAAACGCGCACAAGCTTGGAAAATAGCTCTGGCTTGCATCCGATAAATCTCAGGATAAGTGACCCCTAAACGGCAACCTCTGTGTCCCAGCATTGGGTTGAATTCATGTAAGCTTCTAGCTTTCATCAGTAAATTTTCTTTTTCCGCTATATCCTTCGGATCAGCATTCCTATGTTTCATTTCCACAATTTCAATAGCTAATTCTTCTGTATCAGGAAGGAATTCATGTAAAGGCGGGTCTAAAAGACGAATTGTTACGGGGAAACCATCCATAGCCTTTAATATTCCATAAAAATCTTCTTCTTGGATCGGCAAGAGTTTATTCAAGGCTTCTTGTCTCTGTTCCAAGGTTTCTGATAAAATCATTTTCTGCACAATGGGAATACGATCCGGAGCCATAAACATGTGCTCGGTCCGACACAAACCAATTCCTTCTGCACCAAATTCGCGAGCTTTTGCAGCATCAGCAGGAGTATCAGCATTAGTACGAACACCTAATCTTTTTACTTCATCAGCCCATGTAAGTAATTTCTGGAATTCACCACTTAATGCGGGATCAATAAGTTTTGCCTCTCCTAACATCACCCGACCGGTACTTCCATCCAGAGAAATAACGTCACCCTCTTTAAGGACTAAGTCTTTTATCTGAATTTGTCCAGCCTCAAAATCTATTTTTATGCTTTCACAACCACAAACACAACATTTACCCATACCACGTGCTACCACTGCAGCGTGACTGGTCATCCCGCCTCTACTGGTTAGAACACCTTGTGCAGCCACAATTCCATGTATATCATCCGGGGTTGTCTCTGTACTTACTAAGATTACCTTTTTACCTTCTTTACCCAACTCTTCTGCTTTATCCGCATTTAAGACAATCGCTCCGGAAGCCGCTCCCGGCGAAGCAGGAAGTCCTTGAGCCACAACATTCAACTTAGCAATAGGATCAATTCTCCTGTGTAATAATTGATTCAAAGAACTGGGTTCAACTCTTAATAATGCTTCTTCTTTAGAAATCAAGCCTTCTTCATGCATATCAACGGCGACTTTAACCGCAGCGTGCGCTGTCCTCTTGCCGCTTCTTGTCTGGAGAATATAAAGTTTACCTTGTTCGATTGTAAACTCAATATCTTGCATATCACGATAATGATTTTCCAAAGTATTGCAGATCTCAACAAATTGGGCATATATCTCAGGAGATTCCTTCTCTAAATCACTGATCGGATGAGGTGTACGAATTCCGGCTACAACATCCTCGCCTTGTGCATTCATTAGGTATTCTCCATAGATTTTCTTTTCCCCCGTAGATGGATTACGTGTGAAAGCAACTCCGGTCCCCGAATCATCTCCTGTATTACCAAAAACCATCGTCTGAACATTAACGGCTGTGCCTAAATCATCAGGGATGCGATTGATTTTCCGATAAACTTCAGCCCGAGGATTATACCATGACGCAAAAACCGCCCTAACAGCCATCATTAGTTGTTCTTTAGGATCAGTTGGGAATGAACGACCTGTTTTTTCTTGTACAATAGCTTTATATTTTTCGATCAACTTTTCTAAATCTGCGGCGCTCAAATCCTTATCTACACTTACACCTGCTTCTTCTTTAACTTGGTCTATCGCCTTCTCAAAAAGACTATGTTCAACTTCCATAACAACATTAGCAAACATTTGAATAAAACGTCTATAGCAATCCAAAACAAAACGACGATTGTTGGTAGATTTAATCAGACCGGCCATAGTATCTTCATTAAGACCTAAATTAAGTATAGTATCCATCATACCCGGCATAGAAACCGGAGCACCGGAACGAACTGAAACAAGCAGAGGATTAGTGGAATCTCCAAATTTTTTACCGGTTTCTTTTTCAACGTCGGAAAGTTTTTCCCAGATTTCTTCTTCTAATCCTTTAGGTAATTTTTCGCCCTGTTTGAAATATTCCTTACAAGCTTCCGTGGTAATGGTTAAACCAGGTGGCACAGGTAAACCAATGCTTTTCATTTCGGCGAGGTTCGCACCTTTACCACCCAATAAAGCTTTCATCTCTGCCTTCCCTTCGTTAAATAGGAACACATACTTAGTTTTACTCACACTTATCCACCTCACTATTAATTTAAATAAAGCTGCTAAAAAAAATTATAAATCGTTAAGTCCCATTTGTACATATGCCAACGTAATATTAGTCTTAGTAATTCTACCTATTACTTCTAAGCCTTCCCGCCCATTATAGAATGCGGGTTTAACTACCGGAAGGGAATCGATCTCATGATCTACCAGTTTCTTAGCTGCACTCCATAAAGAATCATCTGCATTAATCGAAACAACATTAGGCATTCTTGTCATCACAATATTGATTGGTATTTTATGAATATCTGCCTGACCTAGAACAATTTTTAATAAATCTTTACGGGAAACAACTCCTTCTAAAATTCCGCCTTCACTAGTGATATACAGAGAACCTACATCATTCTGAAATAAATTAACAATAGCATCATAAACAGTTACACCCTCATCAACAACAACCGGCGCTGACATCCAATCTTTAACTTTAAGATTCTTTACATATTCCGTTACTTGAGAAACCAGTCTTTTTCCCGTGTAATAATAACCAACTCTAGGACGCGCCTCTAAAAAACCACATTTAGTCAAAAAAGCAAAATCTGGTCGCAGGGTGGACCTAACTACACCCAAGATGTCAGCAATATCCTCCCCAATAATCGGGCCCTTTTCCTGAACAATTTTCAGAATCTGCTCCTGGCGCTCCGTTAATTGAATCTTAATCACCTCCATATTATTTTATTGTGTTATACTTTTTAAGTTTTTTATCTAATAATGTTACACTATTTATTATTTTAATACATACTTATCATTTTTGAAAGTAAAAATAGCTATATTTTTTGAAAACCAACTTTATATTTTATGGAATTACACAATTTTACTTAGATCTCCCACTTTTTGTGTCAAATTAACTAAACACCTTAACAGACCCAAACGATTATTACGTACCTTATCATCCTCACACATCACCATAACAGCAGTGAAAAAATCATTAACATAACCGGTTAGAGTAGAAAGTTCATTAATCACTTCAGTAAAATTTCTTTGTGTAAGAAAAGGATTAAGCTTTTCTTCAGTTCTTGCTAATGCTTCATAAAGCAGTTTCTCTGTATCATCCTCAAAATAACTGGGGTCAATTTTTCCACCGGAGTTCTTTTTGGATAAGTTATAAGCTCGCGTAAATATAGTTAATAATTCTTTAAATTCCGTTTCATCCTTCATGCGACTTAGAACTTCCGCTCTCTTCAATGTGGTAAGTAAATCCCCGTTTTCCACAGCAAGTACGGCATCTATTACATCATATTTATGTTCTTTTTCTGTTAGAATATTTTTTATCCGTGCTTGGAAAAAATCTCTAATTTTATCAACTGTTTCTTGTCCAAGGTTTGCTGAAGGAACAATTCCTTGATAATTAGCTAAAGCTATTTCTGTCAATTCGTTAAGATTTAATTCAAACTGATGCTCTAAAATAATCAGACAGACCCCTAAGGCCTGACGCCTCAAAGCGTAGGGATCTTGCGATCCGGTAGGTTCTATGCCAATAGCAAAACATCCGACTAAAGTATCCATTTTATCCGCGATACTTACTAGCGCTCCCTCTAAACTTGCCGGTAGATCATCTCCGGCATAACGAGGCTGATAATGTTCTAAAATCGCCTGTGCTACCGCTTGGTCTTCTCCTGATTCAAGAGCATAATAACGCCCCATAATTCCTTGAAGTTCCGGGAATTCACCCACCATATTTGTCACCAAATCAGCTTTAGCTAACTGAGCAGCACGACAAGCTTTTTGGGTAAGAGTACAATCCAGCTGTAACTTTTCAGCAAGCCGAGAAACTATATTCACGACCCGCTCCGTTTTTTGCGCAACCGTACCTAAGCTTTCTTGAAAAACAATCTTCTCGAGACGCGGCAAATAATCTTCCAACTTAGTTTTTAAATCCTCTTCCCAGAAAAAGCGTGCATCTGCTAATCTAGCTTTTAACACCTTCTCATTTCCTGCGCGCACAAGATCCAGATATTCAGAATTTCCATTACGCACAGTGATAAAACGATTTAGAAGATTGCCCTCCTGATTGCGCACAGGGAAATAGCGTTGATGCTCCCGCATAGGAGTTATAATAACTTCCTCGGGCAAACTCAAATATTCGGCAGAAAAACTACCAACTAAAGCTGTAGGCCATTCAAGTAAAAAAACTACTTCCTCTAACAATTTCTCGTCTTCTTGTAACTTGCCTTGAATTTTATCGGCTTCAGCCTGAATCTGCCGCCAGCACTCTGCTTTTCTGACGTCTTGGTCTACCAAGACATAATTATCCTTTAATTGTGCCTCATAAGTAAGCGGATGCTCGATCACAATTTGTTGTTCACCTAAAAAGCGATGTCCTCTGGTAATTCTGTCAGCATGTAGCCCCACCATTTCTATAGGAATTATCTGTTCATCCAGAAGGGAAACCAACCAACGAATAGGACGGGCAAAACGCATTTCATGTGCACCCCAACGCATAGGTTTGGGAAAATTAATTTCTTTAATCAGCTGAGGTACAATTTCCGCAAGAACTTCCGCAGTTGGTCTACCTTTTGTCTCTTTCAAGGCATAGACATATTCGCCATTCTCTGAATCTCTCACCACTAAATCTTCTACAGAAACACCTTGAGAGCGGGCAAAACCTAAAGCAGCCTTAGTCGGTTGACCTAAAGAATCAAAAGCCGCTTTTTTCGCCGGTCCACGTACCTCAAGACGCAAATCTTCTTCCTTATCAGCCATACCCTCAACTATAAGCGCCAAACGACGGGGCGTTCCCATTGTACGAATACTATCAAATTTTATCCTTTGTTTTTGTAACTTATTTACCGCTAATTCTTTTAATTGCGCTAAAGCCCCGGTCATAAATTTTGCCGGGATTTCTTCAGTCCCGATTTCTAATAAATAATCTGCCATCAATTATACCCCCTGTTCCTTTCCCTTTATTAAGGGATACCCTAAAGATTCCCGTTGCTCAACATAGGCTTGAGCACATAACCGCGCCATATTTCTCACTCTGGCAATAAAACTGGTCCTTTCCGTAACACTAATTGCACCACGGGCATCAAGAAGATTAAAAGTATGGGAACACTTTAAAACATAATCATAAGCAGGTTGTACCAGTTTCTTTTCTACTAAGCGCAATGCTTCCTGTTCATAAGCATCAAAAAGTTTAAATAACAAATCCGTATCTGCAACTTCAAAATTATAATGGGAATAATCTACTTCTGTCTGATGATGAATATCTCCATAAGTTATCCCCTTAACCCATTCAATGTCATAAACATTTTCTTTCCCTTGAATAAACATGGCGATACGTTCCAAGCCATAAGTTAATTCTGCACATACAGGATGACAGTCAATTCCTCCACACTGTTGAAAATAAGTAAACTGTGTTACCTCCATACCATCTAACCAAACTTCCCAGCCTAACCCCCAAGCACCTAATGTTGGAGATTCCCAATTGTCCTCCACAAAACGCAAGTCATGTTCTAGCAGATTAATACCCAATTCTTTCAGACTATCTAAATACAATTCCTGCACATTATCCGGAGAAGGTTTTAAAATAACCTGATACTGATAATAGTGCTGCAGACGATTAGGATTCTCCCCATAACGTCCGTCTGTGGGACGACGGGAGGGCTCGACATAAGCCACATTCCACGGCTCAGGTCCCAATGCCCTTAAAAAAGTGGCCGGATTCATTGTCCCTGCACCTTTTTCCAAATCATAAGGTTGTTGAATAATACAACCTTGCTCTCCCCAAAACTTATTCAAAGCTAAGATTATTTCTTGGAAATTCATTTAAATCACACTCCTACTTTATATACCATAAATAAAATTAAAATATAAAAAACCTCTCTCCCAGCAGCCTAAAAGCTGTAGGGACGAGAGGTTATTCCCGCGGTTCCACCCTGCTTGGTCAAAAACAGACCCTCTTTGTATGCCTTTACTTGGTTCAGGGCGCCTTTTCCCTACTTCACACACCAGGCTTTCACCCTCCCCGGCTCGCTATAGTTGTTAACGTAAGTACTCTTCCCTTCATCACCATATTTAATTAACTTTTAACATTAATTTATCAAAGCAAAAGCTCTTTGTCAACTCTCCTGATACGGGTCTGTATGCACTAAAGAATTCACCTTTAATTGCTTATTCAATATTTTCTCTACAAAATCCGCAATGTAATGTGACTGCCTTACACTTAACTCCGGTTCAACTTCTATATGCACATTAACATATTTCTTTTGTCCATATTGATGTACCTGGATATCATGGATATTTTTTACACCATCAACATTTAAAACAATCTCCTTTACTTCCTGAATAAATTCTTTTGTAGGAGCTTTACCAATGATTTCACTGCTGCAATCCCTAATTAACTCCAACCCCGTATATATAATAAGGAAAGAAACTATTATCCCTAATACCGCATCTATGACATAGAAGCCAAATTGAGTCATAAATAATGCTACTGCCAGTAACAAAGAAGCTATAGCATCACTACGATGATGCCAGCCATCAGCTATTAGAGACTGAGAATTAATTCTTAATCCCAAAAATCGGGCAAAATCAAAGAGCCACTCCTTGATAATCGCTGAAAAGATCAAGACAACAAAAACGGTAAATTTGTAATCTACCGGTTCAGGATTAAGTAACTTCCCTATGGATTGCTTTAAAAACTCCGCCCCAGCCAAAATAAGGACTGCCGAGACAATAAATGTGGTGACATATTCTGCCCGACCATGTCCAAAAGGGTGCTCTTCATCCTGCGGCTTTTCCGAGATTTTAAAACCAAGAATAATAGCTATAGAGGTTAGGACATCAGAAAAAGTATGAAAGGCATCGGCAAGTAAAGAAATACTATTTATCCACAAAGCGCAAATTATTTTCACAACTGCCATTACCATATTAAGAACAATACTAAGCCAACCTTCCAAATAACCATAAGCAGCACGTACATGTTGATCGCCGGTATTTTCCCACGCCGGAATCATCTTTTTTAAGATGTACTCATTAATTTTTTGAAACATAAAAAGCTCCTCCAAAAAACAACAGGATATTATTAAGTATAAAAAAACCTATGGAACTTAACAGAAGTCCCACAGGTTTTCCCTGCTGCGTTAATGCCCGACTTCATCACAAGATCTATAAACCAACTTTCTACTTTACAAAAAGTATAGTTTTTTATCTTATCTTGTAATGGTCTGCTCTTCATCAAGAAGATTACCTATCCCTCTTGACTGCATCATTTGCTATAAATATTAATACCTAGTATAACAGCTGTGAAAAAATTGTCAATACCCACTTTCTTGCCTTACCTTAAATATACTATGAGCTAATTATCCTGTTCGTTACTATTTTCTTCCTCCAAAAATTTCAAATCATGGTGTTCGACATTGCCATTCGGACGTACAATTTCCAAGGTGTAATCATTAACAAAAGCCGCAATGGTTCCAACAACCCCAATTACGGTAAGAATCGGGCTAAGTAAAATCCCACCAACACCAAGAGCTCCAATCGTAGCCGATATTTCCCACACTACCTTATCTTTCTTTTTTATTCTTACTTTTGTTACATTGCCTTTTTTTATAATATCTTTAATGTAATCTATTAATTTCTGACCCTTTTCCTCAAGTTTATCATCCCATTTTTTATTAGGCCCCTCCAGATTAATCAGAGCTTGCACAACATCACCGTCTGCTGCTTGTAAGGCCTCTTGAGCCTCTTTATAGGTAACACCTAACCTTTCTCTGATAATATCTATTTTTTCTAATTCGTCCATATTAAAACCTCCCTATAAATGGTTGTTATAATGTTTATTCTACCCTGTTTTTATTGAAAAAAGTATTATTCGCCCATATTTCTTTTAAAACACGACGTGACTTAAGAGGATAATCTAACTGATAAATAATGAACCTTTCTAACACATCATCCAATATCTTTAATCCTTCTCTACTTACTTTCAATCTTTTTAGCATACTTAAATTCATTCTTTGAATTTGCCGCCAAACCTTTAAGGTCTCCGGGGTAAAAAACACAGTGTCCTCTTTCTTACAACAAGAACATACGACACCTCCTCCTCCCACTGAAAAGAAGACTTTCTGTTCTTCCAACAAAGACCTTCCACAGGAAACGCAACAATCCATATTAGGCATAAATCCTAAAAGAGAAAGAAGCTTTATTTCCAGTGCCCTGATAATTAATTCATGATGTTCTAACGCCAAAAGATGAAATCCCGCTAAGGCCAGAGTATATAATTCGGCATCATTTTGCTCCATAGGAATAAACGAATCCAATAATTCACACCAATAGCATGCTGCCGCCATTGCCTCCATATCATTTCCTACCGTCGTAAAAGCTTCTAAACACTCACTCTGTGTTACAACATCTAAGTTGCGCCCCTCAGACAAAAGCATTTCATTATGGGTAAATAACTGCACCCCTCCCCGAAGTCGGCTCTTGGCTTTTCTAACTCCTTTAGCAATAGCACTTATTTTTCCTTTTTTCTGTGTTAGCAAAGTAAGCAGACAATCTGCCTCTCGATATTTTCTACTACGTAAAACCAAAGCCTTTGTTTTATACAGGCTCAAGATCTATCCCCTCAATTCACAAATTCCGTTCTCCTCTTATTCTTAAGAATTTATCTTCCTTCTCAAAAATTTATACTTCTTTTGTTTTAATTCACAAAAAATAAGATAAGCGCCAATGTTACCTGTTGCCAAAAAATAATCCCAGAAAACTTTGTTCTTTAGTTGAACCATGTATCCTTACCTCCTGAGATTTTATTTGTAAATTTAAACTTACACGCTTACTTGCATCTATATACTAGCTTTTTATTACCAAAAATATAGCGACTCTGGATTGACACTTTTAATTATACCTAATCCGGAAAAAGAAAACAAAGAGCCGTAAAAATTTTTTTATCGACTCTTTGTTCTTGTCGAAGGGTGGCAGGGAGGGGACGATGGTGGCAGGGGGACGTTTCACCTGCCACCACCGTCCCCCTGCTACGTCTTCAGTTTTTATCCTTCTGATATTGTTCTAAATACTGAGTAACAATATTTTTACCGCTGCTTGTACCAAGTCGGCTGGCTCCTGCCAATAACAGTTTTTCCGCCTGAGCCCAAGTCCTGATTCCTCCCGCAGCTTTCACTTTAGCTTTCTCGCCTACCGTTTCGACCATTAACCTGACATCATCAACTGTTGCTCCTCCACAATTAAACCCGGTAGAAGTTTTTACAAAATCTGCTCCTGCTTTCACCGCCAATTCACAAGCTATTCTCTTTTCCTCTGCAGTTAGCAAAGCTGTTTCAATAATCACTTTGACAACCTTACCGGAAAATGTATGGGCTACCTTAACAACCTCCTCTATCTCGGTAAAAACATCGGAAATACGTCTGTCTTTTAAAGCGCCAATATTCAAAACCATATCTACCTCAGCTGCGCCATCCGTAAATGCTCTTTGTGCTTCCAGAGCTTTAATCCCCCAACTATTAGCTCCCAATGGAAAACCTACTACTGTAGCCACAACAACCGAAGACGCTTGTAATTGTTGCACACAAAATGGTACAACATAAGGCAAAACACAAACTGCCTTAAGCCCTAATTCCTTAGCTTCACAGCACAGATGAAAAAAATCTTTTTGTGTTGCATCAGGCTTTAATAGGGTATGATCAATACTTTGGATAAGCTCTTTTAAACTGAACAAAACAAAGCCTCCTCATCGTAACCTTAATCAGAATGCTGATACCCTAAAACACGAATGCTTTTCATGCTATTACGCCAATTTTCTTTTACCTTTACCCATAACTCCAAAAAGACTTGTGTTCCCAAAAGACCTTCTATCTCCTTACGAGCTAACGAACCAATCGTTTTCAGCATTTCTCCTTTTTTCCCGATAATAATGGTCTTTTGCGAAGCCCGTTCCACATAAATGGTGGCACCTACATAGAGAAGCTTCTCAGACCTTGGTTCCATTAAATCAACAACTACAGCAACAGAATGAGGGATCTCCTCCCTTGTAGATAAAAGGATCTTTTCCCTAATTAATTCCGCTATAAGAATTCTTTCCGGTTGATCAGTAAGAGCATCCGGAGGATAATACATTGGTCCCTCCGGCAATAAGTCTGCTGTCGCTTTGAGTAAAGAGTCTAAATTTTCCCCTGTAAGAGCAGATATAGGGACTATTCCTGTCCATTTACCTTTCTGATGATAAAAATCAATCAAAGGTAACAGGTCAGGTTTTTTTATTCTATCTATTTTATTTAAGAGTAAAAAAATAGGAGTGTCCACTTTTTGTAGCTTTTCGATAAGATAAGACTCCCCACCCCCAAATGGCACGGTGGCATCAATTACATAATAAATAATATCTACTTCATGCAAAGTATTCATAGATGTGCTAACCATAACTTTTCCTAATTGATCTAGCGGTTTATGAATCCCGGGAGTATCTAAAAAAATGACTTGAAAATTAGTTTCCGTTAAAACCCCGGCTATTTTATTTCTTGTCGTCTGGGGTTTGTCAGAAATAATAGCTACTTTTTGACCTATGATTTTATTTAAAAGCGTGGATTTACCCGCATTTGGTCGACCCACCAAAGCAACAAAGCCTGATTTAAAGCCTTCCTTCATTTAACATATTCCTCCCCGGCCTTTTTGAATCGAAAAGTATAAGGTAATAATTTTTCAACAGTAGTATGCACTATCTTTCCCTTTAGATTACACATAAACACTTCTAATTCCGGAGAAAATTCAGCCAAAACCTGACGACATGCTCCGCAAGGAGAAGCAGGTGTCTCACCATCAGTTACGAGAACCAAAGCCCGAAACGAAGAACAGCCTTGAGAAACTGCTTTAAATACCGCTACCCTTTCCGCGCAAACAGATAAGCCATAGGAAGCGTTTTCCACATTACAACCGGTAAAAATTTCTCCCTCACTACTTAATATTGCAGCACCTACCGAAAAATGCGAATAGGGAGCATAGGCATATTCCCTTACTTGTTTGGCAGCAGCATACAACTCCTGAAAAAACTTTCTATTTGCTTCTTGGAAATTTGGATTTCCCATTTTCATCACCTCAATAATCTATCCGCAAACCGCGAGGAACAACAGCAATCCAAGTAGGTCCTTCCAACAGAGGAACTATCTTACCTTGTTTATCAATAAACTCTGTAAATCCACCCGGAGTTTTCTTCCAGCGGCCCTCAATAACCGTCCCCTTACGAAATATTAGTGCTTCACCCTCACCATGCATAATTAACTGCAAATGTCCATCACCGTCAGTGTAACGAAACGGAACAATTTGAATAATCACATTAGCAACCTTTAAATGCTCTCCCAAATAAGTCAAATGAGGCTGATTGTCTTCTATATAACGATAAAAAACCCCTTGCTCCTCATGATAAGAAAAGCTAACCGCACTACTCTTATGAGCATAATAAATATTGATATTCTCCACTTTATTCCCCTGAATTTCTTCTTCCCAAGAAAGCAATGGTCTCTGCGGAGATAAAGTAGCAAAATTTAATTTTAACTTTTTAATAGTATGACGTAAAACATCAGAGCTTGTAAAAAGATTATGCGGTTTTTCCCGATCGGGAATTCGCCAAAAAGATGAAGCTACTTGCACTCCACCGTTTATTTCATCAAAATGTTCCAGTGTTCCTTCTTCTAAGATTTTTAAAGCGTCCTCCGAACCCCCCGCATGAATTAAAATTCCCTTATACTCCTTGGCCAAATCAACGATATAAGGTCTCGCACTACGGATAGGTCCAATCAAATCCATATCATCGATATTAATTACAGCGACAAAGCGGGTCAATCCACCTTCTACAGGAAATTCAACAACAACATCTGCTCTTTCCAGTCCAGCTTGAGGTCGTGCTTTCACTGAATTATCAATAACTACGACAAGTGCCCTTTGCCGAGGTTTGTCCTTCCATCCGGCAAAGGGGTATTCTTGATCTCCTTCTATAATATTCGGATTATCTTCTGTTTCTTTATTATGTAGCGTTTTTTCACCTCTAAAATATGGATGAGCAATATTAAATGTTACAGACCCCAGCAACACACTTAGAAAAAAAGCTAACAGGCTCCAGATAACATATTTCTTTTTCATTTTTTACCCCTCTATCACTCAACTCTACTCCACTTTTCTTAAACGCAGTTTTTCTATTCTTCTACCCATAATTTTTTCTACTTTAACCTGAAGATTTCCTATATATAATTCCTCTCCTTCATTAGGCAATCTTCCTAAATGATGAAAAACAACACCGCTGATAGTATCATATTCATCATCAGATAAATCGATCTTAATTTCCTCATTAATTTCGGAAATAGAGGTGCGGGCATCAACAAGAAATGAACCATCTTCCATCTTTTTTATCGCCTGTTCTTCACGATCATATTCATCCTGGATTTCACCAACTATTTCTTCAATAAGGTCTTCAATCGTAGCGATTCCCGCTGTTCCACCGTATTCATCTAGAATGATCGCCATATGTACTTGTTCCTTACGTAATTCCGCAAATAAATCACGTACCTTTTTACTTTCGGGAACATAATATGCCGGTCGCATTAATTCCTTTAAGGTAATTTTTTCTCTTGCCGGTTCAAAAAAGATTTTCAACAAGTCTTTAGCATAGATTACACCAATAATATTATCAACTGTTTGTTCATATACGGGAATTCGAGAATGTCCAACTTGCATGATTAATTTAATAGCATTCTCTAAAGTATCTTCTACCTCTAACGCATGAATATCAATCCTGGGAACCATGACTTCACGAACAAGAGTATCATCGAATTCGAAAATACTATCAATCATCTCTCGCTCATCTTCGTCAATAAATCCTTCTTCTTCTCCTACGTTAACCAACATTCTCAATTCTTCTTCGGTGATAAACTGCTTCTCCTTAACCGATCCATCTACTAATTTAACCAGCATATTCGTAAAGGCATTTAAAACGTAAATTAGCGGTGATAAAACTTTACCTAGTTTATCGATAAAACCACTTGTACGTAAAGAAAAATCCTCAGGTCGTCTGGCGACTAAAGTCTTAGGGGTAATTTCCCCAAAAATTAAGATTAAAACAGACATTACAGCCGTAGCAATTCCTGCTCCGGAGCTTCCAAAAAAAGTAATGGCTAAACTGGTAGCTAACGCAGTAGAACCGATATTTACAACATTATTACCAATGAGAATTGTAGAAATAGGTCTGCCCGGCTGTTCTAACAAACGTCTCAACAAGATAGCCCGTTTATTTCCTTCTTCAGCTAGATGCCGTATTTTCACCTTATTTGCGGAAAAAATAGCAGCTTCCGATGCCGAGAAAAAGGCAGACAAACATAATAAAACAATAAGAAAAATTAATTGAAAAACCTGTGCTTGCGACAAAAATTTCCCTCCTAAATACTAATGGCACTAGATAATGAGTTCATAATTTCCTTTTCCATTTTTCTCATTTCTTGAGTTTCCAGTTCCTCTTGATGATCATAACCTAAAAGATGAAGCATGCCATGTACGGTTAAAAAAGCCAGTTCTCGAACAAAACTATGCCCGTACTCCTCGGCCTGCTTCTCAACTCTTTCCAAAGAAAAAACAATCTCCCCTAATAAATGAATCTGACAACAATCAGAGGGAGTTGTCTTCGCTCCCTCAACTTCTTCATCAAATGCAAATGATAACACATCTGTAGCCTGATCTATACCCCGATAATCTCTATTTAAATCTTTAATCATTTGATCATCAACAAAAGTAATACTTACTTCTGTTTCTTCTCCCAAATCAAAGCGACGTTCGATTTCCCGACCAACAAGATTAAGCACTTCCTGATGTTGAGGAGTGATCGTTATTATTTTCTGTTGATTTCCCCAAACTATCCTCATTGCTTAAAGCTCCTCCCTTCATCGCCTCTAAAACACTATCCGGATATTCAATACGATTATGAAAGATACCATTTAAAATGCGGGTAAAAGCATTAGCGATTAAATCCAAATCCTTAAAAGTAAGTGGTGATTCTTCTAATTGTCCATCCTGCAAACGTTCCTTAATAATCTTTCGTACAAGTCCTTCGATTTTACCGCTACTGGGTACAGGCATCGAACGTACAGCCGCTTCAACACTATCAGCCAGCATAATAATAGCAGCTTCTTTAGTTTGAGGCTTAGGAGCATTATAACGATAATCTTCTTCCTTCACGTTATCAGAGTTCCCCATTTCTAACGCTTTATGATAAAAATAAGCAACCAAACCTGTACCGTGATGCTGAGCTATTAAGTCCATAACAACAGGAGGAAGATTATGCTGACGAGCTATTTCCAAACCATCCTTAGGATGTGAAGTGATAATCAAAATGCTCAAAGGAGGAGACAGTTTTTCATGGGGGTTATCTCCACCCATTTGGTTTTCGATGAAAAAATAAGGTCTTTTTAATTTACCAATATCATGATAATATGCTCCAACCCGAACCAACAAAGAATCTGCCCCAACAAGATCAGCCGCAGCTTCCCCAAGATTACCCACTAAAATACTGTGGTGATATGTTCCCGGAGCTTCAATTAAAAGTCTCTTTAAAAGTGGTTGGTTAGGATTGGAAAGTTCTAAAAGCCGAGCATTGGTAGTTATTTTGAAGCCGGACTCTAAAAACGGCAAACTGCCATAAGCTAAAATTGAAGAGAAAATCCCGTTGATTATGCCAAAAGAACTGCCCACTAGCAATTCCGGCCATTGCTCATTGTTCATTAAACCTAAAGAAAGAATACAGAGTAAATTAGCAATAGCAATAAAAACCCCGGCTTTCACCCAATCAAAGCGCTGATGGAATTTCCCTACCGTATAAATACCAACTAACCCACCAATAAAGGCATTAATAACAAAAGGTAACTGATTTCCTGTCAATATTCCGATAAAAAAGCTCAAAAGAATTGTGGCAAAAATCGCCAATGTCGTATCCAGAAGTATGGCAATCAGCATGGAACCTGTCGCCACAGGAATTAAATAACCTATCATCTTGGCAATTTCCGGGTTAGAGCTTATATTAATTGCGGAAATTACTTTCGCCAAAAGTAAAACGAGAAAAACAAGTAAACCTAGCAGCACTAAATTTATCTGCTTGTGATATAAATCCTTACGATACTGTTTGACATAAAAATTGGTTAAAACGAAAGAGAACAACGTAAAAATAGCAACTCCTAATAAAGTAAGGTAAGGGGCAACTGTCCTTTTAAAACCTAGTGCCTGCAATACTTCCATGTGTTCTGCAGTAACAACTTCTCCTTCTCCCACAATCTTCTGACCCTTCCGCACCGTTACCATAACGACTCCTTCGTTTTGGGATGCTTCTTGTTTGGCTCTAAGAGTTGCGGCTTCATCCTTACGATAATTTGCCTCAAATTCGATTTTATTAAATACGGCTTTTAAGAGATTTTTATAAGGAACAGTAATATTTAATAAATCAATCTGTGTGTATAGCTTTTCCTTCTTTTCCTTAACTTCAAAATCTCTTACCCCTGTTGCCCAATGTGTCTTTAAAAGACTGGCCGCTTCTAAATACAAAGAATTCAGAGTATCACTATCCAAGGAAACTAACGCCCGTACAGTCCCTTCCTGAAGGTTGTATTCTTCCTGAAGAGTCTGCATTTTTTCTATATTACTAAATTCAGTACTATTCAAAAAGGAAATCAATTCATCAAAACAGTTTTTTAAATCTTGATCCATACTGGCCAGAATACCGCTGTCCAAAACGTAAACTTCCTCAATTCTTTCTTCAGCTTGTTTCCTGCGTTCAGCAGTTTTTTTCGTATCTTCAAAAGTTATAGTCTGCGGAGCTTTAATCGTAGTAGGAGAAACCTGTCCCTCTTTTACAGGTAAATCATCAGGAAGAAAATGGAGCGCAAATATACAAAGTATTCCCAAAAAAAATAATGTAAACCAGCCTATTTTTTTAATTCTACTATTATTCCAAGCAGTAGTTTCTTTTAAAAATGGAACCTTTGATTTTGAGGTAGCGATAACAATCTCCTCCTTTAATTAACCAATTCCGTTCCCGTTTTCTTCTTCTTTTGCTGAAATTTTTCATAAGCTAAAACTATCTTCTGTACTACAGGATGCCTAACTACATCTGCTTGAGTCAAGTATTGAAAACTTATCTTTTCTATACCTTTTAATATTTGCTGCACTTCTACCAAACCGGAATTAGCTTCTTTAGGTAAATCAACCTGAGTTACGTCTCCTGTGACCACAGCTTTCGAACCAAAGCCAATTCGTGTCAAAAACATCTTCATTTGCTCTGGTGTAGTATTCTGAGCTTCATCCAGGATAATAAACGAATCGTCTAAGGTCCTACCCCTCATATAAGCAAGAGGAGCTACTTCAATAATAGATTTCTCCATATACCGACGAGCGGTGTCAATACCTAATACATCATATAATCCGTCATATAAAGGTCTTAAATAAGGATTTACTTTTTCTTGTAAATCTCCCGGCAAAAAACCAAGTTTCTCTCCGGCTTCTACAGCGGGACGTGTTAAAACGATTCTATTTACTTCCTTATTTTTCAAGGCGGATACAGCCATCACAACTGCCAAATAAGTTTTTCCCGTACCGGCCGGTCCGATCCCGAAAGTAACATCATTTGCTTTAATAGCTTGTACATATTGATATTGACCAATCGTTTTCGGTTTAATTTGTTTACCCCTAGCCGTAACTTGAATAACCTGATTCAAGGCTTCCGTAAGACGACCGCCTTTTCCTGCCGTAACAACCTGAATACAGTAATTTAGATCTGGAATAGAAATATTATTACCTGCTCTAATTAACTTAATTAATTGATTAAAGACCTCACTAACCAGCTCTACATCTTCTTCACTTCCGGAAATTTGTATATTACCACCACGGGCAACTATTTTCGCTCCTAAATGACTTTCCAAAAACTTTAAGTTTTCATCCTGTAAGCCATATAATACTGCTGCTTCCTGATTGCTTAAACTAAAATGCCGTTCTTTAATGGCTGACAAACTCTCGACCTCCCAATAGGTTTAACAAATAATATACCTTAACAATGTCACATTTGCTACTCCTGTTCAACTTATTATTATATCACCTTATTTTTATTATTGTTTATTTATTTTGTGCCCTTACTGTGCATATTGCTGATATATGCCTATATCTTCGATTGTTTCCAGGACATACCTCACCGCTACTACCCCTTTTTCCTTAACAGTTACAGGCTCAAAACTCTGAGAAATTATCTTATAATCAGCAGGCAGTTGCGACCACAAAAAATCTTGAGTTCTTCTGGCTGCCTCCTGATAAGCACCTTCTATACCCCAATCCCTAATCTCACAAATTTGCTCTTTATAAACAACACTTATTAATTCGACAGGTCCTAATAGATTCCTGCCCTTATACACAAAAAGCGGCTTTGCCTGTCGAACCATGCGGTAATTACTGAACGGGATTTCTTTTGTTCCTTTTAAATAGATTTCCTTATCTCTAAATTTTAATACAACTACACTTTTTTCTATACCTGTATCCCAAATCAATTTTTCCCGAAGTGCACATTTTTCCACATTACTCCGTCTAACCCGGGCGCGCACAACTCCTTTTGCTCTCACAATCTGCGGTTCTCCGCTAGGACAAAGTTCACCTGTTTCAGAAATAATTATTTCAGGATAGACCAATCCTAAAATCAACACCTGCCCTTTTTTGACCCGATCCCCTTCCTGTACTTGCGGACTACCTTTTAACACTAGTAATTCTTCTATTATCCCATCTTCCCGCGCAATTAAATTACCGGGCATGTTTTCTTCATCTGTAGAGGGAAAGGTCTTTTCCGCTACTTCGATCACAATTTTTGTTCCTTGTACCTCAATGCCAACCCAAGCAAGCTGTGTAAATTCAGAAAGCAGCTTTTCGGCAATCTTGTTTTTCTCAAAACTAGCTAAATGTACCCCTTTTTTCAAACCGTATTCTTCCGCTTTAGCCAAAATAAGCTCTGTAGAAACCAGCTCATTACCTTTTACCTCGATAATCCAAACAAAAGAACTTAACAGATATAAAGCCAAACAAAAAAAGAAAGTACCCAGAACTAATACTTTTCTTCTTTTAGCTCGCATTAAGAAAAAAGGCATCCCCTTTTTCTTAATAATTTTCACTTTACAAGACGAACTTCTTACTAATAAACGTAAAGCCTTATAACCACCTAAACTAACCTTTAATTGATAGTGCTTATCCTCAGCTAGACGAATGTCCCAAATAGAAATGCCTCTGCTTAAAGCCATATTTATAACCCGTTCCGGATTTGTTCCCCATAAAGATATTTCCACATACCCTGATATACCAGAAGTCCATTTCATAATATACCTCCTAACGGTGATACATTAGTCCGGAAATATCTCCATCCAGGCATATTTCATCTGTAGTTATATTACAAATTTCCAAATCCTTGCCGGTAATTTCAATTTCTCCAGTATTTACCGAAACTCTGATTTTCCCGGTAGTGTATTCAATAATACCTCGATGATTCTCAATCACCAACTGCAAATTACCAATGAGCGTGACTTTAGGTAAATTATAGATAATTTCTTTGGGCAGCTCTAAAAAATGGGTTATTTTTTCCATCTATATCCCCTCACTTACCTAATAATTTATGCCCACATTCCCAAAAACAGAACAAAAAACCCGTTTGATTGCGAGATACAGCTGAACAGACTTTACGATGGGGAGGTGATAAAGCAGAGAAACTAACAGGATGTTAGTTTCAACACTCGCAATAAAGAGGTCAGGGGACACACCGCTTGTTTACAAGTCGACCTTGTCGCGGAATGTCCCCAACGTATACATCGAGTGTTCTGCTTTATCCCGAACCAAGTTTAGTCTGTTCCTGTATTGAGCACAAAACGTTAAAAGGTATACGGCATATTTCTGCGCCGTAAAGCCTTCGGTTTCTGTAAAATCTCACTCCAAATAACAGCCTGTTTTAAATCTACTCCTGTGAACATTGACCCTTTCGCATTAGCAATTTGAGGCTCTCTGTTCACCGCAACAGGATTAGATTTAGTATAAGATTTACGGTCTATTTTTTTAGCTCGTCTAATGGGAACTACAGGTTTAACTTGTTTAACTCGATCTGTTTGTTCAACTCGTGTTACTTGCTCTGTTGGTTCACTGCGTAGTTCCTGTTTGCTGGAGCGTTCTTCCGCAAGAAATTCTTCAACCCCTAAAAACTTCCCCAGAATTTCCTCTAAGCTTTCAAGTTCTGTGTCCCCTTTTCTCTTCTCCAGCGAAGGGCTCTGCTCTTCCTGTAGATACGGCATACCAGCCGGTTGCTCCATCTTCCGTGCTACTCTTCTCCGCGGAGAAGTTCTTTCCTTGCCTCGCTGTTTATCTTTTGCCGAACGATAAACAATATAAAGAAAAATTAATAAACCTATAAAATCCAAGGGGCCTCCCCCCTTCCTTTTCTGTAAGTATAATTACCGCTGCCTAAATTATTTTTTCTCAGATTCACTAGAATTTGGTAATGTTTGTTTAGCAATAGAATCTCTCATGGTCGTATCTGCCAAGATGTTTTGCAAGTGATAATAATCCATTACACCTAATTTGCCTTCACGAAGAGCCTGAGCCATAGCTTTGGGAACTTCTGCTTCCGCCTCAACAACTTTTGCCCGCATTTCTTGAACTGAAGCAACCATTTCCTGTTCTCTGGCTACAGCAAGCGCACGACGCTCTTCTGCTTTGGCTTGAGCAATACGTTTATCTGCTTCAGCCTGATCAGTCTGTAACTCCGCACCAATATTTCTTCCCACATCTACATCCGCAATATCTATGGAAAGGATTTCAAAAGCAGTTCCCGCATCTAAACCTTTATTAAGAACAGTACGGGATATTAAATCAGGATTTTCTAAAACATCTTTATGTGATTCTGAACTACCAACTGTTGTAACAATACCTTCCCCAACACGGGCAATAATCGTTTCCTCACCGGCGCCACCCACTAAACGATCAATATTCGCTCTCACAGTAACCCTAGCCTTAGCCTTAACTTCGATTCCGTTTTTCGCCATAGCCGAAACAACCGGAGTCTCAATTACGCGGGGATTAACACTCATTTGGACAGCTTCCAAAACATTACGTCCTGCCAAATCAATCGCCGCAGCACGCTCAAACTTTAAAGGAATATTGGCCCTTTCTGCAGCAATTAAAGCATTTACCACCCGATCAACATTACCTCCCGCCAGGTAGTGAGCTTCCAGCTGATTGGTACTTACAGCTATCCCTGCTTTATCAGCTTTAATCAAGCTGTTCACAATTAAAGCAGGCGGTACCCTTCTAAAACGCATTCCCACAAGCGTAAAAATTCCAATCCTTACTCCTGCCGCCAAAGCAGAAATCCACAAGCCTACCGGAATAAAACTAAAAAGCACTGACAGTAAAATTATAGCTAAAGCAAACATCATCAATATTGCTATTGAACCCATCTAAAAACTCCCCCTTAATATATTTTAATTACTAGTCTTCTTTGATTGCCCGAACAATCAGCCTGATACCTTCAACCTTAATTATTTCAATTCTTTCCCCTTTTTGAATAAAGCTCCCATCAGTTACCACATCTAGTCTGGTCCCATCATCAAGCATAACGGTTCCGGCCGGTCTTAAAATGGTGATAGCCTCTCCTCTTTTGCCCAGATGAATACTTAAATCTTCTCCCTGGGGAATATATCCCTCCTCCTTTTTATACTTTGTTCCTAAAACTAAGCGGTCCCAAAATTTTCTCTTTGTCAACAATTTCAAACTGAGTATTATTAAAATAATTGTTCCTAGAATGGCTAAAACCAAAGAAATTATCCCTGCTTCCCAACTAGGAGCGGAAAGAATAATACTTAAGGAGATACTGGCAATTCCACCGAAGCCAAAGATGCCAAAGCCCGGCATAAATATCTCCACACATAATAAAATCAACCCTAATAGGAAAAGTAAGATTGCTTCCCAACCGGTAAAACCCGCTAAAATATGTCCTCCAAAATAAAGTGCTAAGGAGGCCAACCCCACAAAACCGGCAATACCCCAGCCAACAGTTAAAATTTCAATTAATATCCCTGCAATCCCTAATGTTAACAAAAGTGTAGATATATAAGGATTGGTCACTATTCTGGTGATTTTTTCTGCAGTAGACAGTTGAGCTTCAAGGACTTCAGCCCCACTCAGATTTAAGATTTCTAAGAATTCAGCCTGATCTTGCACCACATAATCAGTAAATCTATATTCTAAAGCTTGCTGATAAGTTAAGGTCAACAGTTTGCCTTTTTCAACTAAGCCGGGGATTTCCAGATCACGATCCGCCATCGCCATAGCTATTGTTCTGTCTCTGCCATTTCTTTCGGCAGTTGCACCCATCTCGGAAGCCCAATAGGAAACAAATTTTTCATCTGCTCTCTCATCACCTATCCGAGGTTCTGCATCGCCAATAGTTGAACCGGGAACCATAGCTATTTTCGGGCAAGCCAGCGTTATATAAGCACCGGCAGAAATAGCCCCACCTTTAACCAAAGCTGCAGTAGAAAGAGGACTATTGGTAATCGTTTTTTTAATCTCCTGCGCCGCATCTACTCTTCCTCCTGGAGTATCTATCTCCAAAAGAACTAAATCGACTGCTAATGCCTCAGCTTCCTTATAACTTCTATCGATAAAACTTGCTAAGCCCAGATCAATAGTTGATTCCACCGGAATAACAAAGACTCGCGGTGAGGGTGCTGCAAACACAGTATTAGTAAAAAGAATTATGAAAAGAATAATTAATAAACCAAATAAAACCAACTTTTTTTTCATAGTATTCACCTTTGTTCTTTTTTATATTACACTCAATATCTTACCATATTATCAATATGTCTTCACCTGAATTCTGTGTAAAGTTGATTTCGTTATTTTACTCTTGCCAATTGGATTAATTTTCATTATAATAAACAATATTCGTCTTTTTTAGTAAGAAAAATTTGGAGGTATGTTGGTGTTTTTTAAAAAGTTAAAAGTGTTCCTAAAGGTTTTTCTTTGTACAAGTATGGTATTAGGTTCTTTCTTTACAATCTCTTTCTTGTATGAAGAAAAATCCTATCTAGAAAAAGAATTAATAAAATATAAGGAGGAAGTTTCCCAATTAAATCAAGAATTAGAAAAAATAAATAACTATGTACAAAAAATAAATAAATACGCAAAGGTATATAGAACCACACCGGAGATCATAGCTATGGTAACTGCAGAAAGTGAAAAATACAATCTTAATCCTACAATAATGTTGGAATTAATCAGAGTCGAAAGTAATTTTGATTCTCAAGCAATCAGTAAAGTAGGCGCCAAGGGGCTTTGTCAAATAAATCCGCGTACTGCCCAGGAGTTGGCCCGTGAACTTAAACTCGAATATAGTGAAGAAAAACTCTTTGATGATCATTACAATATCCAACTGGGTACATACTACTTGGCTAAATTATTGAAAGAGTACAATATGGATTACCACAAAGCTCTCACTGCATATAATCGAGGTCCTACGGGACTGGCAAATTTCATGAAAACCAGAGGTACTGCAGTTAGCAGATATTCACAAAAAATAAGTTCAAGGAGTCAACAACTAGCGTACAATAATAACTATTAAAACAAAAATGCATTATAAAAAACAGCCCAAATGTTTCGGGCTGTTTTTTATGTCAATTAAAAGCACTTTCTTATCTATATTTTCTTTTTCTAGCCGCTTCGGACTTCTTTTTTCTCCTTACACTCGGTTTTTCATAATGTTCGTGTTTTCTAGCCTCGGCAAGAACACCAGCCTTCTGACAGGTACGCTTGAAGCGGCGGAGTGCACTATCGAGAGATTCATTTTTACCTACTCTCACTTCGCTCATTTGTTATCCCTCCCTCCATTACGACCGTCTTACTACTTAAGTAAATTATTGATGCCAATCTATTTAAATTAATAAGCGAAAGCAACATATTAAATATTATACTAAAACAGTTCCAAAGGGTCAAGAATTAACCTGCGGGCCATGTCAACTTTTTTCCGCCCAATAAGTGGAAATGCAGATGCTTAACTTCTTGTCCCCCATCTAACCCGCAATTGTTTACTACTCTAAAACCATTAACCAATCCCAAATCTTTGGCGATATTGCGAATAACCCCATGTACATACCCGATTAATTCCAACTGTTCATCCTTAACCTCTGCCAAACTTGTTATATGCTCTTTAGGTATCACCAAAATATGTACAGGAGCAGTAGGATTTATGTCATGAAAAGCCAAGACGCGATCATCCTCATAAACCTTTTTACTGGGAATCTCTCCACTGATAATCTTGCAAAAAATACAATCACTCATTATTTGCCACCCCCTTACTCTTCATATACAGCTAACACAAACACCATACCTATCAAAGCATAGATGTGATTATTGTAACTGGAAAACGTCTCCAAAACAATAATTTTTCTCTACTTTTTTTAAATAAATGGGGATAATCTGACCACGCGGTGCCTCATCAGAGTTAAATCTGACTTTGAGATAATTGGCACTGCTTCCCTCCCATGTATGCTCAGCAACCTTTTCTTCTACGAGAACATCTAAAGTTTGACCCAAAAATTTCTGTGCATACAACTTGGCTAATTTTTCCCCTAAGCGAATCATTTTTCTGCTGCGGGCTTCTTTTACCGCAGGTGATATTTGTCCGCTAAAGCTAGCAGCCGGTGTACCCCGACGTGGCGAATACTTAAACACATGTAGTCTACTAAAAGCAACTTTCTCCACAAACTTTAAATACTCTTGAAAATGCTCGTCAGTTTCCCCTGGAAAACCAACCATTATATCGGTGGTTAGGGCAATATCGGGGATTTTTTTTCTAATATCCGTAATAATCTCCAGATATTGTTCCGTCGTATAAGGTCTATTCATCGCCTTTAAGATTTTATCATGTCCACTTTGTAATGGCAAATGAAGATGGGGACAAAAATTCCGATATCCCAGCATTAAATCTAATAACTCCGGACTAACTTCAACAGGTTCTAATGAACCCAAACGCCAACGTACCTGCTCTGTTAACGGGAGTAAGTGTTTTAAAAGATAAACCAAATTTTCCCCTTCTCCCAGATCGCGACCATAAGCCCCTAAATGAATCCCTAAGAGCACGATTTCTCTAAATCCGGCCTTAATCAATCTTTCCGCTTCAGCTAAAGTACTTTCTAAGGAGCGACTGCGCACGGGACCACGGGCATAAGGAATAATACAATAGGAACAAAACTGATCACAGCCTTCCTGCACCTTCAGATATGCTCTGGAACGTTCAATACTCTTTTCCAGCTTAATCTCCTCAAATTCCTGCCCCTGTTGATACTTCCGTACAAAAATTTGCGGTGCAGGTTTATTTATAGTCGTCTCCTGCTCCTTACCCTTTAATAACTTGCCCTTTAATAAATCTTCCACTAATTCTACTAAACGGCTTTTTTCATTCGTACCCACAATCAAACTAACACCGGCAATTTTTCTAATTGCCTCAGCATCCGTTTGAGCGTAACAACCTGTAACCACTATCTGAGCCTGGGGATTGACTTTCAGCGCGCGTCTAATCATTTGTCGTGATTTGCGGTCAGCCAAATGAGTCACCGTACAGGTGTTGATAATATAAACATCAGCTTCAGCAGTAAAATCTACAATTTCATAACCCTTCTCCCTAAATTGACCGCTAAAAGCTTCTGTTTCATTCTGATTTACTTTACAACCTAAAGTATAAAAAGCGATCCGAGGTATTTCCCTCATTAAACCCAGTCCCCCCATGCAAACATCAACACCGACAGTGCAGCAAGACCTGCTGTCTCCGTACGTAAAATTCTCGGACCTAAGGAAACCGTTACACCCCCACAACTCTGGACTTGCCGGACTTCCTCTGCGGTAAAACCACCCTCCGGACCAATTATCAGATAGACAGGGGTTTTTTCTTTTTCCTTAATTAGCTCTGCATCCGGCGAATCTTGCCAGGCAACTACTTGCTTTAAGGCTTCCTGAAAGGGAATGCCGCCTTCTTCCCAGGGTAAAATTAAATACCTTTTGGGCGGCAATTGCTGCAACAATTCCTTCATAGTGCAAACCGGCATCACCGTAGGTATTAACGCCCGTCGACACTGCTTAACGGCTTCTAAAGCTACTTTCTGCCAACGTTTACGCCTTTCCTCCTCTTTTTTTCCCTCTAGCTTGACAACACAGCGTTGTGCTTTTAAAGGGATAATCCCTCGTACTCCTAACTCGGTAGCCTTTTGAATGATTAATTCCATTTTTTCTCCTTTAGGAATACCTTGAACAAGCCACACCTCCAAAGAACTTTCCCGAGGTAATAAAAGGGAATCCCCTATACTAAGTATGGCTTCATCTTTCTCTATAGAGAAAATCTTTCCCGCATATTCTCTGCCCAAACCGTCGAAAACAGTAACCTCTTGTCCTGGTAATAAACGCAACACACGGGAAAGATGAATGAATTCCTGCCCTTTGATTATCGCCCAATTATGGTGTTCCTGGTCCTGATAAAAATCCTCCGGGGGTACATAAAATCTATGCATCACTCTACACCCCCAACTGCCAAACTTGGGCCACCCAATCTTCCTGCGTTTTTTCCTCTCTGAGCACAAATCCTATCTCCTGAAGAGCAGTAAATACTTCTTCTCGCCTCTCTTTGATAATCCCGGACACTAGGAAAAAACCACCTTGATTTAACCGCTCCTTTGCCTGTAAAGCCAGCTTTATAATGGTCGCAGCCACAATATTAGCCACAATCAGCTCTACTTTTTGCTCAACTCCTACTAAAAGATTATTCTTTTTAACAGTAATCAGATGAGCTAATCCATTTTGTTGAATATTTTCTTGAGCAACTTTCACCGCTACCTCATCGTAATCTAAAGCCAGTACCTCTTCAGCCCCTAAAGAGGCAGCAATCATCGCTAAAATCCCCGTTCCGGTACCCACATCGATAACCTTAAATCCCGGGTGCAAAAATTTTTCCAGTAGAAGCGCACTCATGGCCGTTGTAGCATGAGTTCCGCAACCAAAAGCCATTCCCGGATCCATCTCTAAAACAATCTCATCCTCACCTGCTTGATAATCTTCCCAAGTTGGTTTGATTACTATTCTCGACCCAAGTTTGATCGGTTTAAAATAAACCTTCCAAGAATTGGCCCAATCTTCTTCCTGCACGATAGCTAAACGGATTTCACTGTTTTTTTCACCCAGACGAGCCATAATCTCTTCTATTCCTAATTTTAATTGCTCTAATTTCTGCGGAAGACTATCATTTATAGGCAAATAGCCTTTGACTACCGGAGAAGATTGATACAACCGTTCCTCCGGTAATTCAAAGGCATCCCAATTACCTTCGCTGATTTTGGTTTTCAATAATTCAGGGTCTTCAATAACAACTCCACCAGACCCCACTTGATAAAAACATTCAGCTACAGCTTCCACAGCTTCAGAAACTGTAATAACCGTTATTTCTTGCCATTCCATGGTAATTAATCTCCCATCCCTTTTAAACTATCCCAAACCTTTTCCCAGAGTCCTTTATCTTTGCCTTTACCCTTAGGACGATAATTTTCCTCATTAATACTGCTGGCAAAATCACGTAAACGTTGTTTCTGTTCTTCCGTAAGCTTTGTCGGTGTAACCACTATAACCTTTACATATAGATCCCCTCGGCCACCCCCATGAAGACGGTTGACCCCCTGCCCTTTCATTCTTAAAACAGTATGAGACTGAGTACCTTCAGGAATTTTCAAAGTTGCTTTTCCTTGTAAAGTGGGGACCTTAATTTCATCTCCTAAAGTAGCTTGGATAAAAGTGATGGGATACTCCATAAACAGATCATATCCGCGTCTTTCAAAATATTTATGAGGTCTAACTTCGATGAAGACATATAAATCTCCCGGTGGTCCTCCCCTTAGTCCGGCTTCACCTTCTCCGGATAAACGAATCCTTGAACCGGTATCAACTCCGGCCGGTATTTTAATCTTAATTTTCCTCTTCCTCTTAACCTTTCCGGCACCATGACAATCAGGACAAGGCGTAGAAATTACCTTACCCGAACCACCACATTGAGGACACGTTTTTACAGTTTGAAAATGACCTAATGCTGTCCTTTGCGTAAACCGGATTTCCCCTTTACCCTGACATTGTGAACAGGTGACCGGGTTTGTTCCGGGTTTTGCGCCACTGCCCTTACAAGTAGTACAGTTTTCTGTTCGCGGAATCTCTATTTCTTTTTCTACACCAAAGGCAGCTTCCTCAAAAGACAATTCCATATCTAAACGCAAATCGGCACCTTGCTGAGGACCAGTTTTTCTGGCAGAAGCAGCACCACCAAAAAACATATCAAAAATATCACCAAAACCACCAAAATCACCGGCTGTGCCGCCACCAAAACCACCAAACCCGCCAAAACCGCCAAAACCATTAGGATCAGTGCCTGCATGGCCAAATTGGTCATATCTTTGTTTTTTCCCGGGGTCACTCAACACTTCATATGCTTCATTGATTTCTTTAAATTTACTCTCAGCCTCTTTATTTCCTGGATTAACGTCCGGATGATACTGACGGGCTAATTTCCGATAAGCCTTTTTTATCTCTGTCTCTGAAGCATTTCTATCTACACCTAAAACTTCATAGTAATCTCTTTTGGCCATGACCTCACCTCCATCTCCGACAAACCAGTGCCACCTTTATATAACTTTTATTATCTTAATTTACTTGTTGTCATCATCTTTTACTTCAAAATCAGCGTCTACAACATTTTCTTTGCCTTCACTTTTGGCAGTACCTGTTGTTTCGCCGGTGCCGGTTGCATTACCGGCATTTGCTGTTTGATTTTGCTGATACAT
This sequence comes from Clostridiales bacterium DTU073, assembly GCA_001512665.1. Lineage (GTDB taxonomy): Bacteria > Bacillota > Peptococcia > DRI-13 > DTU073 > DTU073. The sequence continues at coordinate 46,142 of LFSF01000049.1, forward strand.
TTTGGAGGTCAATTTATACAATTCATTAGTCAAGGCCTCACTCTTATTCTTGATCTCTTCAACATTACCACTATTTACAGCTTCTTGCAGAGCCTCTTTTGCTTTATTAATATTGTCTTTATCCTCCTGTGTAGCAATATCACCAGCATCTTTCAACGCCTTCTCAGTCTGATAAATTAAATTGTCAGCTTGATTCTTCGCATCGACTTCTTCTCTCCGTTTCTTATCTTCAGCAGCATTTTTCTCTGCTTCTTTAATCATTCGCTCAATCTCTTCCTGACTCAATCCCGAAGAAGAAGTAATCGTAATGGCCTGTTCTTTCCCTGTCCCCATATCCTTGGCAGAGACATTAACAATCCCATTAGCATCAATATCAAATTTTACTTCAATTTGAGGCACTCCCCGTGGTGCAGGTGGAATACCGGTTAATTGGAAACGTCCTAGTGTCTTGTTATATGCAGCCATTTCTCTTTCTCCCTGAAGAACATGAATCTCTACAGAAGTCTGATTATCCGCTGCCGTCGAGAATATCTGGCTCTTGGAAGTAGGAATGGTCGTATTTCTCTCGATTAATTTAGTAAATACACCACCTAAAGTCTCAATACCTAAGGATAAGGGAGTAACATCCAAAAGTAACACATCTTTAACTTCTCCGGATAAAACTCCCCCCTGAATAGCAGCACCCATGGCTACACACTCATCAGGGTTAATGCCCTTAAATGGTTCCTTATTTAATACCCTGGCAATAGCTTCTTGTACAGCGGGAATCCGAGTTGATCCCCCAACCAACAGAACCTTATCAATATCCTTGGCTTCAAGACCGGCATCCCTTAAAGCTTGACGAGTTGGTCCCATTGTTGCTTCTACTAAATCTGCAGTAAGCTCATTAAATTTAGCTCTCGTCAAAGTTAAATCAAGATGAATAGGTCCTTCTGCCGTTGCCGTAATAAAAGGCAGGTTAATTGACGTGGTTGTCATAGAAGAAAGCTCATGTTTTGCTTTTTCCGCAGCCTCACGTAAACGCTGCATGGCCATCTTGTCTTTTTGCAGATCTACCCCATTCTGTTTCTTAAATTCTTCTATCATCCAGTTGACGATGCGCTGGTCAAAATCATCACCGCCTAGACGATTGTTACCACTGGTAGCTTTTACTTCAAAGACACCATCACCTAACTCTAAAATCGAAACATCAAAAGTTCCGCCACCAAGGTCAAAGACAAGAACGATCTGATCCTCTTCTTTTTCAATCCCATAGGCCAAAGCAGCTGCCGTAGGTTCGTTAATAATCCTTAATACTTCTAATCCGGCTATTTTTCCGGCATCTTTTGTCGCCTGACGCTGTGAATCATTAAAATAAGCGGGAACTGTAATTACCGCCTGAGTAACCTTTTCGCCTAAATAACTCTCGGCATCAGCCTTCAACTTTTGCAGAATCATAGCAGATATTTCCTGGGGAGTATATTCTTTATCCTCAATACGTACTTTATGATTTGTACCCATTTCTCTTTTAATTGACTGAATCGTCCGTTCGGAATTGGTAACTGCCTGTCTTTTCGCTACTTGCCCTACTAATTTTTCTCCAGTCTTAGAAAAAGCCACAACAGACGGAGTTGTTCTATTTCCCTCGGAATTAGGGATAACTACAGGTTCTCCACCTTCCATAAAAGCTACACAAGAATTTGTAGTACCTAAATCAATACCTATCACTTTTCCCATAAGTACGTTCCTCCTTAACAAACTAATGACAAATCTTTTATTCACCTACGGCTACTTTCACCATAGATGCCCTAAGCAATTTACCTTTAAATAAATAACCTTTTAACACCTCTTCAACGATCTGATTATCAGCCACACCTTCTTCAGCAGGAACTTGCATCACCGCTTCATGAATAAGCGGATCAAAACTTGCACCCACTGCTTCGATGGGCTCTAATCCTTCTTTTTGTAGTATTTCTCTAAACTGCTTTTCAATCATCTTTATACCAGATAAAACATTCTTTGTTTCCTCATTAAGCTCATTTACTGAAAGCAGCGCTCTTTCAAAATTATCCAACACAGGTAATAGCTTTTCCACCAGCCCCTGACAAGCATACTGAAACCATTCTTCCTTTTCTTTTTGTACCCTTTTGCGATAATTATCAAAATCAGCATGACTTCTCAGTAAGCTATCCTTAAGCTCAGCTATTTCTTTCTCTAGCTCTTTCTCTCTGTCCAGAGTATTATCTTGATCTTCCTTTTCGTTACCCTGTCCTTCGTTAGTTCCAATCTGCTGTTCTTGTTCTTGCTGAGCAATATTCTCCTCATTTTCTAAAGCAATATTACACAGCTCACTTTCTGCTCTATTGGAATTTTCACTCTCATTTTTTAAAGTTTCATTTTTTGTCATTCTCAATTCTCACCACCTTAAGCCTAGTCTTCGTTTTGTAAATTATTTGAAGAAACATGTTCCTTCTTCTTAATAATAGTATCTATCCTTAAAATAGCTGTAGCTACTTCACCGGCTGCTTTCAAAGCATGTTTTTTCACCAAAACCGGGTCATAAACCCCTAGCTCTTGCATATTTACAATTTCACCACTATCACAGTTTATCCCTAGAGCATGATTATTCTCAGCGATTTGCGCCGCAATAACTTCTCCCAACTTCTCTAACGGATTAAAACCTGCATTAAAAACAATTTGCGTAAAAGGTTGTTTTAAGGCCTCGATTACACAGTCCATACCATAAACGGCCATCCCTTGAGCTTCCTGACGAATTTGTTGCAATTCATGCGCTAAGGCTAACTCAATACTGCCTCCCCCGGATACAACGCCGCCTTTTACCGCGGCCTGAACAGCCGCTGCTGCATCCTTAGCAATCCTTTCTCTTTCTCCTACCACTTCCTCTGTAGAAGCACCCACTAAAACAGAAGCCTTAGGCTGCCCTTTTCCTCCCAAGAGACAAACATGTTTTAGTTTTTCCTCAAAATATACTTCCTCTACTTTTCCTAAAAACTGTTTAAGTTCTTTTTCCTCTTTTTTCAGACCTGTTCTCTTCAAGGGTTTGGCCCCGGTAAACTCTGCAGCCTGTCGTAATTCTTTATTGGCAACTCGCTGGAGTACCATAACTCCTGCGTCGGTAAAAATCTCCTCTGCTAAATCATGAGTGCCACGATCAACAAGAACCAAACCTACTCCTAAATTGACTACTTTTTTCAGATTTTGACGAAATTCTTCCTGATATTTTAAATAACGTGTAAAACCCGCTTCTGTTCCTAAAGCTTCATCTTCGATTTCTTCTGGTTCTAGGGCATCATCAATAACTAAAACCTTAACTGATTTTAGTTTTTTAGGCATTTCCAAATTTAATGGTTCTTTATCAATAATTACCCCAGAAACAACCTGATTCTCAGCCCCTGCAACAGCACGAATAATCTCAGCCAATTTAAAAGATGGCTCAAAGAACTTATCCTTTCCTAAAAGTATGGCTGCCCTCACTACTAATTCCGCAATATCTTCATTTCCCCGTGCTGCCACCTGAGCTGTTTTCCTTAAAATCAGTTCATTAAGTTCGGTAATTTTGACTGCCTTATCCTCTAAAGCAACAATAGCTTTCTTGATACCTAAAGATATTCCTTCGATAACCTTTACAACAGGAACCCCTTTGCGAACTTGTCTGACACCTTCATTTACTAAAGCTCCTGCTAAAATCGTTGCCGTTGTCGTGCCATCGCCTATTTCTTCTTGTTGAGCTTTGGCTATATTAATCAACATTTTAGCCGCAGGATGATTAACATCCATTAGTTCAAGAATAGTAACACCATCATTAGTAATAACTACTTGACCAAATTGGTCTACCAACATCGTATCTAAACCCTTAGGACCTAATGTACCTTCCACTGCCTGAGCAATAACCATAACGGCTTTGGCATTAGTCTGCAGTGCAGACAAGGCTTCCTCTTCTCCTGAGCTGGGTTTATTATACTGATTAACATTCATTGAGGTAACCTCCGAAACAAATATTAGCTTACAACTTACGCAGTCCTTCAGTTAAGGCATACGTTAAAAACTCCACAATACTAACTGCTTTAGAATACTCCATACGAGTAGGACCGAGAACACCCAAAGTGCCGATGACCTTACCATCCAATTCATAAGTTGCCGTAATCAAACTACAATTTTTCATCTCTTCATAAGGGTTTTCTGAACCTATTTTTACCTTTATCCCGGTTTCCTGTCCGGCACCAGCTAAAACATCCTTTAAAACCTTTTCTTCTTCTAAAAGCTCCAAAAGATCTTTTACTTTGTCTACATCTTTAAATTCTGGTTGTTCTAACATATTTAGCATTCCGCCTAAGTAAACCTTATGATCATCTTTAGCCACCAGCGCTGTCTCGATTATTTCCATAATCTCATTGAGAAAATGTTTTTGCTGTGCCAATTCATTATAGAGCGTCTTTAAAAGACCGGATTTACACTTCTCAATAGATAAACCTTGCAAATTATTATTTAAAATTTGAGAAATATAATAAACATCTTCATCTCGAATAGGAAAAGGCAACTCTAAAGAACGATGTTCCACATGTCCGTTATCCAGAACAACAACCAAAACAACCTTGTTATTATCTAAAGGCAAAAGTTGAATATGAGTTAATTTGTTTTTTCCCAAAGAAGGAACCATCACCAAAGACGTATAATTGGTTAGTTGAGACAAAAGCTTACTACTTAGCTGAATAAGTGCTTCCATTTCACTGATTTTATCACTTAAAATATCCTGTATATACTTTTTTACTTGTTCAGACAAAGGCTTTTTTTCCATTAAACAATCCACATAGTAACGATAACCGAATTGTGAAGGAATTCTGCCTGCGGAAGTATGAGGCTGTTCAATCAGTCCCATTTCCTCTAAATCAGCCATCTCATTGCGTATAGTAGCAGAGCTTACTCCTAATTTATACTTTTTAGCAATAGTACGAGAACCAACCGGGTCTCCGGTAGCAATATAATCCAGGATGAGCGCTTGTAGTATTCGCTGCTTCCGTTCATCCATTTTCATGCTTTCCGCCCCCTTTGTTAGCACTCACCTCCTTTGAGTGCTAAGTTCTTCTTATTAAAATACCATTTTGTATTTTTTTTGTCAATATACCTCTGCTTACAAAAACTCTTGGAAAACATTATTAGCAACAAATATACCCTTCTTAGTTAAAGCTACAAACGTTGGTGTTTCCTGTAGCAATCCTTGTTTCTTTAATTTTTTTAAGACATCCGCAAAACGGTTTTCGATACTGACCCCGTGCCTTTTCAAAAATTCAGATTTATTTACCCCCTGCAGAAGCCTTAACCCTAAAAACATCGACTCCGCCATGGCTAATTCCTGATCAATCAATTCCTTTTCCGCAACAGGTAATTGGTCTTGCGTAAGAACAATCTTTTGATATAACTCTAAATTAGTTTCATTCGTATACCGAACTCCCTGAAGATAGCCGCAAGCACCGGCTCCTAACCCTAAATACTCTTCATTTCGCCAATAAAGACTGTTATGCACAGCTTCCTTACCGGGAAAGGCAAAATTACTGATTTCGTACTGGTGGTACCCCTTTGCTGCTAAATAATTGATGGCTTCATTATACATAATAAAGGCTTCATCCTGATCAAACCGCTCCAAAAGACCCTTTTCCACCAACATAGCATAGGGCGTGCCTTTTTCGATATTAAGCTGGTATAGAGAGATGTGTTCAGGCTTCATTGCAGTTGCTTTTTCAAGATTAACCCGCCACTCTTTTATAGTCTGTCCGGGTAAACCATACATTAAATCTATACTAATATTTTTAAAACCTACTTGTCTTGCCAATTCATAAGTATTATATACATCCTGCACAGAGTGTATACGACCAAGCAGTTGTAATTCATGGGGTGAAAAACTCTGTACTCCCAAAGACAACCGGTTGCACCCAACCTTTTGTAAGGATAATAACTTTTCCTTATTTAAAGTACCCGGATTTCCTTCAACAGTTATTTCTATATCCCGGGGTAACTTAAAAAGATTATGCAGGGCAGAAAAAAGCGTAACAAACTGCCCACCTGTCAGACAAGTGGGCGTTCCTCCCCCAATATACAAGCTTTTCCCTGTTATACCCGCTAATAGTCTCTGATAAGTTTCTCCTTCTTTAAGCAAAGCTGTTAAATAAGCATCCTTTTCTGCCTCACTCTTGCCGGTATACGACACAAAATCGCAATAATGACATTTAGCCAAGCAAAAGGGAATATGCACATAAATACCAACAGTTTTCATGATCTCACTATTCCTCTGTTAAACTTAATACAGCCATAAACGCTTCTTGAGGGATTTCTACGCTTCCAACCTGCTTCATGCGTTTTTTACCTTCCTTTTGTTTTTCTAAAAGTTTACGTTTCCTGGTAATATCTCCGCCATAACATTTATCAATAACATTTTTTCGTAATGCTTTTACCGTTTCACGCGCAATCACTTTATTGCCAATAGCCGCTTGAATAGGGACTTCAAACAACTGACGAGGAATAAGGCTGCGCAGTTTTTGTACTAAAGCTCTGCCCTGAAAATAAGCGCGATCCTTGTGCACAATAAAAGACAAAGCATCAACAGGTTCACCATTAATGAGCACATCCAATTTCACCAAATTGGAAGCACGATAATCTGCAAACTCATAATCTAAGGAAGCATAACCTTTGGTTCTGGATTTCAACTGATCAAAAAAATCATAAATAATTTCACTTAACGGTAAATCATACTTTAACATTACCCGATTAACAGAAAGATAAGCCATATTGATAAAGATCCCTCTTTTAGCTTGTACCAGTTCCATAACTTGCCCGACAAATTCTGAAGGGACCATAATTGTTGCCTGCACATACGGCTCGGCAATCTCCTCTACTTCTTGAACAGCGGGAAGTTTTGTCGGATTATCTACCATAACCGTTGTACCATCAGTTTTTTTGATTTTATAAACAACACTAGGTGCCGTGATTAAAAGTTCCAGATTATATTCTCTTTCCAGTCTTTCTTTGATAATTTCCAAATGCAACAAACCTAAGAAACCACAACGAAAGCCAAAACCTAAGGCCACAGATGTCTCTGGTTCATATTCTAAAGAGGCATCATTTAGTTTCAATTTTTCCAAAGCATCACGAAGATTCTCATATTCACTGGTATCAATAGGATACAAACCACAGTAAACCATAGGTGTTGCTTTACGATAACCCGGCAGAGGCTGATCTGCCGGTTTTTCTTTCCACGTTATAGTATCTCCAACCCGAGTATCTTTGACATTTTTAATGGATGCTGCCAAAAAACCTACCATGCCTGCTGTAAGTTCTTCCACGTTCTTCATTTCCGGATTAAATACACCGACTTCAGTAACCTCAAATGTTTTCCCGTTAGACATTAACTTAATATTCATCCCTTTTTTTAACGAACCGTCGATCACCCGAAAATAAGGAATTGCCCCTCTATAGGAATCGAAATGAGAATCAAAAATTAAAGCTTTTAAAGGAGCTTCCGGATTACCTTGTGGTGCCGGGATTTTATTTACTATAGCCTCCAGAATCTCTTTAATTCCAATTCCTTCCTTAGCCGAAGCCAAGATAGCTTCACTACAATCCAGCCCAATCACTTCTTCAATTTCTTTCTTTATTCTTTCCGGTTCAGCACTAGGTAAATCAATCTTATTGATTACCGGAATAATCTCTAAATCATGCTCCAACGCCATATAAATATTAGCCAAGGTCTGGGCTTCTATCCCCTGTGCCGCATCTACTACCAAAATAGCCCCTTCACAAGCAGCTAAGCTTCGAGAAACCTCATAAGTAAAATCAACATGACCGGGGGTATCAATCAGATTAAACAAATATTCCTGTCCATCATCAGCTGTATAATTCATCCTTACAGCTTTCAGCTTAATCGTAATTCCCCGTTCTTTTTCCAAATCCATCTTATCCAAGACCTGCTCTGTCATCTCGCGAGCAGTTAAAGTCCCTGTATATTCTAAAATCCGATCAGCTAAGGTAGACTTCCCATGATCGATATGCGCGATTATACAAAAGTTACGGATGTATTTTTGATCCATATTTCTCTCCTCATTTTTCTTCAAGTTTTAGTCTTTACAAAAAATCCATTAAAATCTAGTATAACAGATTCTTCTTAAGAATGGGGTGCTTTCCTAAATCGGCGTAACAGAATCTTTTTCACCATTTCTCCTTCCTCCATCTTCAGAAAAATAGCCAGAAAACCAAAAACTAACACACCTATGGTAATACTAACCCCCACCTGCAAGAGCTGACCTAATTTTGTATTAACCGATATTACTAATTCCATTAAATTCGCTGTTTGATAAGCTACTATGCCCATAAGAGACGAGATTCCCAAAGTGAGAACAAATGAATGTACCATTCTTCGACCATCAATAGATCCTACTTTTTTCCTGAAAATATAGAGAAGCAATAACATATTTATTATCCCCGCTAAAGAATACGCTAACGCTAGCCCCCCATGGGCCATTGGTTTAATCAAAAGAAGATTTAAGGCTATATTAAGCATAATGGTAAAAATTCCTATGGTTACCGGTGTAATCGTATCCTGTAAAGCATAAAAAACCCTATTTAATAATTGCAGCGCAGCATAAGCAAATAGACCAAAACAATAAAAAAGCAAAGCATAAGCGGTAGCATTTGTATCTTCTGGAGTAAAAAGTCCCTGTTCAAAAAGGAGTCTAACAATGGGAACACGTAAAGCAATCAAACCTATAGCTGAAGGAATGGTAATAAAGAAAATCGTACGAATCCCTAAAGACATTGTCTTTTTAAACTGTTCCTTTTCTTCACGGGCAGCTTGTCCTGTTAAGGTGGGAAAAACGGCCACGGCTATGGCGATAGCAAAAACTCCAATCGGCAACTGCATAATACGTTGCGCCACCCGCAAAGCAGAAATCATACCACTCGGTAAATTTGAACCTAAGTTCTGATTAACAAACAGGTTTAAATGGGTTACTGATAAACCGATTAAGACAGGTAAAATCAAAGCGCCTATCTTTCTTACTCCAGGATGCTTTAAATCAATAACAAATTTATATTTTAAACCAATTTTTAATAGTGCAGGAAGTTGGACAGCAAAATTCAAGGCAGCACCTATTACTACACCCAAAGCAAAACCTACTATCCCCATCTCTAGAAAATGAGAGAAAAAAAGCCCTAAAACAATAATGCCTAAATTATACAAAACTGACCCGACCGCGGGGGCTAAAAAATGCTGATAAGAATTGAGAATCCCCATAGAAATACCATTCAACGCCATAAAAAAGGTTTGCAAAAACATGATTCTCGTCATCTTTACAGTTAATTGAATATTCTCCGGGGTAAAACCAGGTACCAATAGTTTAATCAAAGCAGGTGCAAAAACAATGCCTAAAGTAATACCGATCAGCATCATAATAAGCACAAGATTAAAAATTGTACTAGCGACACGCCAACCCTCTTCTTCTTTGTTTGTAGCGATATAACTTGCAAAAACAGGGATAAAGGCCGAGCTCAAGGCTCCGCCAACCAGCAAATAATATAAAAAATCAGGGATGGAAAAAGCCGCATTATAAGCATCAGTCAAATTATTCTGTCCAAAATAAGCATAGATCACCATATCCCTTACATATCCAAGGATACGGGAAGCAATCATGGCAACCATCAATATACCCGCTGCTTTAGCCACTTTTGTACCTGTAGCTGACATTATTCCACCTTCTCATCTTATCCTTACGCTACATTATTTTATAGAATTTCAAACTTCTTGTCTATTCTTTAACCATAATAAACATCCCTCTATATACTGAACAATTTGTGTTCTTATCCTTTGCACATGAGAAAAGGCAGAATCTTTATTAAACACTAAGGACTTACCCAAAAAACGAAATTCCCATAATTCACAATCCCCTTCAACCATAGTAGTAAAAAAAATAAAATCTTGTCCATCTCGCAAAGTAATTTTCTCCATGTTTATTGAGACTACACTTAACCCTAGAAAAACAACAAGAAATAATAAAAAAACACCAAGCAACATTTGCTTTTGATATAATTGCATAAATCCCATCCTTAATCTAACTATACTCTTTCTAAACTTCCCGCAATGCTTAGATTCTATAACAAAAAATTAGCCGTAATCAAATATTACGGCTAATACTAAATGGAACCTTTTGCACATTTTTTTCTGATTTTTGCTTTTTCAAATTAACTTTATAACGATTTTTATTGTCTTCAAGATTATTCTCCTTGGCTTTTTTTAAAAATTCGTTTAAATGAATCTTGTCATTATTCAAAATTTTTTCCTCAAATTCCTGGTCGATTCTGGTCGGTGTCTTAATTAATCTTGACCAAAGAGGATCGATCTCTTTTTCAATAAGTTTTACCCCTAATAGCTCATTAACTGCCTTATTAGAACCAGCTGCTCTAGAAATAATTCTTTCAGCTATAAGTTCTTCATCAAGTAACCCTTTGCTGATTTGACGTTCTTTCATTTGCGACCAAGTTAAATTAGGATGATTAAGTTCCAACTGATGTGCCAATTCCCGTTCTGCCATTAAATCTCGTGTTTTTTTACGAATCCACTTTCTTAATTGATAAGCCTGCAATGCTTGTGCCTCTAGCGGAAGAGACTTATCTATAGCTTCCGGTATTTTGGCCAAATAGTATAAATACCATTCTCTTGCCTGAATATTATCTAACGTCTTTTCTGTGGGCATTCTTGTAATATTTAACTGCTTTTGATAGTAGCTATCATCATGAACCTCTTCCATAATCTTTTTAAGACCAAGCGACTCATAATAATTAATAATATCATCTGTTGTTTGTCTTGACCCAGATGTAAAACTTAAACATCTTTTTAATCCCGTTAAAATTTTTTCTTTTAGCCGAATCAGCCAATTGTTACTATTATCCACAAGTTACTTCCTCCTTGCTTAAATCACCCCTTATGCTTAGAAAATTATGCCTTTGATTCTTTTTAAATCTCATTTTTAACTTTTATGTATATTATGACTATACATAAAACAATTAAGAGGAGCAGAGAGAAAAAATTCTTTTTAATAAATTCCTTGCTATAATTCCGTTTTTGTTTCTCCTCTGCATTTTCTAGAGATTCATCTGCTGTTTGTACTTTCCCTACTTCCTCTATCGGTTCTTTAGCTTGCTTGACTTCACTGGCGTTTTGCTGTGCATCTTCTGTCTTTTGACCGGTTTCTTCCTCATTCTGTTCAGAAGTAACTTGTTCGCTAATACTCTCCGGATTATTTGCTTCCTCTACATCACTTTTTAAATTGACGCTAAATTCTAAGGTATTGGTTCTATTGCCGACCACCACCAAAACTGTAGGATGCTTTATCACATAATCTGGCGGAAGGCCATAGCTTCCATTCTCATCATAACCTCCCCCAATAAGCACAACATATTCTCCGGATGGTAACTCCTCTGTTAGCTGGTAACCATCGTTTGAAGGTAAAGAAAGGAAAGATTTTGTTTTACTCTCATGGATTAATTGAATTAATAATGGATAGGAAAAATCAGACGGAACATTAGCTTTAATTTCCAGTAGACCTGTTGATATGTTTGTTATTTCTTCTGTTTCAGTGGCGTAAGTACAAATATTCAGACTAAAGAAGGAAGCCAAAACAACGCCCAGAGAAAAAATCCGCATCAACGCTTTCATCAATCTGCTCCTTTCTCTTTGTTTTTAAACAAGTATCCTTTAGAGATACATTTGCCAATTCTGCCACACAAAAGGTAACCCCATCGGCCAATTCTCCGGTTTCCAGCCCATCGGCGGCGGCCAGCTAGGTGGATAACCCCACCGATCCACAGGCCAACCAGGGGGAAGATTTGTCGGCGGAGGGGTGTTCTTAGAGGCTTTTGTTCTAACACCCGGATATTGTTCCTCTATATTATATGTTGCCAAATGTTTCCACCATTCATACTCCCATTCCCAATCACTTTTTAAATACTTATCTATAACTCGTTCTTCTTTTTGGGGGTCATTAGGATCAGGATGATAAACTCCATCAAGAGTATGTGCAGTAAGTGTTACCGTTGCTCCTGCGTGTCCGATACAACATGACTTATAGGCCCAA
>LFSF01000049.1:58286-89471 GCA_001512665.1 Clostridiales bacterium DTU073
TGCAACAATTCGAATTAACCCCACAACCGGGACAGCCGAGTCCGTAAGTTTCTGTTTCTAATTGATATAGCTCACTGTGAACCTGTCTGATAAAATCCTGCTCATCACCTTTAAAAGTTAGATTTTGATCAAATTCAACTGCCGCCAAAGCTAAAACGCTCTGCCAGTCAGTCTTAATTATGGGATTACCATCTTGGTCCGTCGTAAGAGTAAGATCAGTAAATTTTATAATACGTCCTTCCTTATATTTTCCATCAGTATCAATTCCACCATTATAAAAAGCATCTGACCTAACGCATTCCGGTTCACCACAATCAGTATAACGTTCGGCTTCCCTGAGTTCTTGCATTATGTCTGCAACTCTCTGATTAAATTCTTCATCAAGCTCTCTCACTTTATCACGATACTCCAGAAAAACATCCTCATCTGCTAATATTACTGCAGAAGAAAAAGTAAGAGGAGTATATGTAATTATTGAAATCGCAAGATATAAAATTAATATAATAATTAATAATATTGCACCAACCGTCACCAAACCTACTCCCGCAGCAGCCCCACCTGCCGCTGCAGCTCCACCACCCGCTACAACAGTTCCGCCTGCAGCTACAGTACCACCTGCCGCTGCTACTCCACCCCCGGCTAAGGCAGCTCCACCTCCGGCTACTGCTCCACCCCCTAGAACAGCCTTTGCCGTTACTCCTCCTAACTTTGTAACAGCTGTGCGTATTAGACCACTACCTGACCTAAAAGTCCATCGCGCAGCATTTGCTCCGGTCCGATAGGTACTTTGCTCAGTTCGATAGGCTCTTCTAGCGGTTGCTCTACCTCTATTATACACTCCTCTGACGGTTGCGCTACCTGTATCATACGCTCCTCTAACAGCACCTTCAACAGTATTTACACCAAAACTATAGGCTCGACTCGCTGCTTGGGCGGGATTTGTAAGCACTTGATGGGAAAAATTAGCCCCCGCCCTAGCTACATGATATGTACCACGACCACCACGTTTTAATAAATCTTTACTGATTTTTGCGATACGATAAGTTGTCTCAATTGTATTTTTTAAATTATAATAGGGCGCAAGGACCCTATTCTTAATCCCCAGACGAATATCCCTATGATAGCGCTTAATCCGTAATCTCGCTTTATATACTTCCCTATGTCTTTGTTTACGCAGCTTCATCTGCTTTTCATATTGGCTCCCCTGTTTTAACCTTTCCGCTTTACTTGGCGGATTAGCTAATGTCCAATGATCAGGGGGACGCTCCGGAATCGAAGTTCTTGCTAAAGCGGCCTCGGCACGGTACAAGTCTAAATGTGCCTGCACATATTTTACAGTAAACTTAGCAATCTTTACCGTCGTTTCCGCAGTATTTTTAGCTAAAAAAGCGCCATCGACGGTCATAGTTGTGCTATCTTTCAAACCCGCCATTGCCGCCGTCCCTACGTCCTCAGGGTCATTGTTAGCCCACTCGTCTACAGCTGCGTTTAACTTACTTCTGGTCGTATTGAGACTAAATTTTCCGCTACGTATAATAACTCCTTTGGTCCCTGTCTTTACAAGCTCTGATGCGGTACCGTTTTTTACAAGATTTTCAACCTTGTCCCAATCTACACCGTGAACTGCTCTTTGCAAGTTCCCAATAGTATATTCTTTAGCCGTTAACATTTTATCCCTGGTACCAACTACCGCGTGCATTCCTACATCGGCAAACTCATCATCACTAACCAAATGATTATATATTTCATCCTTGAGCGAACCTAAATGGATCCCTTGACGCGATTTGTTATAATCGCTGATTTTTCTGTGAACCTTTTTAACCTGCTTTTTAACCTGCTTCGTCAACTTTTCTTTCTCTTGCTCTAATTTTTCAGCAGTACCGCTGATAACATCTTTAACCCCACTGCTAAATCTATCCCAATAATAATGGGCCATTTATCCTCGCCCCCTTTCTTACAGAAAAGATGCGCTTATTATCTTTTAATAACCAGCTTTTCCTTTTTTATCTTTACCGGTTTTTTTATAGCTTGAGCTTTATTTTCATCCTCTGAAACAAATTGGGAAACCTCTTCCACTTTAGTCGTCATTAGACGATATAATTGAGTATGTTGCGGGAATTTATCAATAAAGGGAATAATACTGTTACCGGAGAACAACAAACCTTGTCCAGGGTCAGAATTGGTTACATAAGATAGTTGTGTCGCCGAAATATTCAATAATTTAGCTAGTTCGACCCGGTCTGTCGGAGCCTGGTTAAGCATCAAAATAAAATCACTGTTAGCTAACATTCTTCTGGCTAACTCTGATTTTAACAAGTCCTCCACGTTTTGTGTTATTCCTGTAGGAATAGCCCCCCATTTTCTTGCTCTCTTATAAAGTTCGAAAAGGAAGTTGGCTGAATATTCATTAGCAAACAACAAATATATTTCATCCATATACAGCCAAGTTCTCTTACCTTTATCTCTATTAAAAGTTATTCTGTTCCAGATCGCATCAAGAACTATCAACATTCCCATGGTCTTTAATTGCTTTCCTAAATCCTTAATGTCATAACAGATTAACCTATTATTAACATTTATATTTGTCTTATTGGCGAAAACAGAAAGGTTACCGGTGGTATATAATTCTAAAGCTGTCGCCAAATTTTCTGCCTCTAATTCTTTTTGCCGTCTCATTATCTCATAAAAATCCTTTAATGTGGGAATCTTCTCAGGATCAAAATCCTGCAAATATTCTTTATACGTTAACTTTAAGCAACGGTCAATAATAGATTTTTCCTTAGGATTTAAGCCTTCTCTTCCTCCTACAATTACCTCACATAAGGAAAGAATAAAGTCAGATTTTAAGAGCAAAGGTTCGTCATCATCAGAATAATCTATGCTCATATCCAATGGGTTGATATAGTTCTTTGAACCTGCAGAAATATATACTACTTCTCCGCCAAAATTTTGTACTAAACGCGTATATTCTCTTTCCGGGTCAATGATAATGACATCATCATCCGTATTCAAAAGCACGTTGACCATTTCACGTTTAGCACTAAAAGATTTACCACTACCCGGTGAACCCAGTATAAATCCATTAGCATTTTTTAAAGACTTGCGATTAAACATAATTAAATTACGCGATACAGCATTCAAGCCATAATACATACCATCATCCTGCAAAAGCTCTTGAGAAGTAAAAGGTATAAAAATAGCCGCACTTTCTGTAGTTAAACAACGGTCAGCTTTGATATTATTAATTCCCAATGGAAGTACAGTATTCAAACCATCTTCCTGTTGATAATTAAGGACTCCCATTTGGCAAAGATATTTCCTGCCAACTGCCGTAATCGCATCTGTATCACGATCTAACTGTTCTTTATCATCAGCAAGATGTGTAATAATGAAATTGGTTAAAAATAGCTTCTGGTTTTTATTCACAACTTCATCAAGTAATTTTTGTGCTTCCTCTAAACTATTGCGCAGTTCATAAGGAATAAAAGGTTCCAAATAACCGCCTTTAAAACTTCTTCTTTGATACTCTATTTTATTGGCTTCCATTCCGGTTATTTGGCGATTAATCAATCTTAAGGCTATATGTGGTTCTATTGGTTTAATATTAATGGTTAAAAGCATGTTGAAACTAAAGTCTGTTAACTCACTTAAAAAACCATCATTGATAAAAGTTGGCA
Organism: Clostridiales bacterium DTU073; assembly: GCA_001512665.1. Lineage (GTDB taxonomy): Bacteria > Bacillota > Peptococcia > DRI-13 > DTU073 > DTU073. The sequence goes on from LFSF01000049.1 coordinate 61,964, forward strand.
AATCCTTAATGAATAGCGCTCTGGCATAATTATTGCCTAACAACATATAATCACGTTTAAATTCAAAACTATCCGGGGCAATGAGATCTTTAGTCATTAACCCTTTTCTTCTGTTAATACGTGGCTCATAAATAAACTCACCCTCGTTGCCATGACGATAGATATCATGTAATAATTCCAAACGATCCTGAATTGTTAAGACCCTGCCATGACTCCCTAATTTTCTAATCAAACCTATAACTTCATTTTCCAGACGTGCGAATATACCTCTGGCTTCCTCCACCGCATTTGCAGTAACAGTAATGGTAATATATTTTTCTTTTTGGATATCATTTTTACCGACATTAACTTGATGTCTGAGCATTTCATTATATTCTCGCCGGTATGGATCAAAACGGTCTCCTCTTTCTTTTAAGAGAATTTTATCTTCAAAAGTTTTACGGTTGATAGATTTATTAATTACCGTAATCTGTAATCCAACGGTAGAATTAAAATAATTTAACAGTTCACAATACTTAATAAAAATATCTTCTTTATCTTCTTGTCTGGCGATTTGATAATTAATATCAAAAAATTGAATCGTCTTAGAAAAAACTCCTTTTTTAATTTCTATAACTCCATCATCATAAGCCATCAAATATGGTATAGTTTCCTGTGATGTTTTAGGTAACATTTTAAAACTGCTATTTCTAGAATTTTTCTTCGATTTACTATTACCCAAAAGATTAATTAATGCTTTCAATAATCTTCACCCCTAACCCTTTAATGTTTGAGCCTGACGATGAGCCTTAATTTTTTTCTTCATAATCATTTTGCGTTTTATTTTATAAAAGAATCCGGCTCTTTTTTTCTTTTCAAAATTTACCTTTTTCTCATGAGCTTCCATTAATAAACCATATATATTCTCTGTTTTATATTTACGCTTACGGGGAGTCAGAAATTGAAACTTCAAAATACAAACTAAAAACTGTTCAAAAGGCATTCCATTATAATTGAAATAACCTACTAAAAATAGTGGTCCTGCCGTAAACATAATCAACCAACCAGCCATATCTTCTCCAATGTAAGGGCGAAGATAAATATATAACGGAACATTTATGGCTATTGCTAATACCGAACAAACCGTTTGTCGTATATTCAGTCCGAAGAATAATTTTTCCTTATATGTACGAATTTCTTTCGGAATTCTTACCTCAATCAAGTTATTCCCCCCTATCCTATCCTATTCCCATGATTTGCTTGGCCCAATTCCCGGATTTGGCCACCATAAATACCAGAAGAATACTCACCAGTAATTGTACATGTAACGACGATAGACCCATAAAGAAATCTTCATTAATAACACTTACAAAGACAATGTACAGATGAACCATCAGGAAAATTAATAACCCCTGTAATAAAACTGCCACATAGCTTTGGATAAACTTCTTGGCGATCCCGGAGGTCTCCTCCGCAACCAGGGTGGATAAAGGTAACGGCGAAACTATGGCAAAGAGACAGATTTGTAAAAAACGTCCCCACAATTGAATGAAGATAACAAACTTACAAATTAGCATAACCAAAAAGTACGGAAATTCCAGTACAATTGTAATGATTTTTTCCAGAAATGTTAACCCCGTAAATAACTTGAATGCACCCCATGCAACCCCTATCACCGTACCTACTATATCAATTTCCTGATCCGGATCATAAAAACTCGGCGGCTCTTCCGGTATACCCGTAGCCAGCATTGTTATATCCATAATCTCTTCCATAGTCTTTGCGAACCCTATGACAACAATTAAGCTGTTAGAAATAATTATTTTTGCCACCACCAGCCGCAATAAACATTTCACGACACTTTCCATGGTCACGAATTCAAACATTATCGTTTTCTTCAAAAAACCCAGCAAGAAAAAGAAAGTCGCCAGAGTCATGGCAACGGGGACAAACGCACCTGCGAGTTTTTCAATTGATCCCCATAACGTAAGCTTATTACTCTTATTATACTTATCATCATAAGGCATATCTTTGATACTTTCCATCAAATCTATTAAATCTTGATTAAAGTTTGCCCCCATCTCTGTCATTTTTTTGTAGATTCCATCTATTCCTTCTGAAGAACCGTCTTCCGCGAAGACCGGCACGGCCGTAACCCCCATCAAAATTACCATCAAAAAAACCATGGTGATAAAAGCTCCTACTTGCCTTATCAGCTTGCTTTTACCCCCTTTGTTCTGGCGAGACTTAACCATTCTTATGTTCATTTCCATCGTCTTCACCCCGTTCCAGAAAAACAACCGAAATTTTCACTCTGTTATTATCTTTATTATACCAAATAATAAACTAAAAATGTAGAATTATCTATATTTTTATATCTTATTTAAAATAGAAACTAAGGAAATTTTTATACTTTGTTAAAATAAAGGGGCAGAGTAGTTAGCAATCCTCCACCCCTGACAAGCCTTACCTAATAACCACCTAGTTTGGACTAAAGAAATAATCATAGCTTCCCGAAATACCCCAGATCATAAAGCCAGCAGCCAAAAGTTTAAGTCCTCTAACCTTAGAATCAGCATCATCATTCATAAAGCCAAGTGCTGTCTGCAAAGCACCGAAGAAGGCCACCACCAGACCAATTCTCCCTGCCCAAGTAGCAATCCAATCAATTATCAGGTCAAGTGATTCTAGACCCTTATCGGTGTATCCTGCCAAAGCGGGCGTTGCCGTAAGACCTATCACTAAGACCATAAATAAAACCATAGTGATAAAGGAAAATACTTTTCGTTGAAACCTCTTGTTTTTCATTTTGTTTTTTAAACCCTTAATTACTTTTTTAGTCATTTTATCCACCCCTTATTTACATTTTTATAAATTTAAGTTTAATTTATTTTTTGTCTACTTTTAATAACCTCCTGGTTAAATGTTGCATCTTTGCATGATCACCGGTCAAAGATTTTTCTCTGAAGAAATCATCTTCATGCTCAAACCAGGGTTCTGATGCAAATTCGCCTCTTTTATAACTTTTCACCCCCCTAACATTGCGGTAATCAAAGTAATATCGATCCGAACTATCATATAAATACTTATAATTCTTGTGACTTTCTAATTTAAACTTTTTTGAATAGAAAGGATTTAAGCCTCTAATCAACAAAACACAATCACTATTAGGCATTCTGCCTAATTCATCAGGTTTCATCAACTCACGTGCTAAAATATCATAATTAATTGATGTACTGAACTGCCAACGTGGTTCCTTGGTCTTATTGTAAACAACTGCGTCTATCGTTTCTTCACCTAAAGCCTTACTAATATATTCAAGTGTATTCCAATCCTTACCGCCTAAAAATAAGAGACTGTCACAGTTACCGATAATCGTTTCCCAACTGTTTTCATAAAGGTTGCTTAACTGAGCTATATTTTGAATAATTATACTTACACTAACTTCTCTGCTACGCATCGTTCCTACTAATTTGTCAAATTCAGGTATCTGTCCAATATTGGCAAATTCGTCAAGTATAAAGCGAACATGATACGGTAACCGCCCCTCATATTTAAAATCCGCAGCATGATATAAAGTATGAAATAATTGAGTGTACATCATTGTTACAAGAAAATTGAAGGTACTAATGCTATCGGAAATAATTACAAAAAGTGCTGTTTTTTCATCGCCAAGTGTTTCTAATTCTAAAGTGTCATGTGATGTCAAGTCAGCTAATGCTTGAATATTAAATACAGATAATCTTACACCGGCTGAAATTAGAATTGATTTAGCGGTTTTGCCTGCCGCCTGTTTAAAGATTGCATATTGTTTTAATGCTATATGATCCGGTTTCTCTCGAGCTAATTGTTTAAAGATTAAATCTAAATCACTTTCATAATCTTCTTCATCCTCTCTTATTTCGGCTTTTCTTAATAATTCAAGCATTGTGGCAAAGTTTTGTTCATTTTTTGGAAGCTCATACCAGATAAAAAACATTAAAGCCTGTAAAAAAGCAATCTCCGCTTTTTCCCAGAACGGGTCATACGACTTGGATTCCTCTGGTGTAGTATTTTTAATTAAAACATCTATTACTATTAAAACATCCCTCTCCTGTTTAATATATTCAAAAGGATTATAACCATCACTATATTCCATCTCAATAAGATTAAAAACCTTAAGTCTATATCCCTTTTCAATTAAAAAGCAAGCAGTATCTCGTAACAATTCACCTTTAGGATCGGTAATAACAAACGAGGTGTTCGCTTGTAAGATATTCGGCTTGGCAAAATATCTGGTTTTACCGGTACCGGGAGAACCAACTATTAGCATATTTAAGTTTTTTCCTGTTTTACGTGTATCCAGACTCATTCTTTCTGTTTGAGTAAAAATAACGTTTTTATCATCATTTTCATCTATTAATTGTTTAATCTCATTCTTACTAGCCCATTGTGCAGAACCATGCTCTTTACCTGCCATGAATTTTTTTCTCGTAGTGAGATAGTATGCAACCATTACAAAATAAAAAACAGAGAAAAATAATAAATGCTTTAGACTTTGCTTAGTAGGTATAAATATAGGCTTATTTTGCATATGTTGAAAAGCGTTCTCTGTTGCTTTATTTATTGACTCTAAATCAACAATTTCTATATTTATAAAAGCATTACTGATATGTAATGTAACGAAAGCAAACAACAAGTATCCGAGTGCCAAAAGAAACAAATTAGTTTTTAATCTCCTAGCTCGTTTTTCCTGTTCGGTTAAAGTCATCAACTGCACCTCCTTTAATTAATATAATGTCTACCCAACTCAATTAATGCTCTTATATTCTATACTTTTTTGATAATTTATCCGCGGTATTCGTTTGCTTTAATAAAATATTCTACAAAAGACAAGAAATTTCCTGCTAGTTCTTAAATAATAGCAATAAATAGATTTTTTTATAAAAAAGGCGAAACTTGTTTGTCGAATACAATCAAGCTTCGCCTTTAGATTATTGAACTATTGACTAGCCAACACTATTCTCTGTCTCTGAGTTTATCTCAGGCTTCTTATTTTTTAACTTATTAATAATTTCCGGAACCATTTCAAAAACTTTTTCTAAAGAATCTCTGTCTTTTAAAGGAATTAATGAAACTTCTTCACCCCTTACTACCAGGATTGCCGTCGGAGCTATTTTGGCTCCTGCACCTGCACCACCGGCTCCTTCTATACCTTTCTCTTTCCCTCTTCCTACTCCTGAACCTAACCCAAAACTAATCTCAATCAGTGGAATAAGCGTTACTTCTCCCACCTTGATCGGTTCACCTACTACTGTTTCAGTACGAAAAAAATTTTCCAGTTTCTCAAACATCGTCTGGAGATGTTGCTTATAGTCCATAACCTTTCTCCTCCCTTTTATTTTTACTGTTCTCCCACAAAATTACCCGTAAAGGACATGCTATTAGGAAATAAAAAGAATAATAAACTAACAATCCTAAGTTAATCTGCCCCCTTAATTGAATTGTCAATTCACATACCGGCTCAAAAAAAACCGGTTCAATGTTTATCTTTTCAATAGGGATACAAAATAGTACTGCTGCCAACAAACCCGTATAATAGGGGTTGGCAAAACCCAGTTTTCCTTTAAGCAACAATTGCTGCGGACGCATTTCTTGATAAATTTTTAGACTTAGTTCTATTAGTAAATTAAGTTTTGCCTCATCTAATTCTCTTAACCATGTACTTAAATTATGAATTGTAAACCGGTTGCTATGTCTCTTCTTTTTCGCTTCCCTCAAATCCTGCCTCTGAACATTTTTTAATTTCCACCTCCAGATATAAAACTCCCACTGATTATTGCCGGTTTCCGCAATGAACAAACGCACTTTAAAAAAAGCAATTTTTATTGCTAAAACACCCTTAAAATTTCCCCTTCGCTTTCCTTCAATATAATAATGACAAGGGCATACTAAGATAAATAAACAAGCAAAGATAAAGATACAAAAGATAAGTGCCAATATCCATAACAATACCTGAATGGAAATCACTTCCTTCCAAGTTACCATCCTGTCGCAAAATTTATAAATATTACCACTAAGCATATAATATCAAGAAAACTTTAGAGATAGCAAGTTAAATGACAGCAAAGGAGGTTTTTGCTTGATCGTTTTCTTTCGCACCCTTATTTTGTTTGCTCTCGTTGTTATTGTCATGCGTTTGATGGGGAAACGTCAAATCGGTGAATTACAACCTTTTGAATTAGTAGTCGCCATTATGATTTCCGAGCTTGCCGCATTACCAATTACCGATACGGAAATTCCCCTCATCGATGGTATAATTCCTATCCTCACTTTGCTTTTTGCCCAAGTAGGACTAGCCTACTTAAGTTTAAAAAGCAACCGGGCCAGAGTAATCATTTGCGGACGTCCCAGTATTCTAATAAAAAAGGGACAGATTAACGAAAGTGAATTGCGTCGTCTACGCATTAACCTCAACGATTTATTAGAACAGCTTCGTGTCAAAAACTACCCCAATATTGCTGAAATTGATTATGCTATTTTGGAAACAAACGGACAAATTAGTGTCATCCCCAAAGACAGTTATCGGCCTTTGATTACCAAGGATTTAGGTCTGCACCCACCTGGTTCAGGACTTCCCCTCTCTGTTATTCTTGACGGTAAAGTGATTACCCATAATCTGAAAATCTTTAACCTTACGGAAAAAGAGTTGCTACAAAGACTGCAAAAGCAAGGAATAAATAATCTACAAGAAGTATTTTTTGCCAGTATAGATCACACTGGAGAGCTGTATTGGCAAAAGAAAGAAGGTATTTAAAGAAATATGACTAACCACAAACTGTTTATCCCCATAGTCCTGATGGCTCTTTTACTTTTTTTACTCAGTCTTGGGTGGGGAATGATCTTTATTTTAGAAAAAAGCTCCTCTACACTCCTGGAATCAACCGAAGAAATTTGTTCCTTAATTAGCCAAAATGACTGGAATGCAGCGATAAGAACTTTTCAACAAACAGAAGAAAAATGGTCCCATGCTCGCGAATATTGGCCTTTATTAATTCACCACCAGGAAATAGACCGGATCGAAGAATGTTTCGGAAAAATTAAAAGCTATCTTGACCATCAAGATAGCAATAATGCCCTAGCGGAAATTTATGTCTTAATCAACTATATCCAACATATACCTGAAAACAAAAGACTTAATCTGCAAAACATCTTTTAATTATTAAATAATAATAACGATAATAATAAACTTACTCCATGCGTAAGTATAAGCAGAAGATAATCTGTACTGAAAACATGGGGTGACTTTATGGATGAAAGTATGTCTAAAAAACAGCAAGATTTCTATACAGTACGAGGTTATTCACTGCTAAAACAAGAAGAAAAGCAACTCACACCCAGTATGGAAGACTATTTGGAAATGTCATATCGCCTCACTTTAGAAAAAGGCTACGCCAGAATCGGCGACCTTGCTGAAGCACTCCATGTGCAGCCTCCTTCCGCCAGTAAAATGATGCAAAAGCTTACTGAACTAGGATATGTGCAATATGAGAAATACGGATTAATTGAATTAACCTCAAAAGGAAACGAGCTAGGCAGATATCTCTTAAAAAGACATCAAATTGTAGAAAAACTTCTAATCTTAATCGGTGTTACTGATAATCTGCTGGAACAAACTAAAAAAATCGAACACAATCTCAGTGCAAAAACTTTAGAAAAAATTGAGACACTTGTTTTGTTTTTAGAAGATAATCAGGATTGGTCAGCCTTGATAAAAAGCACAGTAAAATAACTGGTCGTTTCAATATAATCGTTTTGTAAAATTACTCCGGAATTAGTATTAGCAAGCAGTTGAAATTCATGAATTCCTTTCCTTTGCCCATAGCGAAAAACTGTAGCCAAAGCAGCCGGTGAGTCAAGATAATCATTTCCTAAATGAAAAAGAGTGGGATAATCAAAATTATTCATGACTTTTAAGGTAAAACTATCCTTTTCCTCAGCTTCTTTGCGCGTAAGATAATGAGAGAAATCAACAGAAGCCAATAATACACTGTTATCTTCAGCCAGTAAAGGGGCTAAAACTGCCAAGAGCTTGTCTACTTCTTCTAAAGTTACATCATGATGAAAAATAAGTGGTACAACTTTGGCCTGGGGAAGATAATGCTTAATCAAGGGAAGCAGACTGCCTATAGAATGTTCATTACACAAAACCTGCTCATCCTGAACGGCAATTTTCTTTTCTAACAGAATTCGCACAATTTCCTCTTCTGTTTCCACTAAACCTTCCGGTGTCTGCCAGTCAGCAAACCCCGTAATGATTCTTCCTCCCAAATTATTATGATTTGGACCTACAATAATCAACAATTCCGGTTCCTGTGGTTGAAGAGCAGCCAACACTTCTACAATCAAGCTACCGGCCACAAGATGATGGGGGACAACCCCTGCGAGAATTGTCCCCTCCAATTCACGCGGTTTCTCCGGTACAACCCGCTCCCCTGTAATAACCCCTTCCTCTAAATTAGACGGTTCTTCTGAATTAAGATGAGCCTTACTCTTGGCTAAAACTTCATATAATTCTTTTTGCGTTAAAAAGCTGGGGTGAGCAGGCTGTTGTAGGTTTTGCGGTAATTTCCTATCTTTATGTTGGAGCCACTCCTGCTGCACTTGCTGGCTGGCGTTTTGATGACCGGCGTTTTGTTTACTTGCCCGTGAGATAAGCTCTAGCTCTTCAAGTGCATATATAAATGAAAAAGCTAGCAACAAAACCAGACAAAACCCTAATAACTTTACTTTTTTTCTCATTTAATCACAACTCTGTCTTCCTGTCCTAGAATACAAAAATCATTATTCTTACTATGACTTAATAAGGTGCCCTGAGCGATAAACTCACCCGGAGAGACTACTCTCGCATAATAGACAATCGGTCTGGGTTTTACTGTCTGTCCGGTTTTCTTCTCTTTCCAGACATTAAAGGTAATCTTTTGTCCCTTAACCTCCGCAGGATAACGCCAATTAACCGAAAGCTTCTCTGTCCTGTTATAAGGTCTCTGGACATAACTCAACCCTGCCGGCAAAATATCCACCAATTCATAACTGCCACTGGGTGCTAAATCTTTAATCTCATAATTTAAAACAACCTCCACCAAATCACCGCGTTCTAACATAGTGGTTTTCTTTTGATTAACAAGATAAGTACGACTCACCTGCAAATCATCACGACCGGCAATATCCTCTCGGTCATAAGTCTCACTATATGCAGTCATCACCCCGACTTTTCCCGTAATCTCACTAAATTTTAGCTTCGCTAAATCTTGCGGCAAAACCGTTAAGGTAAAGGTTTCCCGCCCTTCTAATTCCTTTTTCTCCTTTTTCCCGTTTAGTTCATAAACAAAACTAACCGGCACATTCTCCATATACTGCAAGTTATATTTGAGAATCTGCAATTGCTCCAAATTGTTCAAGATTTCCGTTCCCGGATTCTCCAAGACATACTGATAAAGACGGTTTTTCTCCGGAGCATCTAATCTTGCGGCTAAAAGGGCCATCTGGGTGGTAGCGGCAATTATTTCATCCTGATCTCTCCCTATCTTCATACGCAAGGAATTACCGAGATTTTCTCCGTACTGCTCTAACAGCTCCGCATAAACCTGATAAGCATAGGCCCCATCTCCTATATCTAATAAAGCGAGAGCTAAATGCACCTTTTCTGCCGGGGATAAATCCTCCTGCTCAAGATACTTATTTATCTCAATAAGTACCGGCTTACCTAAGGCTCCCAATCCCCACAAGGCTAAGGTAAGGTCTTCACCTGCCTCTTCACCCTTCTCCATAATATTATAGAAATATCCGCTCATCGCCCCATAATCAAAATCATTACTGCTCACGGAAGCAACCAAGGCTGTGAGCTCAAGCTCACTTTCCGCATAAGGCAGAATACCTACCCCGCCGTCATACTGTTGATAAACAAGAAGACTTTCCTCCTCGTCAGCGGCATAAAGTTCTTGACCATCAGAAAAATACTGTGATAGCAGCTTACGGGCTTCCCGGGAGGCTAGTTTTTGTTCCAGCCGTCCACCGTGCTGCCACGCTAAACTATATAAGCCCCGTAGATATTGGCTCTTTTCATAGTCACTAAAAACTACGGTGGTGGGTTCAACAGCACCACCCTTAAGCTTTGTCTTCTCCGTTAATATTTGATGTGTGGATAATGTCCGTTCCAAGAAGGAATCAATAACCGTAAACTCATGGCTTAGTTTATCTCGATATTCACCAACTTGCCCTTCTACTGTAAGCTTATATTTACCCACCTGCAAAACAGGTAACTGCCAATCCGTTCCAACAGCCACTTGACCTTGCTTTTTTTGAACGATTGTTTCACCGGTAGGAGTGGTTAAAGCCATTTCATAAGAAACAGGAGTATTCGTCGCTACTTTTTCTCCATAAGAACGCACGACAATTACGGGTGTATCTCCCTCCAAATAAGTTTCTTTAAAGACCATCTCCACGAAAAAGGATAAACGGACAGGAATCTGAGCGGTCCCGCTGACTACCTGTAAATCCGAGCTAACCCCATGATAGGTAAGCCGCCAACTGGTCAAATTATCGGGCAGAGTAAACTCCGCCGAGGCGCGACCGCGACTATTTGTTTCTACGGTAGTAAAGAGCACCGTATCAAAGAAATCCTTACGTTCCCCTTCACCTTCGCCCCCTCGTTCGGCTCCACCTACAAAGTCGGGATGAACGTGCGAAGACCTAGTCCTTACAGTTAAACGCAAATAATCTGTATATAAACGTGACAAAATATCAACCCGCTGGTCAACCATACTATAAAGAGCTTCATCAACCAAATTAAGGTTTACCTTAGCTTGCACCGGTTTCCCCTGCTGATCGGTTACCAGTAGCGAAAGCTTCACCTTATCCTTGGGACGGTATTCACTTTTATCCGTCTCAATTGTTACTTTTAGCTCTTTAGAAGCGGGGTCATAAGGAACAATTGTAGGATAAACCTCATGATAGGCAATACCGTCAAAATATACCGCACCCACATTGATATTAGGAATATACTCTTCTGTAAAGTTAAAAGTATATTGTGATTGATCGCTTACTTTATAAGTATCAATAGTTTTCTGTCCCTGATAGAAAAGATAACCTTGCTTTCTAGAATCCATTTTTTGCTCATTTTCCGTAAAGTTGAGAATGACTTTATCCCCGGGAATATATTTTTCTCCCACTTTTTCGGTTTGTAATTGATAATACTTATAATCACTCTCATAACCTCTGTTTTGGAAAATATACAAACGTTTTTTAATCTGACGACCTTCCTGATCCTGAGCGATTAAATCCAGATAATATGACCCTTCGGGATCCAACTGATAATCCCCTTGGTAATAGACCTTACCCTCATGATCGGTAACGGTCTCAAATTCCCCGATTTGCTCTGTGTAATGACTATAATAGTAGCGTTTTTCAACCTTTTTGGTGATAAAATTATATCTCTCCCCACCTTCTGTTTTTTTCCATTTTTCCTGAATTACCTTCCCCTTTACCGGATAACCGACAGCCGGACCGCTCACAAAATTATCACGCTCCGGATCTTCTCCCTGATTCACTTTATCTAAATTCACGTGCGAAAGCTGTCCGGAAAGTACAAAACCGTTTCCGTCCCGTTTAACCTCTCCTTCCAAGTAAACTTTACTGGCAAAGACTAAAACATTACTGTCAGTAGAAATCTCTCCTGCCTCCGGCAAGGCGGCATTTACACCCAGATAGAAAGAACGATAAGCGTTCCCATAATAATAATCATTGTCATCCGTATTTATCTTAGCCACAAAGGGAATAGTGGCTACACCTTGGGCGTTTGTATTCACCGTTCCCCGCTGCTCCCAGATCGAATAATTTAAACTCACCTTAGGCACGGGAGTACCTTCAAAAAAGGCTGCCTTGGCTAAGAAATTAACCGATTCGCCGGCAAAAATCGCCTTTTTCTCCGGTTCTACAGTGATTTTATACGCCGGCTTTTGATATGTTTGCACTGAGAATCCTCTGGAAAGAAATGTTGTCTCTCCGGACTTAATTCTTAAATAATAGTAACCTGGATTTAAAACGGGTAATTCTAGGCACCCTGTAAAAATCTCCTGCTGCAAAGGTACTTTTTGACTAAGGATAGGAGCTTCTTCCCTTTGATAATAATTTGCACCTATACCCATTAATTCAACTACTACTTCCCGTAATGGTTCGGCACCCTTACGCGGCGCCAATACTCCCCAGAAATTAACCATATCTCCGGGTTTAAATAACTCTCTGTCTAAATAGAGATATTTCCAATAATCTCTGCTTTGAATTTGCTGCACCTGAGACTGTTCCGCCTGTTGACGGGTAAAGACAGGAACAACTATTTCCTGATCATCCTTTTTAACGACAGCATAATCCTGTGCAACAGCATTATTTACAGATCCACCTTTACTTTGCTCACTTGTCCTTTGAGTACCCTTCTCATTAACAAATTCCGCGACAACTACACCTTGTTCGTTCCCTTTAAAACTACGTTTACCTTGTTGCAAATAAACAATAGCTTCGACCACCGGGCTATTGGTTTTGAGGTCATTAACCCAAAACAAATTCTTTTCTTCATCTTGAACTAAATATACTGCTAAATCTGTAACCTGAAACCAAACCTGCTGACTTACTTCTTCCACCTCAATTTCCGCCACATAATAACCAGCAGGTAATTCTTCCGGGAAGATTAAATAATGAGTCCAGCGATCGACACTAAGAAACTCCGTTTTATATTCCGCATACTTGGTTAAATCGCTCAAATCCTCTTTATAATTCCTGCGGGTATGATAAGACCAGGTGGGAAATTGATCCTTTTTAGCCAAAGCTTGACTAAAATCCTGACTATTTTCGTAGCGGTACAAAGAGATCAAGACCGGTGGAGCCTTCTCCTCTGAAGAAAAATAAACAGAAAAGAAAGGCGCTTCAGTAGTGGAAAATTCCACTAAGTTATTATCTATCTCGAAATTGAATTTTTCTTCTTCTCTTCCTTTGGTTTCAAAGCTAAAACTATAATCCTCCGCAAGTGTTTCCTTACTACCTAACAAAGTTAATCCTTTGCGCAAAGTAACCGTATACAAAGTCTCGGGTTGTAACTGTTGTTGCGGCACAAAAACCAAGGTCTTTTTATGTTGTTCAAAGCGACCTTCTACCTGAGGAGAAATCTGAAAAAATTTCTTAACCTTTGCCAAGTCAAAATTTTCATGGGTAAAGGTTATTTCAATACCTGTATCCAGCGGTACACCTACCGTTTTATTCCCCGGGAGAGTGCGCATCACCTGAAAGTCTGACTGTGTCTGAAAAGCCCAACTGAAATTTTCGCGTCCTTTGCCTTTCGGATCAAAGGAAAGGCGATATATTGTATCAGGTAATAATTCTTTTTGGGGAATAATTTGATATTCCCTACCCCCGGCACCCTTTTTCAGTTTATATGCAAAAGCAGGTTCAATTTGTAAATTGTTTTTAACCGTCTTTTCATCAAGGGGGTTTTTACTAGTAATTAAAAAAGCTGAATCCGTTTTCACCCCTAATTCATCTGTTTCCAAGGCACTAATAGTTATTTCTCCGGCATATACCGGTGTAACTACCGGATTATATCCACTACCGTCCCAAAAGAGGGTACCAAAAATAAAAGCAACTAATAAAATACCGGCAGTTAACTGTACTTTACGCCGCTTAAAGACACGCAAGCATGAAGATACCATATTCCTTAACATGTCCAAAGCATGCTTTTGCTTATCTTTTTCCGGGTTTTCTTTTGACCTGTTTTCACTTAAGGCTCTTTCCTGCTGACTTCCTTTATTTAAAACGGTTGTTTGTAACAAACTGCGCAAGTTTTCCTGAAATTCCTGTCGCAAAGGAGCCTGTTCTAATTGACTGATTTTCAAGCCGAATTCTTTTTCTAATTCTCTAAACTCATTCTCTATTAACTCATTCTCAAAATTGAGTTCATCTTTACTCATGCTCAGCCATCCTTTCTCGCAGATTATTTAACCCTCGATATAAAAGCTGTTTAACGGCACCTTCCGATTTCTCCATTACTTCTGAGATTTCTTTATACGATAAATCATGATGATAACGCAGAATTAAAGCCTGCTGTTGCATTTGAGGCAAGGTTTTTAGTTGATAAAAGAGCTGCTCTTTTTCCGAATTATGTAGACAGGCAGTTTCCGGAGAAAGCTCATTTGCTTGATTATTATCTGTCTCCTCCCACACTACCGTTTCCCCTTTATGCCGATAAAAATCTACCACCACATTAGCAGCAATTTTATAAAGCCACACAACAAGAGGAATATTGCGATATTCAAAGCGATCAATGTTTTCCAAAGCTGCCAGAAAAGTCTGTGATGTTAATTCTTCGGCATCAGCCTGATTAAAGGTGCGGTAATAGATATAATTATAAATCCTGGTGAAATATCGATCATATACTTCTAAAAACACCTGCTTATCAGCCTTAATCTTCCGGAGAAGCTCTTCATCATTCACCGCAACAGTTTGTTCGGTTCTCATTTTCACCCTCCTCAATAATACGGTTCTTCTGTTTAAACGCAAAAGACGTTAAAAAGTTACGCATCATTTTTATATTTTTAAAAACATATTCTTTTTTTCTTTTATTAATCCTTTATTAATCCACTTGTTCTCACATGCACAAAAAGTTACCAATATTACTAAGATACTAAAAGGCTGTAATGCTGCCAATATCAGCATCACAGCCTTTAAAGTTTTGTATGTTGTCGGGGATTTATTTAATTTAGTGTTGCGTAAAATAGCTTTTAGAGCCAATCTTTGGCTACTAACAGCTCCGCAATTTGTACAGCATTAAGTGCCGCTCCCTTACGTAAATTATCGGCAACTACCCAGAAATTGAGACCATTAGAAATAGTAAAGTCCTTTCTAATCCTGCCCACATATACCTTATCAGTTCCGGAGCAGTTGACAGCCAGGGGATAAACGTTATTTTGCACATCATCTACCACCTCAACCCCGGGAGCTTCAGCTAATATTTTCTTAATTTCGGAAACCTCCGGCAAGGGCTTTTCTGTTTCAATATTGATTGATTCCGAATGGCAATTAAAAACAGGAACCCTAACTGCCGTCGGAGAGACCTGAATATCCTCATCACCAAAAATCTTCCGTGTTTCGTTAACCATTTTCATTTCTTCCTTGGTATAACCATTATCTAAAAAAGAATCAATATGAGGAAGAATATTAAAAGCTATTTGATGTGGATAGATATTGGACTCAACCTTTTTACTGGCTAGATAGGCTTCTGCTTGTTGCTTCAACTCATCAATGGCTTTCTTCCCTGTTCCGGATACTGCTTGATAGGTAGAAACCACTACTCTTTTTATTTTAAACAGATCGTGTAACGGCTTCAAAGGTACAAGCATCTGAATTGTGGAACAATTGGGGTTAGCAATAATGCCCGAATGTTCACGTGCTGCCTCCGGATTTATTTCCGGTATAACCAACGGGACATCCGGAGCCATTCTAAAAGCACTACTATTATCAATAACCACTGCTCCCTCTTGACGAGCCATGGGAGCTAATTCTTTTGCCGCATCTCCTCCCGCAGCCATCAGAACAAGATCAACCCCCTTAAAAACACCGGGAGTAACCCGTTTAACCAGATATTCTTTCCCGCGAAAGGGGATCATAGCTCCATCATTTTTTCTTACTAAAAGCTGCAAATCAGATACAGGGATTGAAGATTTATCTAAAATTCTTACCATTTCCCTGCCGACTGCGCCCATACCTACAATCGCTACTCTATATTCTTTCATTGCAATCTACTCCTTTTCTAAGTAAAATCTAATCTTATAAATATTAACGTTAAACAAAAAATAGTTATTTATATTATAATGTAAATCATCATTTAAATTATATGGTATTATCATACAACTTTAAGCAGATTTCTTCAAATAAATTTTTGAGTTGTTTACCTTAACTTTAATTTTTATTAAAATTAGGGTTAACTTAGAATATATTCTAAGGAGGCATTAAATTGAAATTTTTTACAATGCAAATAAGGTATTTATTATTACTACGGCTATTTTTACTGTTATTATTGATTTCATATGGAGCCTTGTCCGTCCCTGTTTTAGGCACAACTCCAACTTCAACGGCTGAACATAATACTATCGAAAATGTAGCTCAGGATATCTTTCCCCTTAGCAAGACAGCAATAAAACTTAGCAAACAAAATATTACTCTCGACTGGTATGAAAATACCACGATAGTTAAAGGTTCATATCGCTTAGTAAATCCGGAAAACAAAACTATAAAACTAAAATTGGGACTGAACATACCTCCTCCGAATAATAATATCCGTAATAATCAAGAAGAAAATTCCCCCTTATTAGTTTATATCCAGGAAGAAGAGGTTACTACTAGCTTTAATCAAAAACTTAATAGCTATGTTTGGGAAATACAAATAGAACCTTCTGCCGAAGTGGAACTGGAAATATTATATAACTTACAAAACAGTATAAATGAACAACAACAGTCACACCAAATCGGCTTCCATTTTCCTTGGGCCAAAAATAAATTCTGGCCCACTGAATCCTATGACTTTACCCTGACGTTGAATTTTAAAGATACACACCCAGGACAAATAATTAAGCTCGAACCAAATAATTATTTTTTCCTAGGAGACTCTCTCCATTGGGTTTGGAAGACAACAGAGGAAAAGAAAGATATTATAATCACCATTGACACACAAGGAGAAAGCAAGGATTGGTTAGCACTCTTGTCCACAAAAAATAAAAAACAACTGCTTAATTTAACTTCGCAAGGATATTATTACGAAGCGGCTGCATTCATAGAAAGCAAATACTATGACTTTACAAAAACCGAAGAGAAACAATTAATCCTATTAGGTCAGGCTTATTACTTACAAAAAGCCGGAGATGAAAAAAGAGCATTAGGAGTTTTTGCAAATCTGGTTAAAAACGATGCGCCTTTTCCCCGAGCTTATTGGGAAGTAGGAAAATCTTATGAGCAGCATACAAATAAGCTAGCAGCTCTTTATAACCAAATTCAAGAACTGCAAATTCACGCTTTGCTCCAGCCTTGGCTGATCGCCAAACTTCCTGGAGATAAAGTCAAATTATCCTCTCCGGAAGTAACCATTAAATATGCCGATACCAATGAAGGACGTAAAGGCATTATTATAAAAAGCCAGGCAACTGATAAAGATGGCGATATTACGAAAATTACCTTGCGCTATAATTGGGAAGGTGAAAAAGAAAAAGAAATTAATTTCGCCATTAAACCCTTCCAATATAATTATGACCTGCTCCATTTTACTATCGCTCCAGGCCCTTTTAAACAACTTTATTATCAATGGGAAATTACAGACGCAGCAGGTCATAAGGTAACCACTGAAATGAAAGAAGCTTTTTATTTAAATGAAGAAATAAAAAGTGATACCTATATCCTGGAAGGAGCTAATTTGATTCTAGGTGATTACACAACGGAAGAACAAACTAAAGTTCAGCGCTGGTTCAAAAGCTATCTGAAAATGGCCAATGAAGCCGGTTTCGTACCCGTAAAAGCAAGAAGCCCTCTATTAATCTTTATGGGACAAGAACACGATTTTTTCAAAGAATACCAAGGACCACTTTTTGTCTACCATACCCCAACTCCCTTCTCGCCAAATACTACGAGGATTCCGGTTCATCGTTATTTTTTAGGCTACTGGTATGGACAAGGCTGGCATACTTTACCCTTAAATGAGCTAACCAAGCTTGGAGATGCTTTAATGCTAAACAAGGGATGGCAAGCACATGTTTTTTCCTATCTCCAGAATAAAAATCACCAACTTTTTGCTCAACTCCTTTACACTATTGGTGAAGGGAAAAATTGGACCGAAGCTTTAAGTACTACCTATCATTTAACTCCCTTTAAACTCAATTTATTGACAATCTGGTATTTTATCGGCAACTATGTACTTGCTTTGCTCATAATAATTTTATTTGCCTGGCTAAGTAAAAAAGGGCATTTATATAAGCTAATTCAGCATTTTAAAACAACAAAATAAAAGTTGAACTTTTTCTCCCGAAATATTTACAAAGTTCGGCAGGAATTCCCTCCTATACGTCGAATTTTATTATGTATTGCCGGGAGGGATTGAAGAGTGAAACGGGTTTTCAGATTATTAATATGTATCTCATGCTTACTATTAGCTACAAGCTTTTTCTCCAATACTGCTTTTGCTACTGAAATAAATTTACAAGAACAACAAAACTTGCTCATGCAAAAAATACAAGAAAACCAAAATATTCTAAAACAGAAAAAACAAAAAGAAAATAAAGCCTTATTAGAGCTTAAAGCTATTAATAATAATATTTCTAAAACTACAAAAAGCCTACAATCTACAGAAAAAAAACTTTCCACTTTAGAAAAAGAATTACTCCAGCTGGAAAAAGAACTGAAAGAAAGTAAATTACAAATTGAAGCTAATACCAAAGCCCTGGAAAAAAACCTTAGAATAATCTATGAACAAGGCGATGTACATTTCCTAGAAGTTCTTTTAGACTCAACCAGCATTACTGATTTTTTGACCCGTTGGGATTTATTGAACAGCATTGCAAAAAACAACAAAGAAATGATTAAGGCCAACGAAGAAAAGCTTCAACTCGTTAAATTAAAAAAAGAATTAGCTCTACAAAAACAACAAAAACTTGACGAATTAAAAAATGACCAAAAAGAAAAAAGAAAAGAACTGTCAGTAGCCAGTTCCCGTCAACAAACAATCTATAATTCATTAAAATCAGAAAGAGCTAAAATTGAAGCCGAATTAGATGAATTAGAAAGACAATCTCAACAAATTGCTAATGAAATCAGGAGACAAACCAGTGGCGACAACGGTGAATATCAAGGTAGTGGTAAATTAGCCTGGCCTGCACCCGGATATACGAGAATCACTTCGAAATATGGTATGCGCTTTCACCCTATCTTGAAAAAAAATAAAATGCATACCGGCATGGATATTGGTGCTCCTAAGGGAGCTAATATTGTTGCCGCAGAGAACGGAACTGTAATCCAAGCAGGTTGGAATAATGCATACGGCAATATGATCGTGATCAACCATGGCGGTAATCTTGTTACTTTATATGCACATGCCTCAAAATTACTGGTCAGTGTCGGACAACAGGTGACAAAAGGACAAGTTATCGCTAAGGTTGGTAGTACGGGCTATAGTACCGGACCACATCTTCACTTTGAAGTAAGAAAGAACGGAGACCCCGTTAATCCAAGCTCATACTTGTAAAAATCTGACAAAAAACTAAAAAAGAAAAACAAAGACCAAAAAACAAGGGATTTATTCCCTTGTTTTTTTATTTTACCTAATCTTTTTCTTTCACCTAACTCCTTACCGGCTCACTATTAGTTCTTGTTGTGTGACTTATCTCATTTTCCGGCTGACTTTTCTCTGCTTTCCTTGCTTGAGCTTCCTCAACCAATTTTGCATAATAGGTTAAACTCTTTTCGTTTTTAACTTGATTACATATCTTCGCCCAAGCCTCACCTATTAATTTATCATTATCTTTGTTATCCTCACAGTTAAGATCTATACCACTTTTACTTAATTCATCATTTAACATCTGAAAAGTTCGCAGCCAATTTTCTTGATATTCCGGCTCTTTGCCGTAAGGATTAATATCACCCTCTATTACCGCTATCATACCTTGTAAAACTCTCTTTTTATTATCTGAAATTACCCTTGAAGAATAACTTTTTTCATGATCAATATTAGGCTGTTCTTTAGTCTTAGTTTTAATAATCTTACTGAAAAAATTCCCCATATAATTTTTAATATTATTGATTAGCTCATTTCTTTCCTCTTTTTTGATCCTTCTTGCTATCTCAACCGACATTTTTTTAAACATCTTGGCTTTGTCTTTATTTCCATAGATCATTTCATATTTTGCTATTTGATCAAGTATATAATTTGAATTATCACCATATTTATACAAGGCTATACACTTATGTAAGGTTATCTCTTCGTAAATTCCCTTACAAACTTCCTCCCTCAACGGTCTGATTTCTGAATCAAATTCCTTTAAAAGGTCAATAGGAACATTATTCCTTTGACTATATGCTTCAATCCTTTCTGGATAAATAAAATCTACTTCACTTAATTCTTCTCCAAACTTATTTTTAAATAATTCCTCACAACTATAAGCCTTATATTTCTTGTTAATATTTTTTACTGCATCATCAAACATTAACAAAATTTCTTTCAAATCTTTTGTGGGCTGATAATAGCTTTCAGGATATTCAATATTGTGAACATTAATTTCGAATTTACTTTTGCCTAATTTAAACTTTTTTAAAAGTTTAAATGAGTTTTCGAAAATACTCATCTTAAGACCTCCATCTCATCTTAGCCTCTTTCCAAACCTTTCTTAAGTTTTTCATTCGATTTATCATTTTTGTCTTTACTATCTGATTTAACTAAAAATCTATTTTCCCGAGCTTTCATATTTCTTAAATCTGAAAAAATTTTTTTAATAGATTTCATGCAGTCACATCCTTTCTAGCCTTTTTATTTGTCTTTATTTTATCCCCTTTGTTATTATTTTGTCAATTTTCCACATTATTAATAACTTTACTTGTAAATTTAAAAGCATTTTTTAAGAATACTTGCTTAAAAAAATAAAAAGAGGTTATAATGTTAAATGCAAATGTTTTGCATTTAGGAGGGTTGCTATGTTTAATCAGTACAAGATTAAATTATTTTTTGTCTTTATTCTAGCCACATCCCTTATCTTAACTAGCTTTGGCTGTACTTTGCGTACTACAGTTCCCGAATCATCATTACCAATTGTCTACACCACAATTTATCCTCTTTATGATTTCACTAAAAAAATTGGGGGAGATAAAATCACTATAATAAATATTACTCCTGCCGGAGCTGAACCACATTCCTTTGAACCCACCAGTAAACTTCTGGCTGACATCAGTAAGGCTGACCTTTTTCTTTATAATGGTGCAGGAATGGAACCTTATTTAGATAATCTCCTCACTACCTTACAGGGAAGCTCCCCACTGATGATTAACGCTAATCAAGGGGTAACTTTAATCAAAGAAAACGAAATGCCAGACCCCCATACCTGGTTAAGTCCATCATGTGCTTTAACCATTGGAGAAAATATTCTTCAGGCTCTAATCCAAATCGACCCTGAAAATACTGCTTTTTATGAAAAAAACTTCCAAAGTTTTCAAGATAAAATTACCGAACTTATTCAGGATTATAAAAACACTTTGGCTCAATGTGAGAAAAGAAAAATTATCGTCACACATCAAGCCTTCAACTATCTCTGCCATGAATATAACCTGGAACAAATACCCATTATGGGTCTTAATGCAGAAGCTGAACCTTCCTCAATGAAGCTTAAAGAAATCTGCCAACTGATTCATAATGAAAAGATCAAATATCTTTTTACTGAAGCACTCTTCAGTCCCAAAGTAGCCGAGACTATTGCTGCGGAAACCGGGGCAACTGTACTTCAACTCCATCCACTGGGAAGCCTTAGCGAAAAAGAAATACAAGAAGGAAAAGACTATTTTAAGCTTATGAGAGAAAACTTAAAAAATCTGCAACTAGCATTGGAGTACAAGCCATGAAAGAAAAAATTATATCCTTAGATAAAATTACTTTTGCCTATCCGGGAAATCCGCCGGTTCTGGAAGATACTAATCTGGAAATATATACCGGTGATTTCGTCGTAATACTAGGACCAAATGGTTCTGCCAAAACTACCCTTCTGAAAATTATGCTAGGTCTTTTAAAACCACAAAAAGGTACTATAAAAATTGGCACATCCTCAATAGCATCACCGCTTATCGGTTATCTCCCGCAAAAAACCTCCTTCAATCAAAGCTTTCCTGCTACAGTACAAGAAATTTTAGAATTAACTAATAAAAAGAGTTTCTTTCAGAACGGCGACCCGACCGGACAAATAAAGGCAGTATTAAAAAAAGTAAAGCTTCAAGAAAAAAGCAATTCATTACTGGGCACACTATCGGGCGGACAGCTACAGCGTGTCTTTCTGGCACGAGCACTTCTTAACAATCCGCAAATTTTATTTTTAGATGAACCGGCCAACAATCTGGATATTCAAGCCCAGGACGAACTGTATGAGCTTCTTCATAATTTCCACCAAGAGGGCCTCACTATAATTACTGTAACACATGACCCCAACTCTATTCTCGACTATGCCTCCCGCTTTCTTTATGTTGACCGAAGGAAAATAACAGAAATACCGAAAGATAACTGGAGAGTGGTATAGAAATGCCTGAAATTTTGCAATATACCTTTATGCAAAAAGCTTTTGTCGTCGGACTGTTAGTGGGAGGCCTATGCCCCAGTATTGGTACGTTTTTAGTTCTCCGTCGTCTTTCTATGGTCGGCGAAACCTTAGCACATACCTCTTTAGCCGGTGTTTTATTAGGTATATTGTGGGGAATCAGCCCACTTCCTTTTGCTCTTTTGGTTTCTATCTTGATTGTTTTTGTTTTAGAAAAATTAAGAAAGATCTTCCCCAACTATGCAGAACTATCCTTAGCTATTATTATGTCCGCCGGATTAGGCTTAGCTGTTGTCCTGATGGAGTTTACTAATGCTTCTGATACCAGCGTCACAGGACTACTTTTTGGCAGTATCATCACCTTATCTAATCAAGATATCCTGCTAATCGGACTTTTATCTTTCCTCTCAATTCTCGTGATCATCCGTTATTATCGTGAATTTTTCTACTTGACTTTTGATGAAGAAGGTGCACGTTTAGCCGGAATTGCCGTTGAGCGCTTTAATTATTTCTTGCTGTTTCTAACCACTATGGTCATTGCCATTGGTTTGAGAATCGTGGGAGCACTACTTATTTCCTCTCTGATGATAGTACCTGTGGCCGCAAGTCTGCTTCTCTCGCGCGGATTTAAACAAACCTTACTATTTGCTGTTTTAATTGGTATTCTTTCTGTTTTAATTGGACTTGTTACTTCCTTTTACTTGGGACTTGCCCCTGGTGGAGCGATTGTTCTCTCCTCGGTAATTATTTTTCTAATAATATTGCTGTTTAAAAAAATACACCCCTAAAGCATAAAATCGAGGTGATTATTGATGAATGACCAACTTAAACAAATATATCAAACCATGAAAGAAAAAGGGTTCAAACTAACTCCGGCACGTAAAAGTATGCTAAAAATCTTCTTAGAATCTGAACAAAAACTCCTTAATGCCAAACAAATCTTTAACCTCGTCAAAAAGAAAAGCAAAAAAACGAATTTCTCTACAGTATATAGAAACCTAGAAGTTCTTACGGAAAATGGTATTGTTGAAAAAATATCTTATAATAAAGAAACCAAATACAAACTACGTGGACAAGGTTCCCATCACCATTTCATGGTTTGTACTTTATGCTATAAAACCATACCCTTACCCTTTTGTCCTTTTGGTGAATTAGAAACATACATTAAAAGTGATACTGATTTTCTTCCTATAAACCATCATGTTGAGATCTATGGTTACTGCAATAATTGCCGGCAAAAATTAGAAAACTAGAAATTGAAAAACTGTCAACCACTAAACTACCTGATTTCGCGTTCAAAACTCTTTCTTGTCTGACTTGTCTGAACCGGTTTCTGTGATAGTTCCCCTTCTGTTGCTCTATCCTGATCTATACTTAAACTCTCTATTCCTGTTTTACGCTGCTCCTCTATTACCCTATGCAAACATTCATAAATTTCCTGACTATGACCATCCTCAATGATATCTATTCCTTTTGCCCGTAATTTTTCTGCAACTAAATCAACAACTCTAACCCAATTTTCCTTAATTGCCGGTGTTTTTCCATAGGGTGCAATGTTATTTAAAATAATATTAGCAGCATGCTTTAAAAGCGTCCATTTTGCTCCCTCTTTAATCTTGGTTTTTTCTGCTCTGGCTTTTTCTAACAGTTGATTAAACTTTACCGCTCTTTCCTTATTTCCATATAATTTTTCTATTCTTGCTAATTTACTCAACATATAATCGGGACAAACTTCTCCTCTATAATAGAGCAAAGCTTCTGCATGAGTAACAAACTCAAAAATTTTCCTATTACCAAGTTCCCTTATTTTCAATCTCTCTTTCCTAAATTCATCCAAACTTTCTTTGGAAACATTATTCCTAGCGCAATATTCCTCTATTCTCTCATTATATTGAAAATCATCAGGACTTAATTCTTCCCCAAATTTTTCTTTAAAAGCCGCTTCAAAATTATAAGCTTGATATTTTTTCTTGATAATTTCTAAAGCATCCTCAAATTTATATAAATTTTCTTTGGGATCCTTGGTTATTTCATAATGATCGTCCGGATATTCTATTTTATCTTCTACACTATTAGTACTGCCTAATCTATTGAGAAATCCTTGTACGACATTTTTCAATTTACCTCAACCTCTCTTTTCTTCTAAAAATTTATTATTTCCTTATATATACATATAAGCAACAACCAATTTAAACATTAATTTGGGATTGGGTTGTTGCTCATTTTTGTAGTTATTGTTATTTATTAAAATCTGTCTTCTTTACTCGGAGCATTTTTATTCGTTTCACGAGCAAGAGAATCTCGATTGCCGGAAAAAGTTCTTCCTGTATCTGTATTATTTTCTTTAGCTTCTGCTAAAATTTGGTCTAGTCCGCGATTTTCCCTAGCTGCTAAATCATTATAAATTTCATAAACTTTTCTGCTGTTTTCACAAGAATTAATAAATAATAGTTCGTCTTTTATCCCTCTTCTATTTGCTTCTTTGATCAGCGAATCTAAACTTTCTCTCCAATTACTGGATCCTCCCCCAATTACTTCTCTTTTAATTTTATCCATATAATCGTCCATAATTTTATAAATTTTCATTTTTGCTTGTCTATCCTGCGGGTTTAATCCTTCCTTAGCCCAAACTTCACGACATTCTTGTTCCTTTTTTACGATTTCCGCCTCTATTTCCCTAACAAAATTTTCAACTAATCCTTCTTGTTCAGCAATTTTAGCCGCTTTTTTGACTAATTGAAGATGGATTAAATCATCTTCTGCCGGTAAAATTCCCACATTATAATATGGAGTTAAAATTTCTTCCACTCTTTTAATTCTCTCTGCTTTATTGGGTAGATTAGATGTGTTAATAATTTCAACTGCATTTTTCAATACATCATGATAATCATTGATACGTTGGCTTAAATCACTTAATCTAAATATAGGTTGGAGTGTTGGAAGATCAAGCTTTAAGCCCCCTATTACAAATCTCATTTTTATCTCTCCTTCCTTTTTGATAATTAAGCAAATTAATCATACCATATTATTTATTTTTTATCAATTCTAATTTTTATATAATAATGTATTAAATTTACCGAGAGAAAAAATAATTGTCACCTTTCTAATATAACAAATTTAATATACAATAATATAAGTAGGTGCTTTTATATGTCATTGCGAAAGTGGGTGAACTAATGCAAACCGCAAATAAAACTAAGTGGATTACCCAAACAAAACCGATTATTACAGCAAAAAACCTCTGTAAATTCTACCAAATGGGAGAAGTAACAGTTAAAGCTCTCCATGGAGTTGATTTTGCGATTTACCCGGGGGAATTTATTGTAATCTTAGGACCCAGCGGTTCAGGTAAGAGTACTCTGCTAAATCTAATCGGAGGCATGGATAAAGCCAGTACAGGAGAGCTGTATTACCAAGATCAGCCCCTTCATAAGGCTACACCCCAAAAACTCACCCTTTTTCGTCGCCATACGGTTGGCTTTGTTTTTCAATTTTATAATCTTATCCCCAACCTTACAGCCTATGAAAATGTTTGTCTTTCTGCGGAAATCGCCCAAAATCCTCTGTCACCTCTAGAAATGCTAGAAAAGGTAGGACTTGGCGAGAGAGCGACTCATTTCCCTGCTCAACTCTCGGGTGGTGAACAACAGAGAGTAGCACTGGCTAGAGCCATCGTTAAAAATCCGGAAATTATCCTTTGTGATGAACCTACAGGAGCATTGGACTACCAAACAAGTATTCAAGTCTTACAATTACTGCAATATTATTGTCGTAATTTTAATAAAACGATAATTTTAATA
The DNA here is from genome assembly GCA_001512665.1 of Clostridiales bacterium DTU073. Classification (GTDB taxonomy): domain Bacteria; phylum Bacillota; class Peptococcia; order DRI-13; family DTU073; genus DTU073. Next base: position 88,092 of record LFSF01000049.1, read on the forward strand.
ACTCATAATAATGCTATTGCCAAAATTGCCGACCGCATCTTTTATCTCAAGGACGGTCAGCTTAAGCGAATAGAGAAAAATGAACATCCGCTCCCACCAGAGAAGGTGACTTGGTAATGTTATGGCGTAAAATGTTCCGCGATTTAAAAGAGAATAAAGGAGCCTATTTTGCCTGTGTAGTAATCATTACTATCGGTTTAATGTTTTTTACAGCTTTCTCCATTGTTGTAGAAAATCTGTATTCAGCACAAGAAAACTTTTACCGGGAGCAAAATTTTGCGGACGGCTTTGCTGAAGTCAAAGCCATGCCTTTATCCGAAGTTAGTAAACTCCAAGCAATCGAAGGAATAAAGGACATCGAAGGTAGATTAAGCAAAGAAGTACAGGTACTAAACTTCGCAAGTAAGAATACCTTCTCTAAAAAGAAAATAGCCTCACATAGTGAGGAGAATATTTATTTACGCCTCTTTTCCATTGACCCGAAAAAAACAAACCCGATTAACGGCGTGTTTTTAGAGCAAGGTTCAGCTTTAGATAATAACAGCCTAAACATTTGGGTGGACAGCAAATTCTTTGTCGCCAACAATTTAGAATTAGGCGATACTCTGGAAATTATCGCAGAAGGCAAAAAAAGAACACTTCGTATTATGGGTACCGGTAACAATCCGGAATTCATTTATGCCTTAAGAAATGTCAGCGACCTTTTTCCTAACCCCGAAACCTTTGGTATCGCTTACCTCCCTCATGATATGATGAAAATGCTTTTTGCCGAAAGCTCCACCGTAAATAATCTTGTTTTCACCTTAGAGCAAGGGGCAGATTATCAAGAGGTTGAAGAACATCTCAAAGCAAAACTAAAACCCTATGGATTAATAAGTATGTACCCCCGCAAAGATCAAGTGAGCCATATGCTCCTCACCCAAGAATTAACCAGTTTAAAGGGAATGTCCCAATCTATGCCCGTGATTTTTCTGGCTGTAGCCTGTATCATTCTATATATCATGCTCAAACGAACCATCGAAAATCAACGTGGACAAATCGGTATTCTCAAAGCCTTCGGTTATACACAAAAAGAAATCCTCTGCCATTATCTCTCTTTTGCTCTAACCGTAGGTCTATGTGGCGGTATTCTAGGGGGCATATCCGGAAGCCTACTGGCGGCGCCATTAACCACGTTATATGAAACGTTTTTTTCTATCCCGGGAGTCAGTACCGAATTCTCCTTTTCCTATTTACTAATGAGTATATTTTTAACCCTAATCTTTACTCTTTTTGCCGGCTATCAAGGCTGTAAAGGGATCCTTCAGCTGGAACCGGCTGAAGCAATGCGTCCCCCGGCTCCACCAATCGGGAAAAATATCTTTCTTGAAAAAATCTCTT
>LFSF01000018.1 GCA_001512665.1 Clostridiales bacterium DTU073
AAAAAGGAACAAGGAATAGCCCAAAACTATACCTTGTTCCTTTTTTAAGCCTAATTCAATTAATTCGTTCTAGTCTTTTTTGGTATCCGTACCCGTATGCAGACGATTGCCCATCAAGAAAGTTATCGAGTACAGACCTGCTAACCCCACAAGCGAATAAATAATCCTGCTCAGCATTGCGGTTTGACCACCAAACAAAGAAGCTACAAGGTCAAAGTTAAATAATCCTATAAGTCCCCAGTTAATTGCACCAATAATTACAAGAATTAGAGCTAAGGTATCCAAATAATCCACTCCTTTTTATTAAAACTCACTTCTTCTCTTTATAATGGCGCACTTTACTTGGTTTTATACATTTCTTGTGTTCATAATTAAAAATTTATCATTTCTGAGCGTTGTTTCAGCTTAATCAAAACTCTTTCAGCTTCTGCTCCTTCTAAAACCTTAGGCTGAAAATCATTCAAACCTGGACTTGTGGTCATCGAACATGGGATAACCTTACTCGATGTGCTAACTAATTCCCCATCATTAAAAGTAAAAGTCTGTCGATAAATCATGGTATCACGGTCATAAGGCTGCCGATTTGCGCCAAAGCAAAAGTTACCCAAACTAAAAACAATTGGTTTACCTTGATACTCCTTAATTCCCTGAAGCACATGAGGATGATGCCCTAAAACTAAGTCCGCACCACTGTCAATAGCTAATTTAGCTAACTCATATTGTTTTTTTGAAGGTTTTATCTCCCGTTCATTGCCCCAATGAAAACTCACTATAATTAAATCCGTTTGCTCCTTTAAATCCTCGATTAACGTAACAACTTGTTCTTTTAAAGTATCAAAAGGTTGCCATACACCTTTATAAGAAAACTGATTAAACCCTAAAAATCCAACCTTAATCCCTTTGCTTTCTTTTATTAAAACATGATCAAAGCCACAATAGTCAATCCCCGCTTTTTCTAAACTAGCCAAAGTCTCTATATAACCATCTTCACCATAATCAAAAATATGATTGTTGGCAATATTTACAACTTCAACGCTTCCTTGGGTAAGAATCTCCGTATAATGAGGCTCTCCTTTTAACCAATAGGCAACTTTCTCATAACTCTTATCCTTCCTTTTCACAGCCTTAGTTAAACAAGTCTCCAGATTAGCGATAGTCAAATCATCTTCAGCCAAAACATCCTTGACATTCGCAAAAAAGTAACTACTATCCCCATTATTCTCTGCAAAGACGGAGGCAAAGGTATGACCTCGCTGAGCATATTCTACACCTAGAGCACAATCCCCGATCGCACTTATAGTGATCATCACCTGTTCTTCTTCCTCTTCTGCTGCGATTATCGGCTGGACATGCGAACTAATTACCTCTGCTTCTCCTCCGGACACAGCAAACGAATCTGTAAGAAAAAACTGTACAAAAACACCTGAGAATAAAAAAATAGGTAAAAAAATTAAGGAAATTGTGGTAACTTTTTTTGACATAAGAATCCCTCGAAACTAGATATTATTCTTGGTAAATTCTACATTATCTCTACTTTTCTATAACTTTCCTTAATAATCCTGCTTTTATCTTCTTTTGTCCACTAACCTGATAAAGCTTTTTTAAATGTAGCCAGTTCTTGTATCGGTGTTTGACACTTCTTATTTTGACAAAAATAAGCCGTAGTCTTGCCCTCTAAAGCTTGATAATCGGTAAGGAAAGGAATAACTTCGATAAGCTCCCGAGTTTCCGCGGACAGATAAAGGCTAACCGTATGCGGTAGAAAACTTTTTTGTAACAACGCTAACATTGGCAAGGATTCCTCTTGTACCTCTCCTTCCACTACCACAACTGTAGATATAGGTGTTTGCGAAAATAGATACGCCTGTAAGAGATAAGTATGGCCCATAGGATTCGCCTTGATTTCCTCGCCACAAGAATAAAAAAACTCTTGAGCCTTATTTTCTAGTTCATATTCACCTGTCAAATTAGCTAATTTTAATAAGTTTAAAACAGCTACCGAAGCACCGGCCGGAAGAGCTCCATCATAAATCTCCTTAGGGCGAACTAAAATTTTCTCACTGTCTCTACCGGTTAAATATAAACATTTTTGCTCCTCATCCCAGAATAAGTCAAGCATCTCTTTATTTAAAGCAAGAGCCTTATTCAGATACTTCGGTTTATACGTACTCGCATATAGTTCTAATAGAGCCCAAATTAAAAAAGCATAATCATCCAAATAGGCCGGATAAGCAGCCTCCCCATTGCGATAACGAACAAGAAGCCGGCCCTTTTGATCGGTTAATTTATTTAAAATAAAAGCAAACGCCTTTTCGGCAGCAGAAAGATATTGAGCATTATCCAAAATGCGACCACCCATCGCCAAAGCGGCAATCATTAAACCATTCCAAGCCGTCAGGATTTTATCATCCTTAAAGGGATGCTCACGTTTGTCTCTCACTTGATAAAGCTTTTCTCGCTCCTCTTTATACTCCGCTTCAATCTTAGCCAAATCCTCAAGCTTACTGTTTATGAGATTAGGAATATTGCTCCCTGCAAAATTACCCTGTTTAGTGATGTCATAAATTCGGCAAAAGCTATTACCGGCATCATCCCCCAAGATTTCCTGAATCTCTTCCGGAGTCCAGAGATAAAATTTTCCTTCAACCCCTTCTGAATCAGCATCTTCGGCCGAATAAAAAGCCCCTTCCGGTGAGGTCATCTCCCGCAATACATAAGCAAAAATCTTCTCCGCTATTTCCCGATATAAATCCTGAGCCGTAACCTGATAAGCTTCTAAATAAGTCATGGCTAAAAGAGCATTATCATAAAGCATTTTTTCAAAATGGGGAACCAGCCATTTTCTATCCGTAGAATATCTGGAAAAGCCAAAGCCGATATGATCAAAAATTCCTCCCTTATACATCTGCTCCAAAGACTTTTCCACCATTGCCAGAGCTTTTTTCTCCCCTTTTACCACATAGTAGCGTAAGAGAATGGTTAATTGGTGAGGTGTCGGAAATTTTGGAGCATGTCCGAAACCGCCATATTCCCGATCAAAATAATGCTCTAATCTCTGATAAGCATCATCTATTACCTTAGCCGATAAGTCTCCGGCGCTAAATTCTAAACTTTCTTTAATCACAAAAGTGGTAAGCTCATCACCGGTACTGATCAACTTCTCCCTTTGACCGACCCATAAAGCGGCAATCTTAGTTAACAGTTCTATCAACCCGGCAAGCCCTCCCCTGCTGTGTTTGGGGAAATATGTCCCGGCAAAAAATGGCTTTTTTTCCGGGGTCATAATAATTGTTAAAGGCCATCCACCTTGACCGGTAAGCACTTGACAAAAAGTCATATATAAATGATCAAGATCTGGTCTTTCCTCCCGATCTACTTTGATAGAGATATAATTATCATTCAACACCTTCGCTACTTCTTCATCTTCAAAAGATTCCCTTTCCATCACATGACACCAATGACAGGTAGAATAGCCGATAGAAAGAAAAATCGGCTTATCTTCTTCTTTGGCTTTGGCAAAAGCCTCTTCACTCCAAGGATACCAGTCCACAGGGTTGTACTGATGTTGCAGAAGATACGGGCTTTTTTCCTTAGCTAATCTATTGGGTACTCGTGTAATTGTTTTCAAGACATCACCTCCCCCAATTTAAATATATTATCTAATATATTTTTTCCAAAAGAAAAGAAAAAATCCCAAGAGAGGGATTATATATAGTTAGCCCATTGTTATAAGCCTTCCGTGCAAAGCTTTTACCTCTTCCATACTATGGGTTACCATGATCACGGTCTTGCCTTGTATGTTCTCCTTTACGTACTGCATAACGTCTTTTTTGGTATCAACATCAAGACCTTTAAATGGTTCATCAAGAAACAAGACATCACTTTTGGCCAGTATAGCTCGCACTATGGCCACCCTACGCTTCATACCACCGCTAAATTCCCTTACCTGCCGGTCAAGACTGCCCTTAAGGCCTATTTTTTCAAGGTGTGAGATAATTTTACCAGTATCAACTTTTCTGTCACAAATAAGTCTAATATTGGAAACAGCATTAAAACTTTCGCAAAGCCGGTCCTCCTGAAAAACAGCACTTTTAAGCTTGGGAACTCCTCTGACAGTTCCTTTATCCGGGTGTATAAACCCCATCAAAATCTTTAAAAGAGTAGTTTTGCCGCAACCTGATGGCCCCATTATACAGGTTATCTCATGCTCAGGGAAAGTTATATTGAGATCAACCAGGACCTGATTTGTACCAAAACTTTTTGAGAGATTCGAAACTACGATATCCATCTTAAGCCCTCTCCAATCTCTTAAAGAAATACCTTAAAAGAAATAAAAACAATTTTTCAAAGGCGATACTGGCTAAAATAATCACAAAGGTCCAGGCTAATAAATCACCGGAACTAAAATAAACCTTTGCTTCGTAAAGTTTCTCCCCTATGGAGCCTTCGGGAATACCTATAACCTCAGCTGCAGTACCGGCTTTCCAGGAAAGTCCGATTGATACACTACAAGCTGAAATAAGATAAGGTTTAAGTTGCGGTAAATAAATGTATTTCAGTTTTTTCAGCCAGTTTACATTAAAAAGCTCTGCCATCTCCAGCAGGTTATTATCTGTACTTTTAATACCCTGAAGCACATTGGTATAAATAATGGGAAGCACCATTAAAAAAGCTATAAAAACCGAAAGACTCCGAGAACTCATCCAGATTAAACACAGGATAATGAAGGAAGCTACCGGTACAGATTTAATCGTCACAATAAACGGCCAAATCACCACTTCCGCAAAATGAAATTTTCCGGCGATACCTGCTAGAATGCTCCCTGTTATCAAAGCAAACAGAAAACCTGAAACAATTCTGATAAAGGAAAAACTCACTGCACTTAAAAAATCACTTTCCAGGCAAAGGCTAAAAAACCTTTTAACCATAGTTAAAGGGGTGACAAGAAGCATACTGTTATTAAGCAGCATTGCCCCTGCTTGCCAAACAAGCAGGGCAAATACTACTGCAAAAATCTTTTCTGTTATATGTCTTCGGGAATTATTCTTTTTCATAATAAAAATCATCTCTTGGAAGTTTGCCGCCTATTGCTTTGGGATTTTGTTCATAGAGTACTTTTAAATATCCCTGCATAGCAGTCTTCATTTCAGTACCGTCCATATAGTAAATATTACAGTATGGTATTGCTTTTTCTGCAACTGCAGCCTTCACTATACCGTATTTTTCCACCAGCTTTGCCGCTTCCGGAATATGGGCGTTTACATATTCGGTGGACTGTTGATATTCATCAAGAAAGGTAGCAATTTGTTCCGGATATTTCTCGGCAAAATCCTTTCTCACCACTAATACTCCGGTAATCAAAGTACTATCATTACTAAGAGCACGCCATTCCTTGGTAAGATCTAACGCTATACGCAAACCCTCAATCTGGGTTTGGGCTACCGTAACATAAGGTTGAGGCATCAGCGCAATACCTTTTTCCAGTTTGGAGAAAAGAGCCACAATCTCAGTGGGTTCAGACTTCCATTCCAGCTTTACATCTTTATCGGGATCAATGCCGTTTGCAGAAAGAAGATATCTTAAAATGTATTCAGGAATTGAACCCTTACCTGTTCCATAAATTGTCTTACCTTTCAAATCAGCAAAAGACTGTACTTCATCTCCCTTATTAACAATATAGTTAACACCCAAAGTATTAATGGCCAGAAGCTTGACTTCCCCATTCGTATTATTATACAGAACAGAAGCAAGGTTTGCAGGTACTGCTGCCATATCAAGCTCACCCTTAATAAGTTTTGGTGTTACTTCATCAGCGGATCCTGAAATAGTGAACGTATAATTATTAGCAACTTCTCCTGCTTCTGCCAACTCCATAAGCCTAACCATGCCCATGGATGTCGGACCTTTAAGCCCACCTATTCTAATATCCACGGCTTCTGTTTCTTTTTCATCCTCGATTTTAACGGGAGAGGGTGTTTGACATCCTGCCAACATAATAGTTAAAAGAACTATGGTCAAAACTGCAAATAATCTTTTCCTCATTTTTATCCTTCCTTCTTATTATTTTCTTGTTATTTTGTTTCTCCTTGACTTCCATCCGGAACTTACCCAAATCCATCAGATAGAACAATTAATAATTACGCATTAATGATATTATAACAAATATTACGAACAAAGATACAATTACTTATGTCAACCTAACACATGAAATTATTACAGATATAATAAAAATATTTGAAAGGCTTAAAATTAAATGTTAAAATACAGGTAAAAGTATACCACAGAATCAATTGAACTGCATCTTTGGTCGATACCGGCAGGTAGACATGCCCTTTAAAAAAATCCATGAGGGAAGCGGAATTGGCTTATCATTAGTTAAATCCCTTGTTGAAAAACATAATGGAACTATTAAAGTCAAAAGTGAATTAGGAAAAGGAACAGAATTTATTATTGAATTGCCACGTGTAACTATACCCATAGTTAAAACTAACTCTATTCCGGAAAACAACCTAGAAATCCAAAGCCATGTGGAAAAAATCAAAATAGAATTTGCGGATATCTACCTATAGTATTAATAACAACAGCAAAAAATCTGATGGATAGTTTTATGTATTTAGCAGATGAAAAAGAAGCCAATCCTTTGGTTATCAAAGGATTGGCTTCTTTTTGATATTCGCAACTTATCTTAAACACATTTTTCTAACACAATCAAATTAAAGATAAAAATTATAAGTTATGGTTATCTCCCTGGTTATACCGTTATAGTTCACTTTTGTCTCCAAAGCTTCACAGAGAAAACGCAAAGGTACATAGGTAATACCAGGCGTCTTCAGAAGCGGGGCAGTATCCAACATTTGTTTTTCCTTATTAACCAGAACCTCTTTAGAACCTATCGTTAAAACAATCCTCTGCTCATCCTTGCTGATTATTACCTGCTGCGTAGCTTGTATCCATTCTACCTCCGCACCGATAGCTTCACTGATAAAACGTAACGGCACCATTGTTCTGCCAACACTTTCTTCAATAAAGGGTGTTCCGGTAAGGAGATAATTACTACCATCAATTAGTGCTGTAGACTCTCCTATCTTCAATCTAATCACTTTTACTTTGAATTCTGTGCTGAAAACAGCAAACTTAGTTAGGTGGTTTACTTTTACTACGGCATAAGGCTGTCCTGTTTTTTCATCATATTCTACCTCTGTCTTCAAGGGTATCCATTTCCCTAAAAGCGGATCATAGTAGTGGATAACCGCTATTTCGCCCGGCGCAATATTCCGGAGAGCAAAAGGAATCCTGATTTTAATGAAGTTGGTATCACCGAATTCGCTCTCCCCGGAGGTAGTTATTTCATAAATTTCACTGGTTAAGCTATTAACAGTTTCTTCTGTTAATAAGCCAAGGGCGATTAACTCTTTTTCTGCCAACTTAGTAACAGTAATCACCGCATTATCAGGTAAAACTAAAGCAGGAATGATTATTACTACCCCTTGAGAAGCGATAATGCCACCAAGCTCCCGGTTGATGGAAAATCTATGTTGTGGGAAGAAAACGCCGCCTCCACCACCACTTACCGGTCTCTCCGGTTTTTCCGGATCCTTCGGAGGTGGTTTGAGAAAGGTCCAGTGTTCAATATCCCCTTGAGGATAGTGATAGGTAGAACCATATGCAATAATGACTCGATCATAACCGGCCCCACCAATTAAAGTATTATGACCGCTTCCGGAATACAATATAAATACCGTCACTCTTCAGGAGAATACGCATAATTTCCTGCACCCTGGAGAAATCCAGAAGGTTCTGTTCTCCACCCAGGAAAATCGTGTCAGCATTCCAATTGTCCGTAAAGATAAAGGTATTATTAGCCTTTTCGTGGCCGATAAAGACATCCTTATAGGGTGAGCTTACCAGGTTTTGAATGTTCTTAATGCCACCAGCTTCGCCGTTATTGACGGCTGTCGCTGAACCTGTGTTCAGGTCAACAACTACGCCGCTGCCATCTCCGTGATCATAAGCACTGTAATCCAGCGTGTTCTGTCCTTTACCTCCGTCGATTAAGCCGGTTAGATATCCATTCCCGATAAAGGCAAAAGTATCGTCCAAACTGCCGCCGGTCAGATTCTCGACGGCCGCAAAATCTATACCCGTAAAACTATCAGCAATCTCCGGAATAATCTGTCCTGCATTCTCGACCGTTATCTTGTAAGTCGTATTTGTATTCAGACCAATAATGGTGTCATTATGGTTACTACCGATAATGCGGTGAATCTGGCTGAATCTGACCAGCCCGGTAGCAGTGAGTTTTTCTAAGTTGAAGACTACCTCGCTGTCATAAGTGCTGTAATCAAGGGTGTTGTACCCGGCTCCGCCGTCAACGAGCCCCTCAAGAGAGCCGTTGCCGCTGAAGACAAAGGTATCATTGCCGTCATGACCGTACAGATCATAACGGTTTTCACCTGCGGAAGAAACGATAAAGGTATCGTCACCGGAACCGCCCTTAATCACCTTTATGCCGCTAAATTCAACCAGGTTCACACAATCGCTCCCTGAAACATTAGTCAAATCGCTGATAATGGCTTGTGCCAAATCGATCCGCAAGTCGGCGGTAATCGCGGTGAAATCAAGAGTACCCAGACCGGAAGCGTTGATAACTATATCCTTGCCCCAGTTTTCCTTGAAGAAGAAAGTGTTGTTACCGCCATTACCTGCTAAGTAATCATCCCCTGCTCCGCCGTCAAAGACATTGTCCTGATTATTGCCGATTAAGATGTCGTTATATTTACTTCCGATTAACCGGCTGATATTCCGAACGCGATCGGCTTCACCGTCGGCTACGCCTGTCGCGGAACCGGTCAATAAGTTAACGGTAACACCGCTGTTATCCCCAAGTTCATAAGCACTGTAGTCCAGGGTGTTCTGGCCAAGGCCGCCGTCGAGCAAGCCGGCCAGATGACCGGTGCCCTCAAAGATAAAGGTATCATCGGCAGAACCGGCAATCAGATGATGATAATTAGCAAACACCAAGGTATGACCGGCAACGGTGACACTATACTCGGTAGCAGTGAATCTATATATGCTCGCTTCATTTAATCCCCGCAAAGTATTTTCCGCCGTTAAACTACCCTTTATCTTATCAATACCGGCAAAACCGGCGGTTATTGCTGCTTGTGTCCCGGCAAAGCCCTGCTCATCTGCTGCCGTTAACGTAACGTTGCTTGCACTTAGATACGCGGAGAAGTCTAACTCATCCGTACCCAAGCCGCCGTTGATTCTCCCCTGGAGAACGGCTCCGTCGCTAAAGGTGAAGCTATCGTCACCGGAACCACCTTGCAAGGAATAAAGTACACGGCCGTTGATGACAAAGCTGTCTCCCTGCTCACTGCCGGCAATGATTTCGATGCCGGTTAAGGTTAAGAGAACATCTCTATAGATAACGGTATTACCGTTCAGCTGCCACGTACTCTTTTCGTTCAGCCCTTTAATGACATCACCGTTTCTATTACTACCAATAAATTCACTGATATTGGTAAAACCTACACTAATGGTTTCTGCTTCCCTTCCGGCAAAGCTACCTACTATTACTCCTGCATCTCCTGTTTCTCCCGCTTCGCCTGCTTCTCCTGTTTCTTCTGCGCCGTCTCCTTCTCCCGTTCCTTCAAGTACAGTTACTGCGGTCAAAATAATGTTCCGTACGGAAGAATAACGGGAATAATCAAGGGTATTTCTCCCCTTTCCGCCATCAATGGACCCGTTCAAACGGGCATTGTTGTAGAAGACAAAGATATCGTCACCGTCTCCTCCCTTTAATTCATAGGTGCATTCTCCCTGAATCTCAAAGCGATCCGCCAAACGGCCACCGATTAAGGTGGTAAAGCCGCTGAAGTTCAAGGTACGTCCGCTGCTGCTATACGCTGCATTTTCCCCTAAAGCAAAGGTTGCCTCTGCATCTAAACCGATAAAGGTATTATTCCCGTTTCCGCCTAACAAGGTTGTGATATTGGTAAACATACCTACTTCTAATTCACTTATTTACTGATTCGGAAACACAAGCAATAACCGATAAATGTGAAAAATGTGAAAACAAATGTACTTTTACATTAACTCAATTATTTTGTGTACAGATTCCAATTGCCTTTGATGTGGATGTAGACATCAACGAGGGGATTGTCTGCTGCGGCAAGCCGGCTTTCGGTCCTTGTAAACCTAAGTGCTATCCATGCACTACAGAAGAAAACGAAGAAATTACCAATAGCAATCAAACTGATGAAACAGATCTAACGGATAAAACAGAGATAATTGATCATTAAGTAAATCCCATCTCAATCTTTTTAAAAGGTGCTTGACCACATACTGATTACAACTGAATAAATAACAAATCAATAATATAGAAAGGTGTGATTTGCTTGAAAAATTGTCCTAAGTGCGTTAATCCAGATGAAATTACTATAAAACCACTACAACAAGAACAAACAGGTTGTCAAAAAATAGTTCATGAAACAGTGTGTGTGCAAGGCACCGTAACAATTACGGGTAATGTAGAAAATGGAGACAGTCGATCCTTTTGTGTGGGAGATCCGATGATTGGCAGCTGTCCCGGAGAATTAGTTGACTCTTGTGTATTTACTGTTAGCCAGAATATTTGTGTCCAGATTCCGCTGACCTTCTCAGCAACAGCTTCCGCAGTTTCTGATGGATTAGTTTGCAATACTCCGGAACCCGGACCATGTCCCGGAGTAGTAGAAGATTGTACCCACTCAATCGGCACTTTTAGAAACGACCCTGATTTTACCAATCAATTAATTACAGATGCAGGCGGCTCAATCACACTAGGTACCGGTTCAGGTCTTAGTTTTGTAGTTAATACAGCTAATGCCAACGATGTCTTGAACTTTAATGTGCCTTCGCCACCAGCACCGGAAGATCCTCCTTTTGCTCAACAATATCAAGTACTATATGCCCAACTGCTAGCAGCAAAACTTAATGTCTTAAATCTTCAAGCTCAAGGTGTTCCCATTTGTACTTTTGCTACTGAAGCTATCGCAGCAGCAGATACCTTCCTGGATAACTCTCCTGAGGGCGGCATGTCCGGAGCTCCGAACGTTCAAGAAGATTTGGAACAATTCAATGCTGGAAATGCTCCCGGCTGTCCCCCACAATGTGAAGATGATAATAATAATTCAACCTAAAAAACAGGTCTAGCCGTAACTTTGCCAATACAAAGAAAAAGAGAGGGTGTTGCATATTACTAGGTAGTTATGCAGCACCCTCTTTTATCTTATCTAAACTCTCTTGAACACTATATTTTCTTTTTGGAATCCCTAAGCATCATCCCCAAGACCATAACCACGGCGTAAATAATAAGAAAGAAAATTACGTCCTGACCATGAGCATAACAAGCAGCAATCATCATGAAAATACAAGCACAAATAGAAAGAAAAGGCATTAAGTAACGATTAAAAAAGCTCAGAGATTTCTCTTTTACCATAATCATTATAAAAATAGGAATATACATTGCATAAATCGTCACGATGGGAAGTTCTGAACTGTCAAAACTAAAGGGACCAAACCACGGGGTAGGTACCAAGTTTGCCCCGAAAAAGTACAATAGCCATACAGCAGTCAGTAAAGCACCCATAATTGAGGAATTTGTCGGCATATTGGTTTTGGAGTCAATAGTTTTTAAAACCTCTGGCGCAGGTCCCATGTCTCTGGCTGCCAAAGAATAAAATCCCCTAGTACAACCCATCATCAAGCCATTTAAAGTACCCAAACAAGAAATAACCACAAAGACAAATAATACTGTCCCTCCAATGTTAGAGAATACATTGGCAAAAGCGATTTTAGCTCCTGTTTCACCGCCCGCCATAATCACGCTATTTTCTACAGCTCCTGCAAGTCCCGTGTAGTAAAGTATATAAATTAAAGCAATAAACAGAGTACCAAAAGTAAGCGCTAGAGGCAGATTCTTCTTGGCGTCTCTAAGTTCCGCATTGATACTAGTAGCAATAATCCATCCTTCGTAAGCAAAAGAGGTAGCTACCACAGCAGTAAAAAGTGGATTGCTACTTGTAACATCAGCAATAACACCACTGGTGAAGTTGCTAATCAAGATGCCGTTCTTAAGACCAAAAACTGTTCCCACAACAGCCATTAAAACTAATGGAATAAGCTTAATAATCGTTGTGGAGACCTGGAACTTACCGGCAAGTTTTGGCGAAAGTGTATTTAAAGCATAGATTGCTACGAGATAAAAACAAGAAATAGCCAAAGCTTCACTACCTACAATATCCCATCCTAACAATACACAGGTGTATCTGGCAGAAACCCAAACCAATACAGAGGTTATCGCCGGATAGTAAATACATACCAAAAACCAACCCATAAAATAACCATACTTACTGCCCAAAGTAACCTCAGCATAATCGACGATGCCATTTACTTTTTCATATCTAGTGGCCATAACAGCGAAAACATAAGCACAAATAATCATGATTAATCCGCCGATTGCCCAGGCTAATATTCCCTGAGGAAGATTACCCCCGGTAGTCGTTAAAATTTTTTCGGCTTTAAAAAATACACCACTACCAACTACAATACCTACTACCATTGCTATAGCGGTCAAAAGACCATACTTTTTCTTTAATTCATTCCCCATAACTCTATCTCCCCATATCCAAATTTCAAATATCCTTTCTAAATCTTATAACTATAAATGCAATCTTATAACTATAAATGCAATACTTATATATTAACAAGATCTCCCTCTTCCGTCTAGAGATATCTAGTTAATAATTTAAAAAACATTTTATAGCAAACCTCCTATCTTAAAATGAGATAGGAGGTTTTATAGATAATTAATTTTTAAGCTTAGCCTATAAATCAGCTAAGTCTGAACTAAATCGTAGTCCATCCACCATCTACCGCCAAAATTTGACCCGTAGTATAGCTGGAGGCATCAGAAGCGAAGTAAATGATCGCACCGTCCAGTTCGCCCTTTCTACCTATTCTCCCCATAGGACAATAAGTCCTAACCACTTGTTCAAACTCCTTATTTCCAACAACAGCACTGGTCATTTCACTTTCAAAATAGGCCGGTGCGATTGCATTAACCGTAATATTATATTTAGCCCATTCGTTTGCTAAGGCTTTAGTCAACATCAAAACCCCGCCCTTAGTTGCACAATAAGCTGTAAGGGGTAAGCCGGTCATTGCTACTAAACTATGTATGGAGCCCGTATTAATAATTTTCCCATAATTGTTTTCAATCATAATCTTGCCAACTTCACGAGCGAAATAATAAACGCTATTCAGATTTATCTGCATCATTTGCTCCCATAATTCATCTGATTGTTCTTCCGCCGGTCCGAATAAACCAATACCTGCATTGTTTACCAGAATATCAATTTTCCCGTAATGCTCCTTAATAGTAGCTACAGCAGCTTTGATATCTTCAACTTTAGAGTTGTCACATCTAACTGCTAAACAACGTACGCCCATTGCTTCTATTTCGGCTTTAACTTCATTTAATCTTTCTACTCTTCTGGCCACAATAGCCAAATCTGCCCCCTGACCTGCTAACGCCTTAGCAAATTGTACACCTAAACCGGAAGAAGCACCGGTTACTAAGGCAACCTTACCGGATAAATCAAAAAGATTCCTCATTAAAAATTCCTCCATTTAATTTTTATATTATACAAACAATTACATCATATAAGTAATTTTTTGTCAAATCAAAATTGTCTCCCTAAATAAATATCTTTTTCAGCAATTAATGTGATTTGTTTTATTCTTTAATATCTTAAAAATATTTTCCCTTTACATGAAAAATTCTTGCCTGATTAGATATAGATTATATATAATAATATTAATAGAATCTTATGTTCAACATTTAACTCCGTTAGGTGAGGCTACTATACAAAAAAATGCTACTGCCCTGAAATATCGAGAGATGCCAAAGGGTCAACAGGCAACATCGGCTTAAGGTGTTACCTAATGTAGCTGGGATATCCCTACGTTGTATAGAGTCAAAGCTTTTACGAGGGGAATAAATTATTGATGATAATTTATCCTGCTCGTAGAAGCAGGTTTTTTGTTAGAAAGGGCGGTGATTTATATGGACAGTGGACCTGAGCATAGTTGCAGTTGTCTTAACACTAAATATATGGATATAGACTACAAAATAATACTGACTATATTAGGAGAAAATGTCGTATATAAATCACTGTTTACGACAACCTCCTAAATAATGGAGGGGATTTTATGCTCACTATTTATCATAGCCCAACTGATGAACAACTCATCCAAATAGACCATTTTGAAAAAGGGTCTTGGATTAATCTTGTTAATCCTACCGAAGAGGAAATTAACACGGTAGTTGAAAACACCCAAATTTTCCATGATTTTATTAGATATCCCCTGGATGAGGAAGAAAGGCCACATATCGAATATGAGGATAACCAACTTTTAATTATCATCAGCGTGCCAATAATTCAAAATGCTGATGTAATGTATGATACAATTCCTCTGGGAATTATTCATACGGAAAATCATTTAGTTACTGTTTGCCTGCAAGACCTTGATCTTATGCAGGAATTTGCTCAGGGGAGAGTTAAAGGATTAGCAACTTATAAAAAAACTCGCTTTCTTTTGCAAATTCTCTATAAAAACGCCCAATTATACCTAAAATATTTACGCCAAATCGATCAAAGATCTACAGAGTTAGAACTAGAATTGCATAAATCTGTACAAAATAAAGAATTAATTGCACTTCTCAACCAAGAAAAAGCTTTAGTCTTCTTTACAACCTCTTTAAGATCCAATGAAATAGTCCTCGAAAAATTACTTAGAGGAAAATTTGTAAAAATGTATGAAGAAGACGAAGACCTCTTACAAGATGTAATCATCGAAAATAAACAGGCAATAGAAATGGCGGACATCTACAGCAACATCCTTAGCGGAACCATGGATGCTTTCGCTTCCCTCATTTCTAATAACCTTAACATAGTGATGAAATACTTGGCCATCGTTACAATTATTCTGGCTTTACCCACGATGGTTGCCAGCTTTTTCGGCATGAACTTTGACTTGCCTTTCCAAGATTCACCTTACGGCTTTGCCATCGCCGTAGGAATTTCCCTACTCTTATCCTTAACGGGGGTAATCTATCTAATCAAAAAGAAATTATTTTAAACTGTGCATAAGTGCAGTTCATTTTAAGGCTAAGACTCTATATCACTAAAAGATAGTGTTGTTAAACGGAAACGGAGTGTTCAGACACTCCTTTTTGTTTTCTACACCAGGTCACAAATTAACAAAATAATTAATTACCAAAAAGTTCATTAAACCTACGTAGCTAAAATTAAAAGTTAATTATATAATGAGGATAATGTTCTTATGACGTTTTAGTTTTTTTAGTTAATTTTATTAGGAGGCGAAATCTTTGGTCTTTTCAAGTTTGGTTTTTCTTTATGCTTTTTTACCACTCAACTTAATCTTTTATTTTATTTGCAAAAACCAAACCTATCGCAACTGGGTTCTAATCATTTTTTCCTTATTGTTTTATGCCTGGGGAGAACCGGTCTGGGTTAGTTTGCTTATAATTAGTTCACTAGTTGACTATTTCCTCGGATTAACTATAGAAAAATACCGTAAATCTTGGCAAAGCAAAGCAGCTTTGCTTGCCTCTATTACTGTAAGTCTTTCTCTATTAGGATTTTTTAAGTATTTCGATTTCCTCATACAAAATATTAACTATTTCTTTGGCATGAATTTTCCTATGCATCATTTTGGACTACCTATTGGTATTTCCTTTTATACTTTTCAATCTATCTCCTATATTGTAGATGTTTACCGCGGAGAAATAGCAGCACAAAAATCATTCCCTAAATTTCTACTGTTCATCTCCCTTTTTCACCAACTGGTAGCCGGTCCCATTGTTCGCTACAAAGATATTGCCGAAAATATTGAACAGAGAACACACTCCGTCAGCTTATTTAATGAAGGAATTAACCGCTTCGTTATCGGTTTAGCCAAAAAAGTACTTTTAGCTAATACGGCCGGAGAAGTGGTTGAAGTATTTTTAGATGGAGATTTTTCTACATTATCTATTTTAGGTGCTTGGTTTGGTATTAGCTTTTTTGCGCTACAAATTTATTTCGATTTCTCCGCTTATTCCGATATGGCTATCGGTCTAGGAAAAATGTTTGGTTTCACCTATAAAGAAAACTTTAATTATCCCTATATTTCCCGCTCTGCTACGGAATTCTGGCGTCGATGGCATATTTCCTTAGGTAGCTTTTTCCGGGACTATGTCTACATTCCTTTAGGAGGAAACAGAAAACATCACCTACGCAATCTTCTGATCGTCTGGTTTTTAACCGGATTATGGCATGGTGCCAGCTGGAACTTTATTCTCTGGGGTTTATTCTATGGAGTACTTATTGCTATAGAAAAAATCTTCCTCCTCAAAATATTGGAGAAATTGCCGCGCTGGATTGCTCACAGTTACTTAATCTTTGTAATGCTTATCGGCTGGGTAATCTTCTATTATACAGACCTTAACAGTATCGGCAGTATCCTGGGGATTATGTTTGCCTTCGGTTCACGAGAACTTATTAATACTGAATTAATCATTTACTTTTCCAATTACTTTTTCTTCCTCATAGTCGCTCTATTTGCCTGTACTCCCATCACTAAGCTGATACGCCAAGGTATTGCTTCGCTAATAAATAAAAATATTCCTCACACTCTTCTTCCGACTAAATTTTTCCACCCTACCTTAAATTTCATCTTACTGTTCATGGCAACTATTCTCTTAGTAGGGAAATCATATAATCCTTTCCTCTATTTTAGATTTTAAAAGGTGATTACGATGAAAAAACAGCAATTAAATATTATCTTCTTTCTTCTACCGCTTTTTCTCCTAGGAGTGCTTAATCTTCTCGCTCCTAATAAACCGATCATCTCTGAACTGGAAAACCGTGCTCTTAAAACAAAACCTCAATTCACCGCACAAAAACTATGGAGCGGAGAGTATTTTCGCGAATACGAAAACTACTTTGCGGATAATTTTATTTTTCGTGAAAATTTCGTCAAAATTAGTGGTACAGTAAACAACCTCTGGAGCTTACCCAGTCAAGAAAAAGTAACAATTGTCCTTAATCAAGGGGCAAATGTGGCCGCCAAACAAAATAAAAATAACAATGACCAGAACACAGGAAGTGAGGAAAGGGAAAAACCCGATGAAGAGATAAAAAATAATGACAATCAGCAAGATAGCCTCAAAGAAGAAAAAGGAAGTGTAACAGGCAAAGTCCTTGTCCTCAATGATAAGGCCATGGAAATCCACACTTTTAATGCTGAAGCCAGTAAATACTATGCTGACTTTATTAATGATTTTCAAAAAAGACTGGCTGATAAAAATTGTCAAGTTTACTCCTTAATTACTCCTACGCAAATTGAATTTATGAACGACTCAAGATACAAAGAACTTTCCTCACCCCAAAAAGAAACAATCGATTATGTTTATGAACTCTTGAATCCTAGTATTACAACTATTGATGCCTATCAAGCTCTAAAGCAAAACACGGATAAATATATCTACTTCCGCTCAGATCACCACTGGACCGCTCTGGGAGCATATTATGCTTATACAGCCTTTATAGAGGCAAAAAGCGAAAAACCTATACCCATTGAACAATATAAAGTCGAGCAAGTAAAACCATATCTTGGTTCTTTATACTCAACAACCTTAAGTAAAGAAATCAAAGGCAATCCGGACACTGTCTACCTCTATCAACCCTTAATCGACTATGAATATACTGTGTATTATGAAAATCCTATTAAAATTCCTCTTTTGGATATGCGCCATGCCGAAAATACCAATAAGTACGGCATCTTTTTAGGTGGTGATCACCCTTGGGGCAAAATAACCACTGCTCAAAAAAACGGCAAGAAAATCATGGTCATCAAAGATTCCTATGCCAATGCTTTTGTCCCCTTTCTTTTACCGCACTATGAAGAGATTTATATCGTTGACCCACGGCAGTTTACCTTGGATATCTTCGCCTTCATTGAGGAAAATAACATCCGAGAAGTCCTCTTTTTAAATTATGTCTTAGTTACCGACAATAACGGCTTTACAGACCTCCTCCGTGAAATGTCCGGTTTTAATTAAACTCCACATAATTCTTCAAATAACAACTAAAGATTATCACGCATACCTGGCACATCAAAAAGCAGACCTTACCACTCAAGGAAAGGTCTGCCTTGCTTATCTATAGGGCAATTTTGGTGGCAGGGGGACGTTTCAGGTGGCAGGGGGACGTTTCATTTGCCATATTTTAATCAGTGGAAGTAGTATAACTATATAGGAATCAGCTCAATCTCGCCTTGTACGGCCATTTTATCAGCTAAAATAGCTACCGCCCCTAACACCCCGGGGATTGCTACCGCCCATTCTACTGCCTTAGCTAAATCCGCTTCCTCCTGTACCAAATTACAAGTAGCTGTAGCCACCGCATCAGCCAATACCGCGGAAGACGCAAGAATTACCACCGCGTCGGCGCTGCCAAAGCTCAAACTATGTCCCACCGTCCCCGAAGAAGTACAAATACCTAATGGTGTGGTTTCCGCTTTTATTTCCAGCCCAATTCTTTGAGAAAACGGGGAGTTCCCGGCATAAATACAAATATTACGCGGTTGGGTAGATTTTAGCCAAATATCTCCCCCGTTTTCTACAAGCACATCAGAAGAAAATGAGCTTAAATACAAACCTACCTGTTCCGCGAAAAAACCGGCTACGGCAGCCATCGGCCCTACTCCGGCAAGACGAGCAGCCTCACACATTGCTTTTACCGCATACGGAACTATTTCCTCTGCTTGATCCCAAGGTTCGAGTGTCGTCACGAAAGCCGGATATCGTTTAATATATTCTTTTAAATCCTGTCGCTGTTCAGCAAGAAAAAGCTCAACCTTCTTTTGTAAATCAGAAGTATAGAGCTCTTTTTTTATGCCTATATCTAAATCCGTTTCGTCTAGCACTACCTGAAAATGATGCAGATCCTTCTCCTGATGCAAACTTCGATACTTACGAGGTTCATACACCACTTATATCCTTACCTCCATAGCATGAACAGGACATATTTTTACACACATCAAACAAACAACACATTCATCTCCATTAAATTTCACTTCCATAGAAGGTCGTTCAATAAAGAGTGCCCGTGTAGGACAATGAGCAGTACAATTACCACAATGAGTACATTTATCTTCATTCCTCACTACTTCCTGGGTTAAAGGATGAACAGTTACCCCTTGTTTTTTTAAATAATTTATCCCTTCCTCATAACGAGTGCCAGTTAACTCCAATACCATTGTCCCTTCCTTATGAGGGTTAATCGAAGCCTTGAGTATATTGATAATCAAATCATAATCCTTTACTAAATGATAAATAATCGGTTGATCAGCATTATCTGCGGAAAAACGTAGGACAATTTTTTGCGGAGCCATTCTCCTCACACTCCTCTCATATATTTTGTGTGGCAGGGGGACGCTTCATCTGCCACATTACCACCCAAGTAAAATTCGCCGGCTAGCTGATGTGGCAGATGAAACGTCCCCCTGCCACCACCGTCCCCCCTAACACACTTATCTGGGTAATAATTGAATCGGTTCGCTCAACAAAAACTCACCTTTAAGAATCCAATCTTTCAGAATCCCAGCTATCTCCTGTGCTCGGAAATAACTACTGACCGGCGAAGTTGGTATTTCTTTTCCTAACACCTTTATTTTTCCACTCTTCAATTCTGCATAACTAACCAAAGCTAATTCTTCCGGTTCTCCCTTCGGATACCCCTCCCCATAATCAACAACCACAGTATATAGCTCCTCATCAGATTTAGCTGCATTAATCAATATTTCTTCATTAAGAATCGGAATCGGCACACCTATTCCTACGGTTAATGTAACACCATATCCTATATAACTGGTACCCACCAGCCAACGGGCACTCATTTGTTTGAGATCTCCGATAACAGCTAAAGTTCCTCCAGTACCCGTTAATTCTCTACCCTCTTCATCTTTTAGAAATCCTGGAGAATGTTGTGTCCCATGCCAAGCCACATAGCCAATACCTCCACCTAAAAAAATCCGTGTTCCGATTCCAATAGTTTGAAAATACGGGTCTTTAAGCAAAGGACTAAGTTGTCCGGAAGTCGAATAAGTAGCATTTCCAAAATGGGGTTTTAATACTCCCATATATGTATAAATCAGACGATCAGCGGAATTCACCGCACAATTATAATTCTGATAGCAATTTCGCGGATTAAAAAGAATCGCCTCATTAATCGAATCCAATGTAATTGTCGTTTCCAATTTAGTACGCGGATAACAATCAGTACCATAACTAGTAGCTCTCAACCTAACCTCTCTCCCCGCTACAAGATCTTCAATTACATGAGCTCCTCCATACCGAAACTCGCCCGGATATTTAGTGTTGCGGGGGTCCTGCTCCGGTAGTTCCGTTGCCCCCAAAAATGCATCCACGGCAGCAATTCCTGCATAAGCCGGAACATCATTCAGCCAAATTTTACTCATTCTCATCCGCGGTTTAGTATGACCGAAATTAAAAAAAGCCCCTGATGAACACATAGGACCGAAGGTCCCAGTAGTAACTACATCTACTTCTTTTGCCGTTTTCGTGACTCCCTGTTCACGAACCTTTCCGATTACCTCTTCAGCAGTTAAGACTACGGCTTTCCCCGCCTTAATGCGCTCATTAATTTCTTCATACGTGCGCTTAACAGACATTTCTTACCCTCCCTAATCATGCGATTAGTATAAAAATAGCCTCTTCGCAAGAGAAGAGCCCTCATCTTATTGCTAGGTCTCTTATCTATCAGAAGACTAAACTCCTGCAGGATTTAGCACCAATTTGACCTTTTAAATTAGCAATAACTAGCGTGCATAAAGTCAAACGGTTGCCGGGTTTCATCGGGCCAGTCCCTCCGCCACTCTGGATAAGAATACATTATAATAATATTATTTTAATATGGATAATAGTCTATCAAGTGTAAGAAATGTTGTCAATGAAAAATAATCCTTAATATCAAAAACAGAGGCAGGGGGACATTTCATCAGCCACATTATCACCCAGTAAAATATAACTGACAAGCTGATGTGGCAGATAAAACGTCCCCCTGCCACGCTGCCCCCTCCACATCACGGGAAAAATAACAAAAGCAGCTCTTCCCGACTAACCTGCCCAAAATACTTTTCTATATCCTCTGCTTTGATAATGGCAGCTAATTCTTCCTCTTGATATTTTATACCCACAAATTTTTGCTCTAACTTCTCGATGTTTTCATTACTAAAAAAATCTCCGTAAAATTTACACTCTTTGATTATACCGGATGTAATCTGTAAACATATCTCAATCTTGCCGCAGGGAAAACGTTGACTGTTTTTAAAATTAAAAGCCGGGGAATGACCATAATTCCATGACCAGGTAAGATATTTTTTCGTCTTTAAACGCTCAATCTGTTCATAATCCTTATCCGCTAATTGATACTCACGTACCGCTTCACCTTGGAAGATATGGGTTAAAAGTAAAGACTTAAATTCCTGTATGCTGATAGGTTTCGGTAAATACTCACTAATATTAGTAACACGGCTTCTTACCGATTTTACCCCTTTAGATTGAAATTTATCACTTTTAACATTTAGAGCCGCTTGCACAGCATCAAGATTTGAAGCAAAAAGCAGGGTTCCATGATGCATAGTTTTCCCACGGAAATTGTATTGAGAATTACCGGAAAACTTCTTTCCATTAATCGTTAAATCGTTTCTGCCACTATACTTAGCTGGAACTCCCATCTCCCGTAATGCTTTAATCACTGGCTCAGTAAATTTACGAAAATCCAAAACCTTTTCTTGATGTTTGGCGATAAAGGTATAATTTAGATTGCCTAAATCATGATAAACAGCACCACCGCCCGTGATGCGTCTAACCACATGGACATGGTGCTGTTTAATATATTCCTGATTTATTTCTTCCAGCGTATTTTGAAAACGCCCCACAATGACAGAAGGTTCATTTTGCCAAAGGAGCAGACAGGGCTCGTCAAAAGACAAATTATGAAAAACATACTCTTCAAAAGCTAAATTGTAATGCGGATCATGACTATTATTAGCAATATAAAACACTTAGCTAAAACACTCCTTGCTTTTTCAATACTCGATTATTTCATCTTTAAATAAGCACCTCCATTATAGCGCATAAATTGTTTAAATAAAACAGTGTGGCAGGGGGACGGTGGCAGGGGGACGTTTCGTCTGCCACATTTTTCATTTGTCAGTTGTTCTTATTGAAAATGTGGCAGATGAAACGTCCCCCTGCCACACTTTTGTTCTCCTTGTTTGCTTTTGTTTTTTCTTTTAAGGTAATTGTACCGCCTTTCTTTCCACCAAGTCAACTAAACCGTGGGCCTTGACCATCCCGTCAGAAAGGGTATATAAGGTATCACCTATGTACAAGATCCGTTTTACTTCGTTTTCCCGATTATAGGAACGATACCCTGCCTTTAACAAGTCCTCTTCACTTAAATGGGTAATTCTACCTCTTAACGTAAAACCATCTTTTAGATTAAGTTGATAGATATAGGCACCTTGATAAGCAAACTGCCCATACATTATGGCATTTGCATCTTTTTCTTTTTGTTCCGCCGGTATCTTCATCACCGTAACCGGGAAAGCCAACAACTCCTTTTCCTTATCAAAAAGCAAGGCTTTATGATTTCTTAAGAGTTCAGATTCTGTACCGCGATCCCCAATAATCTCTTTATACAGCTCTTGGGGATTATGCACATCACTCACATCAAAGAGAGCTAGCTTCATTCCTTGATAATAAGCCTGAGTGCTTACTACTTCCCCCTGAGCATTCTTATTTTCTATCTCAATCGTATCTTTGCCAAAACCAATTAAATGATTTTCATCATAAGGATGGAGATAATCACTGTAGCCGGGAATCTTCAAGGCTCCTAAGATTTTCGGCTCTGTTGGTTTCTTTAAATCAAGAACAAATAAAGGATCCGTGTTTTTAAAGGTTACTAAATAAGCTCGATCACCCATAAACCTGGCGGAATAAATCCTTTCCCCAGGAGCAATATTTTCTATCCTGCCCACAATACTCATACTCTCGTCTAAAACATATACATTGTTTTGGGACATATTCTGACCCGTTCCCCAGGTACTACCGGTAGTAGTGGCAATCCGCAAATACTCCCGGTTTTCATCCATGGAAAACTGGTTCAGCAAAGTCCCCGGAACCTCTCCCTTAGTCAGATAAGTAACCTTGCCCTTATCCAGAGAGAACTTATACACCAAGGTAGTATCCCTTACCTGTCTCGGCAATAATCTCTTAGCAGCAGTACCCTGCACTAGTGTATCCTGCACTAGTGGTAGATAATTGTATTTTCTTAAAGCAATATAAAAATTGTCTTGGGAAACATAGATGTTCTGTCCGGCACCTAAATATGTAGATACCTGAGCAGGTTGCTCATTTTTCGCCAAATCCAAACCGACAATTATCAAATAATTGGGCTCAACAAGCGGAGGAATGTAACGAATATCCCGGCAAGAAACAGGAATGGATTCCTCTTGAATCGCTGTATCCCGATATGAAGGCGTGAGTCCTGCTTCTTCCAATGTTGATACAGCTCCTCCGGAGTTTTCTGTTGCCTGGGTATTTTCAACTCCCTTTTCCATAATTACCGGGTAGTCTGGATAACGGTAATAATTAATCGGATCATTAGCCACCAGATACAAATAAGAGCCTATCTTCCGGGAAGATAAATAATTCCCGTCAATCTCCACTTCTCGTAATTTTGTTAAGTTACTTTTATCCTGAAGGTCATAAATAATCGCCTTTACCCGACTCTTTGTATAACGGGGTGGCCAAATCTCCACTACTTGCGTTTGCAGCTTTACCTCCGGAACTCCAGCGGAATCTTGGACCATAGGCTGATCCAGATAATAATATTTATGTTGCCTGCTCCCGATAACAACCAGATTTTTTTCATCAACATATAACTCTAAAGGTTGAAAATCCTCCTTGGTAAAATCTAAAACAGAGACGACCTCCATTTCCGCAGCAGGATAAGCCTTGAGGATAATGACCCGGTCTTTATTGACCTGATAGATATATTCCCCGTCTGTTTTTACCAAGTCCGCCTCATCTACCCCGGCTACCTGCACATTGGTTTCCGAATAATCAACCGCCTGAGCACTTTCCGAAAGCCTCGTTTTTGCGGCAAGGCCATTGGTTGCAGTTTGCAAGCCACTTTCCGCTTCAGCCACATCCAAACCTATATCCCCACTCCTGTAATAATTATCCGGACTTATTCCCGCCAATAAATTACGCAACTGTTCTTCCGAACCAATCTTGGGCAGATTATTCACCTTCGCAATTAAGGCATCAAGCAAGGTCTTTTCTGTTTCCGGATGAAAAGAATTTTCTTTTTCACTAATCACAATCAAGCCCCGGTCGTAAAAGACCTTCTTACCCAAAGCCTCATTAATAGCCCGCACCGGCACAAAAGTCCTGTCATTAATAATTTCCGGCGCACAATATATCGCTAGCTCATGATTATCAATTAATATCTTGGGAATACCTACTGTAAAACGCACCGTCTTGTTTTTCGTGGTCAGCGTAACGGCAGAAGTCTGCGCATCCCAGACTACTTTTGCCTGCAAACTTTCCGCAAGGAAACGCAAAGGGACAAAAACACGCCCCTCTTTTGTATAAGGGCAAATTTCGGCATTTGCCTCATCCACCTGGCTTTCCGTATTATTGACTAATGCTAACGGACTCCCTGTAAAAAGCACGATCGCTTCTTTCAGCCTTTCTTGCAAGATTGCTTCCACATCATCTGCATCAGCCTGAGCCACTAGCAGCTTAGGACTTAAAAAGACCGCTAAACCAATGACTAAAAACATAATAAAAGGAAAAATCAGATATTTCCGCCTAGCTCCCTGCTTCACGAAAACCACCCCGTTTTTTAATCTTTAAATTAATTTTCTATAAGATATAGACTTTTCCTGCCCCTATTTGTTCCCCCTAAATAAAGCAGCAAAGATTAAAACGATAAATGTGCAAAATTTCAAGTAATGTGCAAGTTTTTACCATTTTATGGTAGATGTGCTGCCTAAAATATGTAATCTATCCATGAATTAGGGTGTTTTACCCAAAAATTATGCATTATTTGAAATTTTGCACATTTTGCCGGGACGGATGTGGCAAGGGGAAAGTTCCCCGCCACCACGTTTATCACCTTCAAATCTAATCATTTTTTAAAATACTATCACAAACATTAAGAACTTCTTTATCAGTTAAATTTTCTAATAATGCATCTTACCACTAAAATTGTTTTCAAAGCTGCTGCCTGTAAATCATTTTTCGCATATTCGAACCACCGTAATGCCAGTTGTCTATTGATCTGTTCGCTCATAAACTACCTTCCCCTCCCGTAAGGCAGTTCCATAAATATAGCCCGGCAAATCTTTTTTTTTGCTGCCATTTAATAATAATATCCTGTGACAAGGTATATATTTTATCTGCCCTTATTGGTGATACTAAATCCAAGCGGTCTGTTTGGATACCACTTACCCGGGGATAGCCGGAAGCAAAACTGTTCTTTGCTTCTTCCTCTACTTCACTAGCTTCATCACCGGGTTCCTCACTAGCTTCTGGTTCCTCTTCCTCTATAAGTAAATCAGTAACCCCTTCCGCTATTTCTATGCTCTCAGGTTGGGTGGCAAGGGTGACGTCAGAGCTGTTGATATAAGCTTTTTGAATCACGCCTTCCCCCCTAACCGCTACAGGGGTATCTATCACTACCGTATTAAGCTGGGTCTCCGGGGAAAGATAGAGCTCCGTTCCCCCTTTTATTTTCACTGTCCCTAGAACTTGTACATTATCTAAAGAAAGCTGCCCTGCTTCTATCCCCGCACTCAAGTAGAGATCACCAGTGATGATCATGTTTTTCAAAGTAATCTCTTGTGTAGTAAGGGTCACGTTCCCTTCTACAGTGGTAGTGGTTAGTAAAGGCCCATATGTCCCTTTTTGGTTGTAGAGTACACCAAGGGCACGATCTAAAGCCGAGATCGCTTCTGCTCGGGTCAAGGGTTGGGCTGGGCGAAAGCTTTCATCAGTATAACCACCCATGTAGCCGCTAGCAACAACAGCACCAATCGACCCCAGACTCCAGAAAGGAATCTCGGCTTCGTCTTTAAATTTTTTGACATCTTCTGTTGTTCCTGCAAGAGAAAGGAGCTATGAGAGAATAACGGCTACTTCCTGACGGGTAATGGTTTGCTCCGGTCGAAAAGTACCGTCAGGATAGCCGTTAATATAGCCGGCAGCTACAGCTTTAGCGATATCGTCTATGTACCATTCCTCAGGGGAAAGATCCGTAAACTGAAGCGGCGCTTTTTGCGTATAATTAAAGACCCTGTTCACCAAAGCCACGAATTCGGCTCTGGTCAGGCTTTGGTCCGGTCGGAAAGAGCCGTCGGGATAACCACCTACTAAGCTTTTTTGTCGCCATTTGCTGATAGCCTTTTCGACCCAGTGATTCATTCAATATAATTGGGGAATTTTCCTTCCTTTTCGGGAAATTTGTAAAAATCCCGCTACATAACCAAGCGGAGAGTAAAAAATTATACCATCCCCTAACGATAAATGTGCAAAATTTCAAGTAATGTGCAAGTTTTAGGTGAAATCAGGTCAATTTTACACCGATTTTCCGCTATTTTGCCAGGAATGGCAAAATTTTGCACACTACTTGAAATTTTGCACATTTTGCACGGGGCCAAGGTGCATGTCGACCAGTGGCAATGTGGCAGCTGAAACGTCCCCATGCCACGGTCCCCATGCCACGTTACTGACGATAATCCTCCAAAAACTCACCCAACCTGCTTAAGGCAATTTCAAGTTTATGTTCATCAGGAAGAAAAACAATTCTAAAATGGTCGGGATTAGGCCAGTTAAAGCCTGTTCCTTGTACCAACATGACCTTTTTCTCCTTCAAAAAGTCCAAAACAAATTGATAATCGTCGGTGATATTAAACCTTTTCGTGTCAATCTTCGGAAACATATAGAAAGCCCCTTTAGGTTTTGTACAAGTTATTCCGGGGATATTATTGAGCATTTCATAACAAAGATCCCGTTGTTTCCGTAAGCGCCCACCAGGTACTAACAATTCCGTCAGACTTTGATATCCACCTAAGGCCGTCTGAATCGCATACTGTGCTGGAACGTTGCTGCACAAACGCATATTTGAGAGTATATCTAAACCCTCGATATAATCCTTAGCGATAGCTTTATTTCCGCTAAGCACCATCCACCCCGCCCGAAAGCCAGCAATACGGTGAGATTTGGACAAACCACAAAAAGTAACAAACAGCACTTTATCAGACAAAGTAGCCGTAGAAACATGTACGGCATCTTCATAAAGAACTTTGTCGTATATTTCATCAGAGAAAACAATTAAATTATGCTCTTCGGCAATGTCCACAATACTCTGCAAAACTTCTTGAGGATATAAGGCACCCGTAGGGTTATTCGGATTAATAATTACTATCCCCTTAGTTTTATCAGTAATTTTACTTTTAATATCAGCTACATCCGGAATCCAATCTGACTGCTCATCACAAAGATAATGTACAGCTGTACCGCCAGAGAGATTAATAGCTGCAGTCCACAGAGGATAATCAGGTGCAGGTACCAAAATTTCGTCACCATTATTTAATAACCCTTGCATGGCCAAGACAATCAATTCACTTACTCCATTACCTGTATAAATATCATCAATGTCAACTCCGGGAATATTCTTCTGCTGACAATACTGCATAATTGCTTTACGTGCTGAAAATACACCCTGGGAATCGCTATAACCCTGTGCTTTCGGCAAATTAAGAATAACATCACGAATAATCTCATCAGGTGCATTAAAGCCAAATGCCCCCGGATTGCCAATGTTCAACTTAATAAGATGATAACCGTTTTCCTCTAATTTTTTTGCTTCTTCCATAATCGGACCTCTGATATCATAACAGACATGATCCAATTTATTGGACTTTTGAAATGACCTCATCAGGGTCACCCCCTCTATTCAATATAACATAGTTAAAATAAATTATATTACATATATTATCACAATACACTATTCTTGAATAATTATTTTTAAAAAAACCGAGGTTTATTTAATTAACCTCGGTTTTTTCCGTTATCTTTACCGTACTGGTCCGGTCATCCCAATCAACCTGCGCCCCAAGAAATTCACCTACATAGCGTAATGGAAGCATCGTCCGCCCGTCTTTAATAACCGGACAGGTATCCATTGTTTTAATCTCGCGGTTTACCAAAGCCTCCTGACTATCAATAACAAAAAGCACTTCTCTTCCCTCTTTACTAAACTTAGCAACTCTCGCCTCTTCATCCCAATCAATTTCCGCTCCCAAAGCTTCGCCAATCGCCCGCAAAGGAACCATAACCCGATTGTTGCCATCAATAAAAGGTTCTACATCAAAAACAACCTGTTGTCCCTGAACATAAACAGCAATGACCCGGTTAGGCTGAGCATCATAAATCAAATATTTGGCTCTTTCCGCCTTAAAACTGTTCAAGCGTGGTAACATTTGCGCCTCAATCTGTTGCGGAGTGTAATACTGCTCCAGATAAATGCCGATTTTATCTGTTCCCATAATCTTATCAAACATCACCATCGTCTTACCACTCTTAGGCACATTAAAATGATTCAAAGTCCGGGCATAAGCGAGAGCATAAAGACCTGTTTTGGCCGGGTTAAAAGTATGATAATCAGTAATCTTAAGTCTTACCCCTCCGGCAGAACCCTTAACTTCGGGAATAAAGGTTACCCCAGGCAAGCCCGCATTATTTAACAAATTAGCAAACTTCACTGCATCAATACCCTTACCGCCAATCCACTTAAACTTATCAGCTTGATAAATTCCTGTTCCTTCCCCCAAACCGGTAGCCATATAGCCAAAAACAGAATCAAGGTCTGGAATATTAGGTGAAGTAGCAATCCAGGGAAGACCCGTATCCTGATAAATCATCTGTCGTGTATAACCTTCCATGGGCACAACTCTTACATCTGCCCCAATTTCCCGGTTAAAATACAGAGCCAACTCCCCCACTGTCATGCCATGAGCCGTAGGCAATTCATCTACACCCACAAATGTTTCAAATGCTTTCTCCAAAACCCATCCGTCGACGATTTCCCCGCCGACCGGATTGGGTCTATCCAAAACAATCAGCGTTTTCCCATATTTTTTTGCAGCCTGCTGACAATAGTTGAGAGTGGAAATGTATGTGTATGTTCTTGCCCCAATATCCTGAATATCATAGACCAATACATCTACATTAGCCAACATTTCAGCAGTAGGCATTCTTGTTTGTCCATAAAGACTATAGACAGGAATCCCTAATTCCGGATGAATATAAGACTCCACATAAGCACCTGCACTAGCCTGTCCATCAATCCCGTGCTCAGGTCCATAAAGTGCTGTTAACTGTACGGTAGGATCATTCGCCAAAACATTAATGGTACTTTCACCTTTACTGTTCACACCGCTCTGATTAGTTATCAGCCCCACTCTTTTACCGGCAATAAGATGATGATATTTACTCATCAAAACTTCATTCCCTAATTTAAAAGATAATGGAGTAATCTGGTTAGAAGAGAGCGTTAACTGCGAAGATTCAGCCGCTTCCGAAGCAACTGACTGTTCTGAAGCCACAATCCAAAAAAAGGGCAGAAGAAACACTATCGCCACAATAAAAATAAGCCTTTTTCTCATTATTCTCCTCCTCATTCAAGCTTTTCAACTACTTAGCTTTTCTAAACTGACTTTCTCTTAAAACAGTCCTGATACTTTACCGTTGGCATCAACGTCAATCAACTCTGCCGAAGGTATTTTCGGTAATCCGGGTAAAGTCATAATTTCTCCGGTCAAGGCCACAACAAAACCTGCTCCGGCTGACAATCGCACTTCACGCACCGTTAATTCAAAACCTTCCGGCGCCCCCAAAAGTCTAGGATTATCAGAAAAAGAATATTGGGTTTTAGCCATACACACAGGTAAATTATGATAACCCAGTTCTTCAAACAAAGCGATACTTTTCGCGGCCTCTTTACTGAAAACCACACTACCTGCCCCATAAATCTCTTTGGCGATAATCCTGATCTTTTCAGAAATACTCTTGTCTAATGTATATAGATAGGAAAACTCCCTTTTTTGTTCCTGCTTATTTGTGGAATTTTGCTCGATTATCTCCAAAACCTTTTGGGCTAATTCTACTCCCCCTAATCCTCCTTGAGTAAATACCTCGGAAACAGCAACCTCAACTCCTGCTTCCGCACAATATTTGAAAACAAGCTTTAACTCATCATCGGAATCCGTGGGAAAATGATTAAGTGCCACGACTATGGGTAGATTGTATTTACGCGTTAAATTAATAATATGTCTCTGCAAATTGGTTAAGCCTTTTTTTAGGTAAGCAAGATTTTCCTTGCCCCACTCTTCCTTAGGACAACCACCATGATGTTTCAAAGCTCTAATACTTGCAACCAATACCACCGCATCCGGTTTGATTTGCCCTGTACGACATTTGATATCCAGAAATTTTTCCGCACCCAGATCAGCACCAAAACCGGCTTCCGTAACTACATAATCAGCTAATTTCATCGCTAACTTTGTAGCCACTAAACTATTACAACCATGAGCAATATTGGCAAAAGGCCCGCCGTGAATAAAGGCAGGGGTTCCTTCTAAAGTCTGAACAAGATTAGGATGAAAAGCGTCCTTCAACAACATGGTCAAAGCACCTTGTACTTTCAAATCTCCACAAGTAACCGGTTTACAATCAAAAGTATAAGCAACGATCATCCTAGCCAGTCTATCCTTCAAGTCCTGTAAATCCTGAGCCAAACAAAAAACAGCCATTATTTCCGAAGCTACTGTGATATCAAAACCATCTTCCCGCGGCATACCATTGGTTTTCCCACCAAGACCATTGACAATATACCGGAGCTGACGATCATTCATGTCTACAGCCCGACGCCAAGTGATTTTCCGCGGGTCAATCTGTAAACTGTTGCCATGATAAATATGGTTATCAAGCGCCGCAGCCAAAAGATTATTAGCAGCACCAATAGCATGAATATCCCCGGTAAAATGCAGGTTAATATCCTCCATAGGAACCACCTGGGCATATCCGCCACCGGCAGCCCCTCCTTTGATCCCAAAAACAGGGCCAAGAGAAGGCTCACGCAAACAAACTGCCGCCAATTTCCCTAGCTTTTGTAATGCATCACTCAACCCTATCGCTACAGTCGTCTTTCCTTCTCCTGCCGGTGTAGGGTTAATGGCTGTCACTAAAATAACTTTACCGTCCTCTTTATGAGTAAGCTTTTTGATTAACCGATAATCAACCTTAGCTTTATAATCACCATAATAGATAAGGTCTTCCTCATCTACAGCTAATTTTTGGGCTATATCCCTAATACGTTCTAATTTTGCTTCTTGGGCAATTTGAATATCTGTTTTCATTAAATATTGTTACCCTCCTTGAAAATATAAGCTAATTATTATACTAGAATTACAACTGCAATTTTTGGTTCATCCCGGCCTGTAAAGCCTTTAAATTCAACTCATACAATTTAGGCGGAAGATATTGTTTTAATATTTCTTCCCAAGCCAAATTTACTAAACCCAGCGCTTTAATTAACGCACCAAGCAAAACGATATTCTGTGCCTTAGTATTACCTAACTCCATGGCAATATTATTGGCAGCTATAATTGAACACTTCTTTGCTTTTTTCTGTAGAAATTCCAGAACATTAGACGGATACTCTTCCTTTCCGGTTAAAACAGGCAAAGGATAAATTTCATGGTCATTGACTAACAATGTCCCCTCTGCCTTAAGATATGCTAAAGATCTAACTGCTTCTACTTTTTCAAAAGCAACGATCGCATCAGCTTCTGCTAAACCAATAATGGGGGAAGCTACTTTTTCCCCAAATTTAATCTGTGTGGTAACACTGCCCCCTCTTTGGGACATTCCGTGTATCTCCGACATTTTCACATCATAACCTTCGCGGACCAATCCTTCACTTAGGATCTTGGAGGCCAAAATCGTACCCTGTCCGCCTACACCCACCAGCAATAAAGCCTTAGTCCTTATATTTGTCATTTCTCTTCACCAACCTTAGTAATCGCCGCAAATTTACAGACCTGCTGACAAAGACCACAACTATTACACATCTCTCGCTCGATAATCACCTGTTCTCCTTTTAAAGCGAGAGCCGGACAACCGATGCGCAAACAAGCCTTACATTGCTTACATTTCTCTGCATCAATCACATAAAATTGTCCGCTTCTGGCCTGCCGTACCTCTTTCAATAAAGCACAAGGTCGTTTGGTAATAATCACAAAAGGCTCTGTAGCCGTATAAGCATCCCGAACCGCCTGTTCTGTTGCAGCAAGATTATAAGGGTTAACTACCCTGATGTTTTCTTCTTTTACACCTACTGCCCGCACAAGCTGCTCAATCTCGATTATCGGCGCCTTTTCACCCTGTAAGGTCTTACCTGTTCCCGGATTTTCCTGATGTCCGGTCATCGCCGTAATCCGATTGTCCAAAATAACAATCTTAAGGTTACTCTGATTATAAACAGCATCAATTAAGCCTGTGATTCCGGAATGGAAAAAAGTTGAGTCACCAATACAACTAAAGACCTTCTTCTCCACTCCACCTTGCTGAAAAGCCTTTTCCATGCCATGCCCCGCGGAAATACTGGCCCCCATACAAATTACTGTATCCGTAACCTCTAAAGGTGGCATTAAACCTAAGGTATAACAACCGATATCACCTGAAACCACCACATCTTTCAGCTTGCTTAAGGCAAAGAAAATTCCGCGATGCGGACACCCGGCACAGAGTACAGGAGGTCTCGAAGGTACCTGCAAACTTTCCATATCCGCAGCATTGGCATCCACATTCCCAAGCACAGCTCCGTTTTTCCCTGCCTCCTCAGGGAAAAAAGCACGCCGAATAATCCCGGGATTCAATTCATCACAAAGTGGAAGCAATTCCTTACCCCGACACTTAATCCCTAAAGACTTTACGTAAGTCTCCAAATAAGGGTCATTTTCTTCGATAATCAATACTTGCTCTACTGCCTGGGCAAATTCCTGAATTAACTTATCCGGCAAGGGATAGGTCAAACCTAGCTTCAAATAAGAAGCCGTTTCCCCGAAAACTTCCCGGGCATACTGATAAGAGATACCACTGGTAATAATTCCGATTTTTTTCTCGCCCCACTCTATTTTATTTAAAGCGGTGCTATTACTATATTCCCGTAAACGAAGCAGCTTGTCCTCAACGACCAAGTGCCTTGCTTTAGCATGAGCAGGAGTCATGGCATATTTCTTAACATCCTTATGATATGCCTTAACCCCTACTTCTTCTCTTTCCTCCAGCTCCACCACACTCTTGCTGTGACAAATTCTCGTAGTTACCCGTAACAATACCGGAGTATCAAATTCTTCACTTAAGTGAAACGCCAGCTTGGTAAAATCCTTGCATTCCTGACTATCTGCCGGCTCCAACATCAATACCTTGGCATGTGGAGCATAATATCTGTTATCCTGTTCATTTTGTGAACTATGTGTCCCGGGATCATCAGCGGTTACAATAACCAAACCCCCGTTGACTCCTTCATAAGCCATCGTAAACAAAGGATCAGCGGCAACATTAAGCCCTACATGCTTCATAGCCGCCAATGCTCGCGCCCCGGCAATAGCTGCCCCACTAGCAACTTCTACCGCTACCTTTTCATTAGGTGACCATTCTGAATATATTTCTTGATAATTAGTGATATTCTCCAGAATTTCCGTACTGGGAGTTCCCGGATAAGCCGCCGCCACTGTACAGCCGGCTTCATATGCACCTCTGGCAATGGCTTCATTACCAGTTAAAAGTTTCTTCATCTCTATCTCCTCCCCAAAAAATAAGACAATTCTATTGTATCATTAAAACAGTGAAACTTGGATTAAAAAATAATGAAATAAATAACCAATAAAAGTATATATGAAAAGGGGACTTACCGCTACTGATAATTTTTGCGGCATGTCCCCTGAATTTTTTATGATACTTAAAAACAGTAAACAAAATAGCCTTTATTACAGAAACGGCAAGGTCTCGTTTGGTGCGAAAAGAACATTGGTATTTTCTGCTTCTAATTGATATGTATAGACCTTGTTTTCGCTAAGAACGTAGAACAGCAGAGCCTCATCCCCGAAACCTGTTCTGTGAAAATAATAGATCGGTCTACACAATTCATCCGCTAATAGCACCATATCGTCTATAGATTTTATCCCGATAATTTTTTCCCGAGGTAAAGAAATTTCTTTTTCTAAACCCACTAGTCTTTCGCCATGCTTCTTAAAAATTTCTTTTACTTTCTCTTCCCATAAACTCGGGGTAACAACCTTAACAAATCGCCATAAATAAAGCAACGCTAAAAGGCAAAACGCTATTCCACCGTTTAATAAGATCATTCTATTTTTATTTATGGGAACTTGTGTTACAATCTGCTCTTCGATAGCCCCTGTTTTTTCCGGTTCTAAATCTCCAGTAATCTCAAAATACTTCTTACCTAAGGGCATAATAAGCTTTGGTGTTAATTCATCCATGATTAAACCATCTTCATTTTCCGCTTCCACCTGAATATGCCATTTTAAAGATAAAAATACATTAGAAACGATTTCCGTTACCTTTTGCACCTCGTCGGCAAATTGATTAAAAACATCATAGGAAACAGAAAGCTCTTTTTCCAGCTTAACCTTTCCTTCAGGACTATTAAAATCAGTTTTCGGTACTAGTTGAAAATCCTTCGACCATAAGATTTTTTCTTTTTTTTCCTCCGTCTGTACTCCCGCGACTGTAGCGACTACGGAATAATTGCCCTTAACATTTGCCGGTTTGTCCCCGTTAAATTCATAAGTAAGGGTTGGCTGTAAATAATTTACAAAGAGAGAGGGGTAGACCTGTCCCATTTCCAATACCCCTTGTTCATATAACGGATTAGGCTTTAAAAACACCTTATAATCAAGCTTGGCTTTTTGCACATATTGATATTTTACGATAGTATTTTGTTCTATACCTGCACTTAAACATGTCCATACCGTCAATGCGGTTAATACTATTAAACCAAACGTAACCACAACCATAAAAATTGTCCTGGTTCTTTGCGTCAAGGAAATTTGCAATTTTTGCAAAACGTTTTTTAAATCTGACAACATAATTTGTATATCCAAGATTAAATTACTTAAACCCTGGCCCTTTCGCCTCCCCATATTTCTTCTTTTCCTCCCATCACTTCTAAAATTAAACTATTAAACCTCATAATTTGCGGGTAAATCGCCTCTGCTTTTTAAAAGAAGTGTTAACCAACCCAACTTGGGAATTGTCGCTATAACCTTTCCTTTAACCTGTTCTAACATAACAAGGTCAGAATCGACACTCGGATTATTATCACCTTTAGTCAATAGTTTTTTCCCCTCGCTTTCATCTATGTCTATAATGCGATGGGTAATAATTATTTCTTCCTCCAGATGTAAATACTGAATAACATCGCCTATGTGTGTCTCCTCGCCCGGGGTCTTTTTTACCAGTACAATATCTCCCGGTTTGATCAAAGGCTCCATACTACCGGTCACAATTACCGAAGGATAGAGCGGAAAAACACCAACCGCAAACCAAATAATCAAGACAGAAAAAATACTGGTAACCAGCCATCCAAAAATCTGCTCTCCACCTGATATTATTCTTTTTAGCTGTCTTGTTTTTAATAAATATAGATGCTGGACAAAAAGCAAACTAAAAATCGGTATAAAGCAACCTAAAAATGCCTTCATCAGCCAATTTAAATTAGGTAAAATAGGGCAGAACCACTCAAAAGCCAGCAAAACTCCGTGGTAAATAAACGCCGGAACAAACCCTCCTAAAAAAGCAAAATAGGAAGTTAAAATGCTTTCAGCTAAAGCCGGGCATAAAGTTCCACCAATGTATTTTAAAGCTTCAAAACCACTGCGGATATTAAAAAAGCCCTTAATTGACACTTCAGTAAAAACAAAAAAAATACTGAGTAAACCCACAAAAAAAAGAACTTTTTTCCCTTTATAACTATTAATCAAATAGGCTCTAACCGCTTCTACACCTAAAGAAAAAGAAACAACATAATACAAATTAAGCAAGATTGCTACTGGGGTAAAAGCATAAGGACTCCTGCCAAAACCCTGAACCATTCCTGCAGTCATTTGAAAAAGAAAATAAACAATTCCTGCACCCAAAGCTAATTGCGCAATATATCGCCGCAAACTCCAACGAGCAATCGGTCTGACGCGTGGAAATAAATATACTAAACCGGCAACCCCAAGCCAAAGTAAAGGTCTTATATAATAAATAAAATTTATATTTTTAGTGAAGTTAAACAAATCTGTTTCTTTCAAAAAAAGAATAGCTGTAACCAGGAGAAATAAAAACCATTTCTTCACCGTTTAATGCTCCCTTTCCTTATCGGCTTCATTTGCAGCTTCATTATCTTTCTCTTCTTTTGGAGTTTCTTTTGTTTCCTCTTTCTCTCCCTTATCTTCACCCTCTGCTCTGTCAATATCCCCTGAGCTGTCTGCATACTCAGCTCCACCTACTTCCTGCGTCACATTTAAGCCTTCAACCACGTCTGAGTCTGCTTGCCCAGTGAAACTCTCACTTTCACTCAATTCATTGCCATAACCTTGCTCATGACCATATCCTTTACCTTTTTTCTCTGCCGAAATCTCTACGTTTCCCATGATATTTAAATCTTTCCGCCAAAGAGAATAGGTACCGGGGATAAGAAAAACCGCCATTAAGAAACAGCATAACAAAACAGTTATATATTTACGCATAATCTATCACCTCACTTCACCAAGCTTTAAGCAATCATACTCACTATTGGAAGCATCTTCACCTAACCAAATAATAAAAGACCTTATTACAATACAGTAATCTGTCGAAAAAAAAGCTGTGCCATAAATGCATTAGTACAATCTTCTTTTACCTTTAATACTTTGATTCTGATAGTACCTTCAGTAAAATCTTGTCCATCAATAATACTTTCCGGTTCATGAATAAACTTGATGTCCAAAGCATCCCCGGAACATAACACGAGCGACTCTGTTTCCACCGGAACTGTTCCTTCATTTTTAACCTTAAAATTTAAAAAATATACATCACCATGCTCAGCATCAATGATATCTACATAAAGCCTTTTACCTTGTTGAAACAAGTAGACTTGCCCCGAGCCTTTACATCCATTACTACATAATTCTACATCGCAAAAAACTGGTTCAATATAACCGGTAGATACCGTTCCCTCAATAGATAATAAGTCGTTCCACGCAGCATAACCAACGCCTACTGATCCTAAAAACAAAATAACAACTAAGCTTAACAGAATCTGATAATATAAATACCTTCTAGCTTTTTTTCTCCTTCTGGGGTTTAGCATTTCTTACCCACCGCTTTCCCTTCTTCAACTAAACAACTCATCTTTAGCTAAATGTAAATTTATTGTTTTTATATATTGGTAAATTTAGTAAATCCTTTTTTAGTATTATACCTGAAACTATGTGAAAGATATGTCGTTTTTTGTTAATAATAAAAGTTTTTATTAATCTTTGTTAATTTATATAAACATAAAATAGGGTGAAAAGTGAGTAAGAGTTAATCAACCCTTACTCACCTTTCTTGTTTAAAAAGATTAGCGATTAAATTGTTGCCATTCATAGGTAATAGTAAGACCGATTGATTTACCTTCTGTTGTATCATTAGAAACTAACATTTTGGTTTTTTTCATTTGTTTTCCTCCTAAAATTAATTTTTCTACTACGTTTTGCAACATCGATGATACAAACAAATTAAAATTTTCTCCTCTGTTTCTTTATTATCGCCTCCCTTATACGTAGCGCGCATACGTAAGGTTTTATTTATAGTCCAACTACCTATCCAAAAGTAGTTGAACCATAAAAACTTAGATAACACCTTGTCCCTCACAGGAACCTGTCAGTCTGTAAAAAGCTATAAATGCAGAGGAAGTATAATGAAATATTCTTGTATCCCAACTTTGAATCGAACACACCTTGTATTATACAAAACTATACTTGTAAATTTTGTAAATTTATGGAAGTAAAAAATATTTTTTATTGACAAATTTTTCCTTTTTATTTGCTGGTTACTTTGTATTTTTTTCTATGTTGCTATTATTACCATTTTTAACCAAAATAAAAATGAGCCAAGCAATTTTCATTACTTGACTCATTATTTTTTCCCCTATACTTTTTATACCATGGTCTGATTAGCTAAAAAAGAACTAAATTTATGCGAGAAGTTCCTCTAAACGGCTCTTTATTTCTACTAAAAACCTCTCCGTATTCACTATTTCCGGCACAGCTGTTTCGGCAATCGCCGCTAAATCCTTAGTCAAATACCCAGCTTCAACAGTCTCAATAGTGGCCTTTTCCAAAGAGCGGGCAAAGGATACTAACTGTGGAAGCTGATCAAATTCTCCCCGTTTTTTCAAAGCTCCACTCCAGGCAAAAATCGTCGCCACCGGGTTCGTGGAAGTCTTCTCTCCTTTTAGATATCTGTAATAATGACGCTGTACCGTGCCATGAGCTGCTTCATATAAATATTCTCCCTGTGGAGAAACCAAAACAGATGTCATCATCGCCAGACTACCAAAGGCTGAGGCCACCAGATCAGAAAGAACATCACCATCATAATTCTTACAGGCGAGAATCATACCTCCATCCGAACGCATCAACCGAGCAACCGCATCATCAATCAAAGTATAAAAATATTTGAGCCCTGCTCTCGCAAATTTTTCCTGGTATTCCTCAGCGAATATTTGAGCAAAAATGTCTTTAAAAGTATGGTCATATTTTTTCGAGATAGTATCTTTTGTGGCAAACCACAAATCCCGTTTCTGAGCTAAAGCATACCGAAAACAAGCCCGGGCAAAACTGCTAATAGACTGATCCAAATTATGCATACCCAGGACTACACCGGACCCGACAAAATTATGGATGACCTCTTTGCTTACCTGACCATTAGCGGCAGTAAACACAAGCTCAACCTTCCCTGCTCCTTCGATCCGTTGTTCTACATCCTTGTAAATATCACCATAGGCATGACGGGCAATAATAATAGGTTTCGACCAGGTTTTTACCAAAGGCTTAATATTTTGCACTAAAATAGGCTGACGAAATACGGTCCCATCTAAGATTGCTCTAATCGTCCCATTGGGGCTTTTATACATCTCCCTTAAGCCGTACTCCTTAACCCGCTCAGCATTAGGAGTAATTGTCGCACACTTTACCCCAACTTTATGAATTTTCACAGCCTCCGCTGCCTCCAAGGTCACTCGATCAGCGGTTTTTTCTCTGTTGGCAAGTCCTAAATCATAATAATCTGTCTGCAGATGAAGATAAGGTATTAGCAGTGTTTCTTTGATCATCTGCCACAGTACGCGTGTCATTTCATCCCCATCTAGTTCTACCAGAGGATTTTTCATCTCTATCAATGAAGTCATTATTGTCATACTCCTTACTTTGTTTTATTTTCTCCTGCCATCTTTTTCGTATAGGGTAAAAGCCCCCCGGCCAATAAAATTTCTTTCTGACGTGCCGAGACTGTTAGATTAACCTTAAAAGTAAATCCTTCGCTTTTATTCTGCACCGTAAGTATCTCCCCGGCTAATATTTGTTGAGGTAAGTCCACGATTAGCAATTCATCGCCCATTTTCAAACGCTCATAATCCTCTTTATTCACGAAAGTAAGCGGTAAGATGCCTGAATTAACCAAGTTAGCTTTATGAATACGGGCAAAAGAAACTGCGATTACTCCTTTAACTCCCAGATACAACGGTACTAGTGCCGCATGTTCTCTGCTTGAACCTTGTCCATAGTTCTCTCCGGCTACCAGAAATCCGCCTCCTTTTTCTCGGGCCCGTTCCGGGAATTTGGGATCAACCGGAATCAAACAATGTGCAGATAGAGCCGGAATGTTCGAACGTAAAGGCAAAAGGTGAGCCGGCGAAGGCATAATATGATCCGTAGTAATGTTATCCTCTATCATCAGTAGTACAGAACCATGCAAAGAAGCAGGAAGTTCTTTATTCTGAGGAAACTCTTTAATATTGGGGCCCTTAATTATTTCTACCTTTTCTGCCTCATCAAAAGGAAGCGGAGGCACAATCAGATTATCATTAACCAAATACCTTTCCGGTTGATTAACCACAATAGGTTCTAAAATACGGGGATCCGTTATTTCTCCCCGCAACGCTGAAACGGCGGCGACCTCCGGACTACACAAATAAACATCAGCACTGGCAGTACCACTGCGTCCGTAAAAATTCCGGTTAAAAGTACGTAAGGACACCGCTCCTGTAGAGGGAGCTTGACCCATCCCAATACAAGGTCCACAGGCACATTCCAAAATTCTCGCTCCCGCATTAATCAACTCTGCCAAAGCTCCATTGTCTGCCAGCATAGATAAAACCTGCCTAGAACCCGGAGAAATTACTAAACTCACCTCGGGAGGAATTGTTTTTCCCCGCAAAATAGCAGCCACTGTCAGCAAATCAACATAAGATGAATTTGTACAACTCCCAATACAAACCTGATCAACTTTTGTTCCGACAAGCTCTTTAACCTTAACCACCTTATCAGGACTGTGCGGGCAAGCTACTAAAGGTTCCAGAGCAGAAAGATCAAGCTCAATAATTTCATCATAAACAGCACCTTCATCAGCCTTTAATTCACACCAATCCTGATCACGTCCTTGGGCTTTTAAAAACTTTAAAGTCACTTCATCACTGGGAAATATCGAGCTTGTAGCCCCCAGTTCTGCTCCCATATTGGCAATAGTGCCTCTTTGCGGAATCGACAAATGAGCTAAGCCCTCTCCGGAATATTCAAAAATCTTACCGACCCCACCTTTAACTGAAAGTTTAGCCAAGATGGTCAAGATGATATCTTTCGCACTTACCCAAGGGGGCAAATGCCCCTTTAAGTGCACATTTACCACTTGCGGCATATTCAAATAATATGGTCCGCCGCCCATAGCTACGGCCACATCCATACCCCCAGCACCGATAGCCAACATCCCTACCGCCCCGGCTGTAGGTGTATGACTGTCGGAACCGAGCAAGGTCTGTCCCGGAACAGTAAAACGTTCCAAATGTACCTGGTGACAAATCCCATTCCCGGGGCGAGAATAATAAATTCCGTATTTAGCCGCTGCCGATTGAATAAAACTATGGTCATCGGCATTCTCATAACCGGTTTGGAGAGTATTATGGTCCACATAAGCTACTGATCTTTTAGTTTTCACCCGGGGGAAACCCAGAGCTTCAAATTCCAAATAAACCATGGTCCCTGTCGTATCCTGAGTTAGCGTCTGGTCGATACGTAACCCAATTTCTTCTCCTTGTTTCATTGTTCCCTCTACTAAATGAGCCTCAATTATTTTCGTCGTAATATTTTTCGTCATCCCATTCTCCCCCTTTTTTCTGTCTACACTAAACTGTCTATTCTCCGGTAGAAAGCTCCTCTTTCAATTCCTGATATAACTGCACCAACTCTTTATCAAACAAAGGACGTTTTAATTCAATCGCTGATTTTCTTACTTTTTCTAAAAGCATTTTGCTTAATTCTTTAGAAAGATCTAAATTGAACTCTTGGAATTTATTAATTAAAGTTGCCGTTCCGGAATGTTTTCCTACGAGAATCTGTCTAATCAATCCTACCTCTTCAGGGTCAAAGGCTTCATAAGTTTTGGGGTTCTTATATGCCCCATCGGCATGAATTCCGGACTCATGCGTAAACATATTTTTCCCTACAATTGGTTTGGACAAAGGCAAAGGTCTGCCTGAAGCATTAGCTACATAATGTGAAAGCTCCAAAAATCCTTTCGTATTTAAAAGCATTTCACACTGCAATAAATGCTTTAAAGTCATAGCCACCTCTTCTAAAGCTGCATTTCCTGCCCTTTCTCCCAATCCGTTCACCGTGACTCCGGCATGTGTTGCTCCGGCTTTTATTCCGGCAATAGTATTAGCAGTAGCTAATCCAAAATCATTATGCATATGCATTTCCAAATCAATATCTACTGCCTCAAGTAAGCGCTTAATTTTGGCATAGGCTTCAAAAGGTTCAAGAATACCTACCGTATCACAATAGCGCAAACGATCAGCCCCTGCCTCCTTGACCGTTTTCGCAAACTGCACCAGAAATTCCTCATCGGCGCGCGAAGCATCTTCGGCATTAGCGGAAACATAAAGATTGTTTTTTTTGGCAAAGTCGACCGCTCTGGCTATCTGTTCTAAAACCCGTTCCCTTGTAGATTTAAGCTTATATTCGATATGAATATCGGAAACCGAGATAGAAATCGCCACAGCATCTACACCACAATCAAGAGATTGTTTGATATCCTCAACTACGGCACGATTCCAAGCCATAATACTACAATTAAGCCCTAAGTCTACAATGGCTTTTAAGGTCTCCTTTTCATCCCCGCCCATTACGGGAATACCGGCCTCAATCTGGTCTACTCCCAGATCGCAAAGCATTTTAGCGATCGTGATTTTTTCCCGATTAGCGAAAACAACACCGGCAGTCT
The DNA here is from genome assembly GCA_001512665.1 of Clostridiales bacterium DTU073. Taxonomy (GTDB): domain Bacteria; phylum Bacillota; class Peptococcia; order DRI-13; family DTU073; genus DTU073. The sequence goes on from LFSF01000018.1 coordinate 42,806, forward strand.
GTTCACCATCCCGTAAAGTAGTATCAACTATATAAATCTTCCTTCCCATATATTCAGTCGCAACCATCATTCAGTACCTCCTCATACAATCTATCTTAATAGAATAGCTAATCTATATATTCCGTCATTTGATATTACGCTATATAATATCCATCCCTGTAGAAAAAAACAACACTTTTTCGTGAAGTATTTAATATACATTCTGATACTTTTCCAGAAAAAAACATCTTAGTGTCTACCACTAAGATGTTCTTTATCTTTTATATAGATGAAAACCTTACTCTTTCTCACTCTGTAGCATAATTATCAAAATAACCTTGAATCAAAACAACCGGTGTACCTTTATCACCACTACCACTCACCAAGTCACAAAGACTGCCTAAAAGATCTGTTAATTGACGAGGAGTCGTCCCTTGTGAAGCTGAAGTCCCTTTCATATTAGCTTTCTTTTGCCGAATATATTCTTTTATCGCATTCTGACAAGCTTCACCACTTAGATCCTGTAGCTGATTATCCGCCAAATACTTTAACTTAACCTCATTAGGAAGACCTTGAAGACCTGGGGTAAATGCCGGAGCCACAACGGGATCCGCTAATTCCCAGATGCCTCCTACCGGATCTTTAAACGCTCCATCCCCATATATCAACACTTCGATCTGTTTCCCACAGATTTCTCGTAAGCCTTTTTGTACCGCTGTAACAAACTCCTCACCGTCACGCGGAAAAAGCTTAGTCTTCGTATCCGTAGCTTTATTTGAACCAAGTAAACCATATTTTTCATTATAGCCGCTACCATTAATTGGTGCAGTGCAAATATCATCAAGCCCCAGAACAATCTGAGCACCGGCGCCTTGTAAAATTCTTTTAGTTCTAAATCTACTGTGAACATCTGCCGCCAAAACATAAGGAGTATAATTTAAAATCACCCGCGGGTCATTAGCTAAGATAATTTCCAGTTCAACCCCTTCTGCTTCCACCAGTTCACGATACATCTGCACATAATCCATGCCCGTAAAAGGATGCTTAACGTCTTGCCCAAATAATTCCCGGTATTTTTCTTCAGTAAGAATATCTGTATAAGGGTTAAGACCCAATTCATCCATTTTTTCTATAGGCATTAAATGGTTGCCGACCTCGTCTGCCGGGTAGCCTAACTGCAAATAAAGCTTTTTGGCAGCACGTGCTATCCCTTTGAGGATAATAGAAAAACGATTGCGACTTAAGATCGGAAAGATAATTCCAAATTCTTCGTTCCCATTAAATTTCCGACGTACATCTAAAGCAATATCATCTAAAGTAACATAATTTCCTTGTGCTCTAGCTACAGCTGATTCGGTAATACCCACCACATCATGGTCGCGTAATTGATAACCCTCCGTTTCTGCGGAAGTTTTCACAGCTTGTACCACAATATTAACTAAATCATCACCCGACTTAATAATTGGTAATCTTATGCCTCGGGCAACCGTTCCAACAGTTCTAACCATAAGCTATTACGCTCCTTTACGAGTTAAATCTATTTCCCCCTAACAAATTCTAACAGACTTCTATTAAAGTAGCTATATAAAATTATTAATTATCTATAATTTCCTGTGTTGTTTTAAAATGCAATTTGGCGATTTTCCCCATTTCTTCCTTCCCATACTTAGCCGCAATCTGCTTTGCTACAATTTTGACTTTCTCATTACAACCTTTAGGAATAGTGACACCGTATTTCAAAGATAATTCCTCCAGCTTTGTCAAAAAAACATCCCTTGCTAGCACCGAAGCCGCAGCAACAGCAATATCCTTTTCAGCACGTGGCGTTTGAATTAACTTGATTTGGCGTCCTTTCTTCATTAAAGCTTGTTGAATAAATTTATCATCTCCAAATTTATCCGCGATTATATATTCACAATCTACTATTTGCAAAAGGTTCTCCATCACCCGGGCATGTCCCCACGCCAATAACTTATTTAAATTAGCTATTTTAGCATACAACTCATTATACTTTTCCGGATTAATTAAAACGAGATTATACTTAATCTGTGCAAGCACCCGCAATTTTTCCGCAACCACTTTTATCTTTGCATCACTAATCATTTTACTGTCAGCTACGCCAATTTCCTGTAAAAGGGGAAGGTCATCAGCTTCCACATAAACTCCGGCGATAACCAATGGTCCGAAATAATCACCTTTCCCTGATTCATCTGTACCAATGTGCGCTTCAGAAATAAGCATACCTTGTATTTTAGACACACCAAATCCTGCAAACTCGTCTGTATCAGCTATGCCCTGAGCAACTGCCACCAGACCTTGAGATTGTTGATTTTTACACGCACCTGATGATGATACTGTAGCTTGTCCCAGTTTTTCCGCCAGCAGCTGCTCGATTTGCTGTGAACCTTTTTCCAATACTATTTTCGACGAATAGTTATTCTTATTAAAATAAATAACGGCAGAAAAATCACTGCCCTGATACTTTCCTTTTAATTTCTCACCATAACCGGAGTTAAGTGTCTTCTTGTCCAACCACTCAACCGGCAGTCCGGAAAACAGGGCTTTAAAACTATCCACCGCTTCCTGACGAGAGTGCACAAATTGATAAATTTTACTCATAACATCCCCCGTAAATTCTTATTTTTCTTTTGCTAATCCATACCCCATTTAAGACTTAATTTATCCATATACAATGCTCCGAGAACTCCAATGATAAAACAGCTAGCATAAAGTAATATATCGGAGATACCATACGTTGCCTTAAAAGGAATAATCGCTAATGTAGAAGCAACAACTATTCCAAACAGCCCATGAAAAACAAGAGAGTGAGCCAATTCAAACAGCCAATTGATCAGTCGGGCAAAAAGCAGTACCACCAGAATATTACCAAATAAAAAAGGAATAAGTACCGGCAAAGACAAATCAGCTATTCCTGCCGCTAAAGGTTGATATAATCCCAGATAAATCAGAAATGTGGAAGCACTCAACCCCGGGATAATCACCCCGATACCCCAAAGTAAACCACTAACCAGCCACCAGAAAAAAGAAGGCTCTATAGCTATGGTTGTCATTATGCGCAGCAAGAACATCCACGCCAGAAACAAAGTAAAGCACACCCCACAAGCAATCCACGAACCAACCGTACGCCCCCTTTCCCCCGCTAAACGTAGCAAGGAAGGAAACGTACCAGAAATTAAACCGATAAAAAGCCAAATCGCCGTTGTTTCGTAAACACGAAACAACACCTCAACTACCCTTGCCAAGCCCAAAAAACCCAACGCCCATCCAATAAATACAGGAATAAATAAAAGATAATAAGTGCGAAAAGTCCTAAAGGGATGAGCAAGAAAGCTCATCATCGGCTTGTAGATACCAAACACCACACATAAAACACCGCCGCTAATACCGGGTAAAATTGCACCCACACCAATTGCGGCTCCTTTACAAATGTTCACGGGAGCCTGTTTCAACAATGCCGCTTTACGCATTTTTAACTCTTCTGCGTTATTGTGATGAGATGTTTTTTTTACTTTCATACTACCATGCTCACTTCTCCCGTTACATTATCTACATAAAAACATAAAAACCTTTGCCGAAAAACATTTTACCTTTATTCTATTGGGAAAACAAGATGAATATTACTATTCCTCTAATTCATAAGTTTTCAGTGTTCTCTTTCCTATCTTTTGTTCAGCAAGCTGTTCTTTATAATCCTCCGGCACTGTCACCGTATCGGCATCTCCGTCTGAAACAAACCTGGTTAAGCTTCCCTTATCAAATTTTTCTAACCAATCATACATCCCTACATGCTGGACATATTTTTGAATTTCACTGGCTCTGATGCGGTGAATCGCAAAAGGATTAAAATCCTGATGATATGGAGACTTATCAGGGTCCCAACCTACATTTAGAATCGCGATGTTTTTATAGCTTGTCCCCTCATAACTCCCTTGTTCAAGATAAGTGTAAAGCTCCTTATCTTTAGGTCTTGAACCGAATGGTAAAGCCAAAGTATTAATTTCATAGTCAGGCAGATACTCCCCCACCATCTTCACGACGCCGACAATTTCCTTTTGAATCCTTGACGCATCGGCAGTAGAAAAATTAACATGAGTATTAGTGTGATTACCAAGATCCATCCCTTTGTCTACTATATATTGTAATTTATAAGCCACATGCTCTGGTTGCCCGAAGGGCGTATTGTTATTGATAAAAAACGTAGCTTCTAAAGGGAAATCAGGATGTTCGCGATGAAACTCCTCAAGAATAGCCACGGCACAATTAGGATTGAGCTCCCATTCACCCTGAGCATTTTTAATCAACTCAAAATTATTCTGTAAGCCATCATCAAAGGTTAGGACAACAGGCGTATATCCTGCCTCAGTAGTAATATTTCCTGAGACATAATCCTTTAAGCTGATTGGTCTATAGCCTTGGTCATACAATACTTGCAAATCCTTACGTAGATTATCAGGCGTCCGCACCCATTCCGCTTCCGGTTCGGAAATACCGTGATACATCAATACCATGATTCTCCCGGCTTCATTGGGTTTTATTTTCGTAAAATCGATTTCCGTTTCTACTACTGGGGATTCTGAGGGGGCCATACCCTGCTCTTCAGACTGATCTCCCGACAATTCCCCAGACTGTCCGGTTGACTGTATAAAATTACTACCATTAGTGCAACCGGCTAACCCATAGCCCATTAACAGAATTACATTTAACAGAAGAAAAACGAATAATACCGGCGGAACTAAAGTTTGCTTAAATCTATGCTGTTTTGTCATACTTATTCCCCTAACACTATTAATATAGTACATCATAATAATGATACTTTACTTACATTAATTTAATTTGACAATTATGCGTATTTACCTCTAAAAAATACCGAGCAGTCTTGAATATGTATTTGGAATAAAACTTATTTCTTAACAGATACTATCATTAAGGAGGTGTTTATATTGGCACTAAATCTAACCCAAAAAGAACAATTATTATTACAAGATCAAAAAAAGCACGAACAACTCTGTGTGCAAAAATACCAAAGTTATGCGGAACAAGCCCAAGATCCTCAACTTAAACAGCTTTTTAATTCTTTAGCACAACAGGAGCAGCAACATTTGAACAGTGTTAACCAAATCCTTAGTGGACAAATACCCAATATGCAACAAAATCAACAGCAACAACAACAGCAGAATCAGCTACAGCAGCAACAGCAACAACAACTACAGCAGCAACAACAAATAAATACGCTACAGCAACAAACACAGCCGCAACAAACACAACAACAAATGTTTGAAATCGGGCAAATGCAAAGGGGAATGGCTAACAAGCAAGACGCTGATTTATGTAACGATATGTTGTTAACAGAAAAATATGTTTCCAATACTTATGACACCACTATTTTTGAATGTACGAATAGTCAAGTTCGCCAGACCTTAAACCACATTCAAAAAGAAGAGCAAGAACATGGTGAAAAAATCTTTAACTACATGAAAAACAACGGCATGTATAATCCTTAGTAATAATAAAGGTCCCCAAAAACATAGACCCCGAAGCAATTTCGGGGTCTATGAATTTATAAAAACTTATACAAATTTAAACCTACTTCACTGCTAAATTCTCGATCTACATTTCCCTCTATTACTTCAATGACAAACTCTCCCGTAGCACTGATATAAGCTTCATTTAAATGTCCACCCCAGGTTTTATATTCTTCATCAGCCAAATTAATATGTAAATGGAGATAAACCTCGCCATTCATAGTGCTGATATTACCCATAAGGCTGGCTATTTCAAAATTGCCCTCCAACACACTGGAGTGGTATTCCTTGGATTTCACATCAAATAATCCTATCTTAGCCTTATTAACTGCCCCAATTCCTGTAATCCAACCTAAAGTAATCCCTTGTTCTTGGCAAAATTCCTGCAACGTAGCGACTACTTCTTCTGGTTTGTCCAAGCGAAGCACATAGTTGTTCCCAAATTTTCTAAATTCCATGCTATAACCTCCAAATTTTTTGTTTGTTTTACTATATATTGATTTTACACAATACACAACTTCCCCTATGTTCCCATAAAAACATCAGCTCTTTACCCCTACCCAGAGGATATAGGTAAAATATCAAAATAAAGTTCAGGTAAAATAATTTTAACTTCTTGTTCTGTGTTTTCTTTTTTCCAGTAAACAATAAACCTAATTCTCGCTTGCTTAGGTATATACTTTTTTGATTTTAAGATTTCAATTTGCTTATTAAACTGTTGGGAAAATTTTAACACTGCTTGTCCTTCAGCATTACAGCAACCATCCCCGTCGAAATAAAGAACGTCACCACTATTAAGTGTAGAAATTAGTTTTTGCCGATATAAAAAGAAATCTAACCATACATCTTTAAAAGTCAACTGCTTCACTAATTGACTAGGCGGCAAATAAACTTCAGAATCATTTACTATTTTTAAATTCTCAGTTTTTAGGAAGTCTAGGTAATTTTCATTATAATGAATCATCAAGTTGTCTTTCGCTCTAGTCATAGCAACATACAGTTGTCTAAAATCTTCGTCTGTTAGAGGAGTAAATTGATCAAGCAGTAAAAAGATATTATTAAACTCCCGCCCTTTAGCTTTATGTATAGTGGAAACAAAGATAGTTTCGTTATTTCCCCCATAAAAATCCTCCAGATTTGATTCGCGAATAAAGATATGCAGATCTGATTTGTATTTATATTTAGGATTCACTGTCTCAAAATTGGTAATGATGTTCTGACAAATCTCTAAATTTAAGCTGTGAGCAAATCTTTGCTTCAAATTTCGTTTAGCGTTTTCCCAAGCATCATCGCTAATTAAATATGCATTCTCAATTAAATTGAGTTGATTGAGGAAATAACGAACTTCGTAAAGATTGTATAAATTAAACCCTTCATTAGACTGAATAAGTTTGGACTTTACTCCCTTCTTCATCAACAATCCTGTAATCTGTAATGCTTCTTCATTAGTCTTGGTTAAAATGCAAGTAGTGCCCACAAGCTTTGCAGATAGCACATCATTTACTAAGGGTGTGGTTAGATTATTACTTCTATAGCGAACCAATTTTATTTTTCCGTTGTCACCCTGTACAGCCACAAGCGGTGTATCCTTTAAACGATGGCTAATTTTCTGAACAAACTGGTTGGTAAAATCAACCAAGTTCTTTTTACTCCTATAGTTTTCAACTAGTTCATACTTAACAGCATTATACTCTAACAATAGTTTCTCCAGATATTTAGAACTAGAGCCTCTAAATTCAAAAATATTCTGATCATCATCTCCTACAGCAATGACCCGCATTTCCTCATTATATTCCATCAATGCTTCGATTAGAGTAAATTCATCAGCATCCATATCCTGAGCTTCATCGATAACCAAAACTGTTTTCACAATTCTACTTGGTTCCACTTCTCCACTCTTAATTTTCGTGATCGCTTCTTGAATTATTTCATCCGATTTGTCTAGGGTACCTACCTTCCCTAATAAATCAAAACAATAGGAATGAAATGTTTTTATTTCTACAAAACGAGCAGCATTACCAATCAATTGAAGCAAGCGTTGTTTAAACTCAGTAGCCGCTGACCTGGAAAAGGTCACCATCAGCAGTTGTTCAGACTTGACATCTTCCATTAATAATAAAGAAGCCAGCTTATGTACTAAAATGCGGGTCTTGCCGCTGCCAGGTCCGGCAGCTACAACAATATATTTTGATTCATTGTCGTTAATAATTTTAAGTTGGGTTGGTGATAATTCACCAAAGATTTTTTTAAACTTAGCAGGTGTAATATTTCTGTTTATTTCGTTTCGCCTACTGCCTTTGAAATATTTTTGCAAAAATGAGTTGTAATTCAATTGAAAATAATCATCCACAAATTGTAGGGCAGCTTTGTAATCACTAATCATTTTCCTAGCATACTCCCCTACTATATGAATCTGCTGTATTTTATTTTTGTAAAACTGATCCAGCTTCTGATAATCCTCAATTTTGTACCGTTTTTTAATATCCAACTCAATACGTTCAATAGTAAGTGGATTATATAGAATAAAAAAACCGCCTTCCATTTTTAAAGCTTCGATTTTTGATAAGTAAAAAAGAGCATTTTCTATATCCTTAGAAGTAGCTTTATTAAACAGTCCTGCACTTTCAAATTTATTCTTCAATTCTAAAACTGAAAATTCAACTAAGACTTCTTCCTGAGCGATTTCATCCTTATCTAAATTTGTACTTTTTTCCTGGAAAAGATACTCTAAAATAAACCGGGCTATTTCATAGCGATGATGCAGATTTTCCTGAAGCTCCTCCTTTTTCTGCAATAACAGAACGGCAACATGATTTTTAGTAAAATCCACTGTTTCCTTTTTTATCCAGTTTTTAATTGCCCAGAAATTTAAGATTGTTTTCAATTTATTTGGCGTTACCTCACAATAACCCTCTTCTTCTGCTTGCTCATTAAGTTCTTTAATGTGTAGTATTTGTTCTTCATCCGAGATAACTGTTAATAAAAATTTTTCAATATCTATAAATGTTTTTAGGATACTCAACGACCGGTTTTCGTTCTCTTTTCTCCTAATAAATGCTGTGATATCTTTCATATCAGCTAAAATCTTTTCCTCACGAAGAAGAGTTACAATTCTTATTACTTCTTCTTTTGGAATACCCAGATGGTCAGAGATGTAATCAACTCTTGATTCTGGCTCTTCATCATTTAGATGTTTCCTACTTTTACTAGAAATAAGCTTTTTAATAATGCGAATTGCCTGGGTTTTCTGCTTCTCATTAAATTTTTTTGATGCATTAATTTTATTAATTGCTTCTGCAGCATTCTTAGCCAGAATACTGTCGGCGAATAATCTTGGTGCATTATGACTACGCTTTACATATCCGGCTTCTTCCAAAGCCGCAATAGCCGTTTTTACTCTTGCTTCAATATCGCCAATTCGATCATCCCAACCAGCCTTTCGAGCAATCTCCAAAGCGGATTGAGAAACTTTTAAGCGAAATTTGGTAATATCTTTAATTGCTTTCCAGATCTGCTGAATTTCACGAATGTTAAGTTTAGTTTGGTTAAGAAGAATAAAATGTTTGTTTAAATCTTCATCATTAAAGAGTACATAGCAATCTGCAGAAATATTTTCATCACGTCCTGCTCTTCCAGCTTCCTGAATGTAGTTTTCCAAAGAATTGGAGATTTCATAGTGAATGACCATTCCCACATCTTTCTTATCTACTCCCATACCAAAAGCAGATGTGGCCACCATGATCTGAACCTCACCCTTCATAAAGGCATCCTGGTTTTCTGTTTTTTCCTGCTTATCCATCTTGCCATGATATGGTCTTGCTGAATAACCGTCTTGTGATAGTCTTTCGGCTAATTTGTATGCTTTTCTTGTTCGTGAAACATAAATGATAGTGGGGCAATTTTTTGCATCAAGTAAATTTCTAATTGTGCTGTATTTTTCTTCATCATTTTCTTTAGGAATCACTTGGTAAGAAAGATTACTTCTGGTTACATCAGTCTTGTAAACTTCCAGATCCAAAGATAGTTTTTTCTTAAAATAATCCCGAATATCTTCAATAACCTTTGGCTTAGCAGTAGCAGTAAAACAGGAGACAGGAATCCCCATCTCCATATTTTTCTTTTCTTGAAACGATTTAATAAAATCACCAATATATAAGTAATCAACCCGAAAATCTTGCCCCCAGGCTGAAAAACAATGTGCTTCATCAACAACGAAGCGGACAATATTTCTACTTAAAAGCAAACGTTCAATAGTTTTTAAACGCAAAGACTCAGGAGTAAGATAAAGGATGGAAGCCGTACCGTTTTCCACTCTTTCTAACGCTTTTGCCCTTTCGATGGGATCAAGTAAACCATTTATGGTAACTGCTTCTGTTATGCCCACTTTCTCCAAATTATCTACTTGATCCTTCATTAATGATTGTAAGGGAGAAATAACTACGGTTAAGCCCTTAGAATTACGTCCACTCATTAAGGCAGGTACTTGAAAAGTAATTGATTTTCCGCCACCGGTAGGGAACACCGCTAAAAGCGATTTGTTGGCTATAGCAGCTTTTACAACCTCCTCCTGTAAAGGTTTCCCGGCAAAGGTTCTATATGCAGTATATCCAAAGAATTGCTTCAATCCTTTATGAATATCCAACGCGTCATTACAGTAAATACAGCCTTCTAAACATGGATTGTTTCTTAATAAAAACATAACCCGTTCCACAGCAGGAAAATTCTTAATAACCCAAGGAGGAGTGATTGAATACCGACTTTTTGTGTTGAGCAAAGCTAGGCAATAAGCTAACTCAACAGGATTTTCTATGATAATTTTAGACAAATTGACCTTTTCGCAAATTTGCGAATAAAACTTTTCTCGAATAACATTTTCAAGAAGTATATCTTTTTCTTCATAATCAAGAAAATAAAAAAAGGAGCCAAACTCTTTTATATTTTTTAACAGGGAATAATAGATTTGTTTTAACACATAATCTGCCTGCAAAAAAGCCGTTACTTCGTCAAAGAAAAGATCTCTTGCTTTTTTGGCATCATTCAGCGGATTGTTAAGTTCATCTGTTTGTAACTTATCATCTTTAAGCAAAGCATGATAAGGTTTAGCAGGAAAAAGAAGCGGAGAAAGGAACAATGTATCAATATATTTTAGGTTATTAAGACCAGCTGAATCGATCGCATTTTGCAGATATTTTAAATCATGTTTAAAAATATTATGTCCACAAATATACTCTGTCCCTTGCAAAAATCCAACAAAATCAGCAATGGAATTAGAGTGAAACGAACTTCCATCCCCTTTAACGCTACCAATATCGAGAATCTTTCCAGTATTCATCTCAATTTCGATATCAATAAAAGCGATAGATTTCATATCCTCCCCTCCAAATCCATTATACATTACTAAAACAAACAATACAAAAAAGAGACTGTTAATCATGCTTAAGAAATAACAGTATGAATATTCCACTACGACAATAAAAGTTTAAAAAAACATAGACCCCAACGAAAATTCGGGTTCTATGTTTTTTATTAAGGTAGTTTTACTTGCGAAAAACAAACAAATACTCATGAGCGATCAACAAAAAATTATATTTTACACTGTTAGTCTTCCAATAACCCGTAGCCTTACAGTTATGTTGTTCTTTGATAATAAGCTCTTTCAACTTAAATCCTTGTTCTTGAAAAATCTTCATAACCTCAAAACTCATGGGAATCATATGCCCTTTTTGCCTTGTATCCCCCATTAAAATAGCACAAAACTTATCCTTTTTTAAAACTCGGTAGCTTTCAGCAGCTACTTTTTTCATTTCCTCTAAAAAAGCAGGAACTTTTAAATGTGATAAATCGCCCTCTAAATCTTCGCTATACTGAATAATATTGGCATAAGGCGGATGTGTACAAATAAAATCTATCTGTTCATTGTCGATAAAACTAAGGTTGCGAGCATCACCTTGCTTTATATATACCTCACCACAATTTTCTCTTGTAAAATCAACAGCCTTTTTGCATAAATCAAGAGAATCAGAGTTAATATCCACACCAATAATATTGCGGTTTAAAAGTTTTGCTTCAATAAGTGTAGTTCCGCCACCAGCAAACTGATCAAGCACTAAATCTCCTTCTTGCGAATATCGTAAAAGTAAATTACGAGGAATATACGGCGACCAATTTCCCCTATATTTTGAGTTATGTGTTGCCCAATCTCCACGTTCCGGAAAAGACCACACTGTTGTCATCTGCAATTCAAAATTATCAGGTTCCCATTTTATTTTCTTGTTTCTGCTCATATCATAAACCTCGAGTAATAATTTCCTCCAATAACCCATTTTCAATCATTTTTATATTAATAACATAATCTGTTGCATTAAATGTTTCAAGCAACGGATGTTGGGCCGTTAACCAACCCTGTCCATCAGTAACCCAAATAAAACCAACCTTAGGCTCTTGTTTTATAAGTTCATAAAGACTTTTAAACTCACCTGCCACAGATTTTAATTTTGTGCCTCCACCACTATAATAATTAACTTCAAGTAAATAAATATTATCCTTTGCTTTAATCGCAAAATCAAAACACCGTTTTAATTTATCCGTAGGAACATCCCGTATCTTTTAAATGTGTTATAAAATATTCAAATGCTTCTTTTTCGGAAAATACACCAAATTCCTTATATTTATCTATCAATTTCATAAACAAACACCTCAATAATTGCTAATTAGCAATTCGCTTATTTCTCCACGACGTTCACTATTGCAGTTAATCATCCTTTTAGCTATAATTCGCTTTATATTGTATTTATTATAAATTTTATCAAAAAAGTTATCGTCTTTATCCATGTTCTTAGGATCAGAATTACTAATTACTACCTTAGCCCCTTGCCGATGAATCTCATCTACAAATTTACCTAAGGCGATCTGTTCATGATCATCAAAGACATTTTCCGTATAAGCTGTAAAATTTGCAGTTATAGAAAGAGGGCGATAAGGTGGATCAATATAGACAAAAGTATTTTTATCTATAAAGTCTGCACACTCTTTATAATCACCACAACGAATTTGTACGCCTTGTAACAATTTATTAATAGCGAGTAAATTTTTTTTATCGCAAATAAGTGGTTTTTTGTACGCCCCCATCGGTACATTAAACAAGCCTTTCTTATTTACTCGAAAAAGACCGTTAAAACAAGTTTTATTTAAAAATATAAACAAAACTGCTTTTTCTAAGTTAACCTGTTCATTACTGTTTACTTTCAGACAATTGAAACGTTCGCGTATTTCTAAATACATTTTCTTTCGTTCAGTCTTAGCCAGCGGCCAATAAATATCCTGCAAATATTCCAGCCTTTGCAATAACTCCTCTACCTGATTTTTTATCTGATTATATGTATTAATAAGTTCCGCGTTAATATCATTAATTAAAACTTCTTTAAAACTGTATGTTGAAAGGAGGTCAAACAAAACAGCTCCACCTCCAACAAAAGGTTCACAGTATCTGTTTATACTTTTTCCTAAATCTTTGGGGTATTTTGCTCTAATCTCGTCTAAAAGTTGTCCTTTCCCACCGGCCCATTTAACAAAAGGCTTAACTTTTACGTTTCCCTGATTCATATTTTTAAACCCTTTCCTCTACAGATGATGTCATCTTTATCATATGGCAAGACTTATGATAAATCAAGAAGGAGACAAACAAACCCCATCTTTAGATTTAACACTTAAAAAAATTTCGATTTCATCATAGCCCTTTTTTCCTAAATCTAATAATAAAAAACAAAACCTATAGTATTTTTTCGAAAATAATGCTACTGTCAAAGCAAACGTATATAACAATGCCCCAAGCACAAAGTTAATTGTACTTGGGGCTTTTATTATTTTTTTGATACCCTTATTTTATCCCTTCCACACAATTGATTCTAAATATATCGAATTTAAATCAATGTTTATATTACCAATAAAAAAGCAACTGTTAATGATAAATATTATACGATGCTGTTTATAATGGTAATTTAAACAAAAAAATTCTGAAATTATTTTAAAAATATCGGATTAGATACAATAAATACATACGCACAACAATTTGATCAATATCATCATGCACTTTCACACTTTGTAAAAAATCAAGCAAACATTTGTTATATGAAAGTAGGTAAAAATTAAACCACCTACCGATAAATCCTTTTTATCAATAGATGGTAGATTTTCTGGTGGAGGTGAGGGGACGTGCTCTTCCTTGTTTTCACAAGGCACTGACTATATCTTCGACTCCCGACTATTGCGGTAGCCGTCTGGCGTATTATGAAGGCATATTATTGTGTTTTACCTCCATCCCAGCACTCCATGCTTTAGGAAAGTTTAGGAGTCTGTGAGTCGATACAGAGCTGTAGGCTTTCGCCACATACCCCTCGGTGTTGCCTTGGTTAAGCAATAAATAGTTGTCTCGTGCCCAACTTTAGGTTTCACCGATAAAGCCAGATTATCACCTATAGGTTACCCCATAGGGCGACTCATCTTGAATCGAACCCCTGTCCGAAGGACCGACCACAGAAGCTTCTCCGAGTGCAGCCTGTATTTTCCTTCTTGCCTTCAGGACTCCTACAGGCGGGATTCCTTCAGGCCAGTCTCCTTAATTTTCCCTAGAGTTAGGAGACAATGGCTCTAGAGTAGCCTGGTATTATGACCTCTTATCCCTCACCCCAGGCACAGAAGGTAAGAGGTTAGGCTGCAATTAAGCAGCTAAAGCGTAATTTTCGTTTGCGTTTAACTTTTGCGCACCGTTTTGCGGGCTAGTGCAACCCCGACTCGCTTCTTCTGCCACCGCTTCCCCCGTCGAAACCAGTACACCCCCAATATTTAATTCTTTAATCATCATTTATACTTTCATTATTATTTATCTTAAATCTAGCTAACATATATTATATCACATGCATATTAATATTGTTCCTTCCCACGCAGAGCCCGCTCCATTTCACGCTTAGCATCTCGCTCCGCCATGGCACTTCTTTTATCATAAATCTTTTTCCCTCGGGCAAGGGCTAGTTCTACCTTAGCCCGGCCTTTATGGAAATAGACTTTAAGCGGCACCAGTGTTAGCCCCTGCTGCGTAACTTTGCCAAAAAGTCTGTTGATTTCACTTCTATGCAAAAGCAACTTACGCGGGCGCACAGGATCCACATTAAAACGATTACCCTGCTCATACGGACTGATATGCATATTAAAAAGGAACATCTCGCCATTTACCACCTGAGCATAGCTATCCTTAAGATTTGCTCTGCCTGCCCGTAAAGATTTAACCTCAGTACCTGTTAAGGCTATTCCGGCCTCATAGGTTTCCTCAATAAAATAATCATGACGGGCTTTGCGATTGTCTGTGACAATTTTAATCGGCTTTTCCACCATTAATCTTCAACTCCCTCAGGCAAAATCGCCTGAGATTTTATTTTATCATAATTGACCACAGTTTTCAATACAACAAAATTCTACTTATACACTATAAAATCCCAACTAAATACCGTTCTACCTGTCCCTAGGCACCGGGGTGGTGTAAATATCGTCATACATACTGCCATGAATAAGTACCGTCTTAGTTAAACAAGTGTAAAG
>LFSF01000045.1:0-2442 GCA_001512665.1 Clostridiales bacterium DTU073
AAGGCCTTGCACAATGTAGATTGTTTGGTCCTTGAGGCCAATCATGATCCGGACATGCTGAAAAACGGACCTTATCCCTGGCCTTTAAAACGGCGTATTTCCGGCGAAAAAGGACATTTGTCCAATCAGGGAGCGGGGGAGGCTTTATTAAAAACTTTGGGCGAAAATACCACGCAGGTTGTACTAGCCCATCTCAGTGCGGAAAACAATAAGCCGGCTTTAGCCTTACAGACTGTGGAAAAAACCCTAGAAAAGAACCATATCAATTTGGATGAAGTGGAGATTACGGTAGCCCCCCGTTACCAACCCGGGCTTATGATGAGTATTTAGTGGCAGGGGGACGTTTTATCTGCCACATTATGATTTAATATCATGAACTTAAACGACACATATATTATTTAGTGAAAACGTGGCAAGCGAAATGTCCCCTTGCCATATTACGGCAAGGATGTGGCAGCTGAAACATCCCCCTGCCACCATCTCGCAAAAGAGAGGTATTAATTTAAGTGTTAGAAAAAGAGAACAATCAGTTGGGAGTTAATCAGTCCGGGCTTGAATTACAGAAATTAAAGTTGCAGATCCATCAGTTTATTTTAGCTAGAACGCGTTCTGCAAGGTATTATCAGTGGGGTCAAGATCCTGTTCTAGAAAAGAAAATATTTGAGGAAGAACTGCTTTGGATCGAGAGAGCGTTTGATAAGTTTTATGTTGATAAGTTAAACAAAATTTATTCGCCAGAAGAACAAGCCCAAATGAAGTCTGAATTTATTGAACGGGCAGAACTTTGGCACGAGCTGAGACAAAGCGGTAAAAACTTTCCTCCGGAAAAAATGAAAAGATTATTTGTTCTGGAGTCAGCCTTTGAACGTGGAGAAATTCCTTATTATTTAAAACGGATTAATAAAGAATTAGGGATAATTCCGATAGTAGAGCCTTCGAAACCTACCATTAAAACGCTTAAAGATTGGCTACTTGAAAAGGAATTGGAAAAGAAGCTAGATTTAATGGAACCGGAAGACCTGGAAAAGTATAAAGAAATAATGAGGCCGGAAGACTTGGAAAGGTTGAAAAACTTAAAGAGATCGGAAGACAGTGGAGCAACAAAAGCAAAAGCTGCGAGTAAAATTAGGGATGAGGAACATTATAAAGAGTAGTTTAGCAATTGGAGATGGAAATGCAAATTCGCCTTATAGCTGTTGGAAAATTAAAAGAAAAATACTGGCGGGAAGCTGTTCAGGAATATAGTAAAAGAATGAAACCTTATGCTGACTTGCAGATCGTAGAGGTCGCTGAACAAAGGATTCCCGAAAACCCTTCTGCTTTAGAGATTGAGCAGGCTTTACAAAAAGAAGGAGAGCAGATTGCCAAATTAATTCCCCTCGGTTCCTATGTTATTCCTCTGGCTATTGCTGGAGAAAGGTTATCCTCAGAGGAATTGTCCGGATTTATTGATCGCTTGTTGGTTGAGGGAAAAAGCAAAATCGTTTTTATTATTGGTAGTTCCTATGGGATTTCCCCTGAAATACTCGAAAAAGGTGATTTTTTGCTCTCGTTTTCACCGATGACTTTTCCCCATCAAATGATGCGAGTGATACTACTAGAGCAAATTTATCGCAGCATGAAAATATCTAAGCACGAACCCTACCATAAATAAGGTATATAATATTTAAAGACAGTTGCTTAAAGTAGGTAACAATGCTATGATTAAGAAAATTGTCGACATTCACAACTATTCGCAATAATATTGAGTTATGGAGGGATTATGTTGAATTGTTATGTTCATTCCGACCGGGAGTCAGTAGGGGCATGTGTAGGATGTGGTAAATTTATTTGTCAGGAATGTTGTACCGAGGTCAATGGCAAAGTGTATTGTAAATCATGTATTCAAAACAAGCTAAACGAACAGGAAGAGGGAGGAAAAGACTGGTTATTGGCGTTATTATTAAGTATTTTCCTTGGTGGTCTAGGGATACATAGATTTTATGTAGGGAAGATTGGCACAGGCATTCTGCAGTTAATCACATTTGGCGGATGCGGTATTTGGGCCTTGATAGACATAATCTTAATAGCTACCGGCAAGTTTACTGATAGCAATGGCAACCTCCTGCAAAAAAGGTAACTATCAAAAGATTAAGCTTATCTGCATGACCTTATTACCCATAATACTATTGTTAATACCGTTAGTTCTTATTGAGACACATCCGTTGCCTTGTTTAAGTCGAGTTTTATTTGCACAGGAGTGTTGGGGCTGCGGTATTACGCGGGCATGTTTTAATATGCTCCATCTAAATGTTAATGAAGCCATTTCCTACAACAAAGCAGTAGTAATTGTCTTTCCCTTGATTTGTGGGTGGTACATAAAAGAATATATAGTTACTTTACGCAAAATCATAAAGAAATAATAATGCGAAAAAGCGCCATGGTCTTATCCATAGCGCTTTT
>LFSF01000045.1:2538-10770 GCA_001512665.1 Clostridiales bacterium DTU073
CGCATGGGGAGATAGGTTTGATTCTCGATGTTTTTTACCTCTAAATAATTTTGCGAAACACCGTTAGCATCAGTGAGGGTATAGGAATTGGTGTCTATTTGTATTTCCATGGTTTTAGTGATTTTATTTAGAAATTCCGTATAAGTCATAATGCCGGAAGTTGGAAGGGTTAAGGCAAAAGGAGCTGTCTTATTTATCTGGGCATTTCCGGTTAACTGTAGACCTATCTGTGTATTATTTTCATTAAAAGTAAGGTCAAAGGAGCAATTGCTTGTATAAGAGTCTGGTCCGTTTTTGCCCAGAGCATAACTGATATTAATACCTTCAGCAATCTTTTGTACTGTCTCATCCTTTAGTATTTCAGCTATCCCTTCATCGATGGCTTGGAGGTATGTTTCTTTGTCTTCTGCAAGCTCCATAGCAAACATGCTCAAGAACAATTGCATTTCGGCTTTTTGCTGTGGCTCCATACCTAGTAAAGTCATTTCTTCCTCACTAAGGTTGTTGATAAAAGAAACTAACCATTTTTCCAGGTCAGGGATGTTTTCGAGGGAATATCTCAGAAAACCACCAAAAAATTCTACAGCTTCCATTCCGTTCATCTGCCATGTATAGGAGTTTCCATTTTTAACCACAAGCCCCGCGGTATAATTTTGATAAGCCCCGGGGAGCCCCAGCATTAATTTTTGGACAATCTTGTTGAGGTCGTTATTCATAAAGGAAGTCTGGTAAATCGAGGCAAAGGGAAAACCTTCCGGTAAATCCATGCTCATCAAATATTCGTCAGTGGTCATGGATAGATATTCTGTATCGCCAAAGATTTTATCGAATTCGCTACTTGCTTCAGTAGCACCAATTGCCTTTAAGAAATCCCCTAATGTATCTATTTTTATGTACATAATATTATCCTTACAGATAAACCTGGATATTTCTAGTTCGGTTCCAATGGTTTCATTGAAGTAGGAAAAGGTATAATCCATGGTCTCATTTTCCAAATCGGCTTTTCCGTTGTACTTGACGGTAATCCCCTTTTGCAAGAGATTATAAAGTATGAGTTCAGCAGGATCAGCTGTTGCCGGTGCAGGTAGCCCTTGCAGAGAAAGAACCATTTCGGCTGAGCATTCGGATACGGTAAGTTCATTTATTTCCTTTTGTAGTTCCAGAAAACCAAGTTCCTCTTGACTACAACCTACTGCTAAAGTAACGACCATGCTCAGTAATAAAAATACAGTCAACAATTTACTTTTTGACAATAAGATCACCCCTTATATTATTTAATATTTTTCCAATAATTCCATACTATTAGAACAGTAACTTTATTATAACATAAAATAAGTAGTACTTTTCAAGATAGGCACGTTTTTAATTTTTTTATTTACTTTGCATGTATACATAAACAATATCTTGACAGGCGGCCATTAATATACTATTGTAAAGGATATCTTATCATTGAATTTTTTTATTATTTTTTTACTTATAAGATTTAATGTTATAAACTTATAAACTTTTAGATCAATTTTAATAATATAGATGATAGAGGCACGACAAATATCTAATGAATATTTGTGAAGCACTATCTTGCAAGTGAGACATAGGTCAAACCTTGAAGGTGCTTCAAGGTCTTTTTTGGTTTTTTGTTAAATTTATCGGATGATTGATTTACCGTTAAGGAGAAAGAAAGGTGAAAGATTTTATGAATGAGTTGAGAAAAGAGCAGGTTCTTAAGATTATTAAGGAAAAAGGGGCAACAAAGGAAAATCTGCTTACGATTCTTTTGACAATTCAGGAAGCGTCGGGCAGGAACTATGTCCATAGAGAATGGGCTAAATGGGTAGCCGAGGAACTGGGACTACCTCTATCTAAGGTTTATGATGTGTTAACCTTTTACGCCATGTTTTCCACCAAACCACGGGGCAAATATGTGCTGGAAATCTGCCATAGTGCTCCTTGCCATGTGGCGAAGTCTGCTGCGGTGGTGCAAATGTTTACAGAAGAACTGGGGATTAAAATGGGAGAAACAACAGCAGATAATCTTTTTACTTTGCAATATACTTCTTGTGTAGGTGCTTGTGATATCGGACCGGTAGTTAAAATTGGTGAAAAGGTTTACGGTAATTTGACCAGAGATAAGGTTGCGCAAATAATTCAAACATACCGGGAGGGAGCTTCATGTCTAAACTAATGCCTTTATTATCAGCCAATTTTGGCCAAATAACACCTACTTCCGTAGAAGAATATATAGGTACCGGTGGTTTTACCGGGTTAAGAAAAGCTCTGAAAATGACGCCACAGGAGATTATAGATGAAGTAAAGACTGCAAAACTTCGGGGACGGGGCGGAGCGGGCTATCCTACCGGCGCCAAGTGGCAGCAATTATATGATATCAAACATTTTCCCAAGTACATTGTTTGCAATGCGGATGAAGGGGAACCCGGAACCTTTAAAGATAAGCTGTTTTTAGAAAAGGACCCCTTAAGGGTGATTGAAGGAATGACCATAGCCGGGTATGTTTTCAATGCTCAGGAAGGCTATATCTATATTCGTGGTGAATATGCCGCACAGCAGAAGGTTTTCCAGGAAGCTGTAGATCAGGCTGTAGCAGCCGGTTATTTAGGAGAAAATATTTTGGGGACGGAGTTTTCCTATCATATTCACGTGATGACCGGTGCCGGCGCTTATATTTGTGGTGAAAACTCAGCCCTTTTAAATTCCCTTGAGGGTAAGGTAGGCAGACCTAGGGTTAAACCTCCTCATTTGGCCGAAGTAGGGCTTTTCGAGCAGCCTACGTTAGTTAATAATGTGGAATCTTTTGCGAACATTCCTACCATTGTGCAAATCGGTGGCGAAAAATATCTTAGCTACGGTACGGCTGAAAGCGGAGGCACTAAGTTAATCTGCCTTTCCGGAAACATTGCCAATCCGGGAGTTTATGAGATTCCTTTCGGGATTACTTTGCGGGATATTATCTTTGATGAAGAATTAGGCGGAGGTCCTGCTGGTTCGAAAAAAGTGAAGTTCTATCATTTAGGCGGTCAATCAGGACCTTGTGGGTTTTTGCCACAACTAGACACACCTTATTGTTATCAGGCTTTACGGGAAAAAGGTTTAAGTGTCGGTTCCGGTGCTATTGTGGTTTTAGACGAATCTGTCTGTGTCATTGATTACTTGTTAACGGTGACGCAATTCTTTATTCACGAATCCTGTGGTAAATGTACCCCTTGTCGGGAAGGGAACAAACAAATACACGTTTTGTTGGAAAAACTTTCGCAAGGGAAGGCCACTAAAGCAGATTTGCAGCTTTTGCAACGTTTGAGCAATCTATTACCCAAGACCTCTTTTTGTGGACTGGGTCAGGCGGCGGCGACGGCTCTTAGTACTTGCCTGAAAAATTTGCGTTCTGAATTTGAAGCTCATCTTACAGGCAACTGTCCGGCCGGAGTATGTTTCACTAAACAAGAAAGTGGTGAACAATAATGCAGAAAATGGCAAAGACAAAGAATAAACTAGTAACGGTAACGATTAATGGTGAACAGATTACTGTACCTGCGGGTACGACTATTTTAGAGGCTGCAAAACAAGCAGGATTTAAGATTCCTACCCTTTGTCATCATCCTGATTTAAAACCGCGGGCTACATGTCGTCTCTGTCTAGTGGAGGTAAAAGGACAGAGAAGATTGCAGACTGCGTGTAATACTCCAGTAAGAGAAGGGAACGAAATCATTACGAATTCGGCGGAAGTTAGAGAAGCTAGGAAAACTATACTGGAACTAATTTTAGCGGACCATCCTCAGGATTGTTTAAAATGTTCGCGTAACCAGAATTGTGAATTGCAAAAACTTGCTGATGAGTATCAAATTAGGGAGAATCCTTTTGTAGTTTCCGCCAAAAATCTGCCCTTGGAAGATAGTAATCCGGCCATTGTTCGGGATATGAATAAATGTGTTAAATGTGGGCGTTGTGTGGAGGTTTGTCAGGAAATTCAGCAGGTAGGAGCGATCAATACGGCTAATCGTTCCTTAGCCTATGGTATTTCTACTGCATTTGAGGAAGAGTTAGCGGATTCAACTTGTACCTACTGTGGACAGTGTGTGACTGTTTGTCCCGTAGGTGCCTTAAAGGAAAAGGATGATACTGCTAGGGTTTGGCAAGCATTGAACAATCCGGAGTTACATGTGGTTGTGCAAACAGCTCCTGCGGTAAGGGTGGCTCTGGGGGAAGAGTTTGGACAAAAGCCCGGCAGTATTACTACCGGAAAGATGATTGCGGCTTTAAAACGGTTGGGTTTTGCCAAGGTTTTTGATACTAATTTTACGGCAGATCTTACGATAATCGAAGAAAGTCGGGAATTACTCAAGCGGCTGAAGGATAAAGGAGATTTACCATTACTTACTTCTTGCAGCCCTGGTTGGATTAACTTTATTGAAAAGATGTATCCGGAACTTCTGAAGCACGTGTCTACTTGTAAATCACCTCAGCAAATGTTTGGGGCTCTCGCTAAAACTTATTATGCGGATAAAGCACAGATACCGGCGGAAAAAATCTTCGTTGTTTCGATTATGCCTTGTACGGCTAAGAAATATGAGTGTACCCGTCCTGAAATGAAAAGCAGTGGCTATCAGGATGTGGATGTTGTTTTAACTACCCGGGAGTTAGCTCAGATGATTAAACAGAGCGGCTTGGATTTTGCTGCCCTTCCCGAGGCGGAATATGATGAACCTTTCGGGGTGTCGACAGGTGCGGCGACTATTTTTGGTGCTACAGGCGGGGTTATGGAGGCAGCCTTAAGAACTGTGTATGAAACAGTTGCCGGGAAAACCTTGGAAGATTTGGATTTTAAAATGGTCAGAGGCTTAGATGGAATTAAAGAAGCAACTGTTGATTTAGCAGGGAAAAAAGTAAAAGTAGCTGTAGCTAATGGATTGGGCAATGCGAAGATTCTCTTAGAGATGATTAAAGCAGGCAAATGCAAATATCATTTTATTGAAATAATGGCTTGCCCCGGTGGATGTATAGGCGGCGGTGGGCAACCTTTTGGCGCCACTAAGGCTGATAAGGAAAAGCGCTTAGAATCCCTTTATGCCATTGATAAAAAATCTAAGCTGAGGAAATCTCACGAAAATTTGGCAGTAACTCAGGTTTATGATGATTTTTTGAGGAAAACACTTGATATTTATGCTCACGAATTACTACACACATATTACTCAGATAGAAAGCATTAATAATAAGCGGAACAAATTGACCATATAATCGTCTAACCTTATGATTTTAATTAAAGGAGGGAGGGGCGATTAGGCCCAAAAGATGAAGAAAAAAGTATTTGTTCTGCTAAGTAGCTGTCTGGCATTATTAGTATTTGTTTCTTTTGCTTATGCAGGCAGCCGGATTAAACTACTGGTTAATGGTCAAAATGTAGAAAGTGATGTTCCTGTGCAAATTATTGCTAACCGGACGATGGTTCCGGTACGCGCTTTGGCTAATGCTTTAGGTGCGACTGTTTCTTGGGATAGTGAGCAGGGAATAGTTTCTGTGAATAATACGGAGAGCAATCGTATCCAACAATTGGAGGCAGCTCTTGCTCAAACGACTGCGGTAGATGCGGTCAATCAGTGGGCTAATGGGGTAAAAACAAGAAACGGTGCTTTACAATATGCTCTCCTGTCCTCAGAATTACGGGAAAAAAATTATCAGGATTATGCTGAATTAGGTTGGATTACAGGTACTTCCAGCCCTTGGGTTGAAGAATTCACCATCATTGAAATGCCTGCCGATTCTTCCGATCAACACAGTTTTCAGGTTGATTTTAAATTGGCTACTTCTACAGGAACGACCGGTTCTGATTTAAAGCGGGTTATGGTAAGACAGGAAGGGGAAAAATGGGTTATCGCTCAAATTGAGGACATAATCGCAGAAGAGGATAGCAGTGTTAAACCTGATGATGAAAGGGGAGCAAATGTGAAACAGATACCCTATCAAAGTATAGCTTACACTGAATTATCCGAGGAACTGCAAGCTTTAGTTGATACAGCCAAGTTTAATAGCATTGCTCAGGTAATTAAAGGTGAAGGAGATACTCAATATGCTTTAATTTGTCTGGGTCAAAGAAATACCGGTGGATATGATATAGAAATTGCCAGCGTGGAAGAGGTAGACGGAGAGATTCTGGTTATTTATCAGGAAAAAAGGCCTGTTCCCGGGCAGATGGTGATCCAGGTGCTAACTTATCCTTGGAAGGTAATTCAAGTAGATTCTGCTTTACCTATTTCCATTCGCAAAATGGTGTAAAGCGTGTGTGGTAATGCGGCAGCAGGCAAGAGTGGCAGGGGGACGTTTCACTTGACACGGTGGCACGGGGACGGGTGGCACGGGGACGTTTCATCTGCCACATTTTCAACAAGAATAAGAACGCAAAAATGTGGCAGATGAAACGTCCCCGTGCCACAAAGAGGAGGAAGATGTATGTGACACGGCTAGTGAAAAGGGATGGACATACACATACACATTATTGTTTACATGCTTCCGGGGAGCATGCCGAAGAATATGTGCAAAAAGCCCTTCAGGAAGGCTTTGAAGTTTATTCGTTTACAGAACATCTGCCTTTTTCCGCTAGCTTTCTGCAACGGTTTCCTTATTCAGAGGAAGAAAAAGGGAGTCTAGGGTTACTTAATGATGATCTGGACGGTTATTTCCGGGAGATGTTGTTTTTAAAGGAGAAATATAAGGATAAAATCCAATTGCTCGTCGGTCTGGAAATTGATTATCTTCCCGGTGAAGAAGACTATATACGTTTAATGCTGAAGGAATATGGACGTTATTTGGATGACGGTCTGCTCTCAGTGCATATCATTTCAGGGCAAGGCGGCTGTAGATGTGTAGATATGAGTCCGGCTGATTTTACGGAGGGATTACTGGATTATTATTCTTCCTATGAAAAGGTGCAGTTAGCTTATTATCAAGCTATTGAGGATGCGGTAGCTGTTGATTTAGGACCATACAAACCGAAAAGAATCGGGCACTTAACCCTCTGTCACAAGTTCCAGCATTATTTTGACCAAGCAGGGAAAGTAAGCAGCAGGGTGCAGACAGCGGTGGAAGCTCTCCTTAGGAAGCTTAAGCACGCCGGTTATAGTTTGGATGTAAATATGGCGGGAATGTTTAAGCATTATTGCCAAGAGCCATATCCGGCCCCTTGGATCATCCGGCTGGCCCAGGGAATGCAGATTCCCTTGATTTATGGTTCTGATGCACATGCCGTCAAGGATGTGGGCAGGGCATATGACTACTATCTTCAATTGATTAAGGATGATAAAATCCAGTAAGGAGAACAAAATTAAGCAAGTGTCATCAAGTAAACAAAGAAAAAATGACGTGAGCACACAATTTATGGCTCAGGTCATTTTTTTGTGCTAAAAAAGGTTATCTCGGTAAATACTAAAGGTACTAATACCATATAAGCAAAGATTAAGGAGGATGTATGGTGAAGAGAAAGGTCATCCTGCTCGTTGTAATACTCAGCCTGCTTATGGCTGTGGGACTTTGGCAGCAGTTGAAGGACTTAAATCAGGAAGAAAATATTCCTTATGGGGCGTTGGAGGTAGCGGCTAAAAAAGGGCCAGGGACAGTATCCGCTAATGATGTTTATGTCCTATCTAAAATTATTCATGGGGAAGCCCGCGGGGAGAGTTTTCTTGGGCAGGTAGCCGTTGGTGCGGTGATAGTCAATCGTACTCGTAATGCCAACTTTCCTAATTCTGTTTATGGCGTTGTGTTTGAGCCCGGGGCCTTTGATGCAGTTTCTGACGGACAATACTATAGTACCCCTAACGCCTCTTCCGTAAGAGCGGCCCGTTCTGCTATCAACGGATGGGATCCTACCGGAGGCGCCCTGTATTATTGGAATCCTGTTACAGCAACTTCACGCTGGATTTGGTCGAGACCAATCATTGCCCGGATTGGGAGACACGTTTTTGCTCGTTAAAACCTGCAAAAGGAGGATGGGTGCAGTATGAAGCTAAAAAACAAATGGCTATATTTATTAATACCGGCAATTTTGCTTGTCGGTATTATCGGCACGGCGGTCTGGGGGTATCAGGAAATGGGGACAAGACAGAAATTGCAAAACCGTGCGGAAAGTCAATATCAGAAGGCGTTTTATGAATTAACCGAGCATCTGAATAATATTACCGGACAGTTAGCGCAAATATTAGTAACTTCATCCCGTGAACAGACCACCTT
>LFSF01000019.1 GCA_001512665.1 Clostridiales bacterium DTU073
ACACCCAACTTTAAGG
This sequence comes from Clostridiales bacterium DTU073, assembly GCA_001512665.1. Taxonomy (GTDB): domain Bacteria; phylum Bacillota; class Peptococcia; order DRI-13; family DTU073; genus DTU073. Next base: position 17 of record LFSF01000019.1, read on the forward strand.
ACAATGTGGATTATACCTTTAGTTACAAAGCGACGGATCCGGATACAAGAGTAGATGCCACTTTATATACCGATGTCTATGTGGGGACTACTAAAGTGGCTTCCGCAGTAAGTTCGGGCAATGGCAGTGAAAAGAGCGTGACCATCGATAAGAGTAAGATTCCGGCGGCAGAATCCTTTACTTTAAAAGTGATAACGAAGGATAAGAAAGGTGCAACGAGTAGTGAAGTAACGAAAACAATAAATCGGGATAACCAGACACCTTCGGTAACGATAAAGACATGCCCCAGTAGTATTCATAAACTGGACAATTTAACCTTTACTTTTAATGCCAGTGACCCGGATAAAAATGTAGACACCACCTTAACCAATGAAATCTATGTTGGGTCCACTTTGGTGCAAACAATAACCACAAATAACGGGGCAGATCAATCAATCACCATAGATAAGAGTAAACTCAGTGATTCCTTTACCTTAAAAGTAACCACAAAGGATAAGAAGGGAGCGACAGCCAGCGCTACTAAAACTATCACGCGGTACAATAATGCTCCCACCGTTTCCTTTACTTCCTGTCCTACCCAGTTTACGGATA
>LFSF01000002.1 GCA_001512665.1 Clostridiales bacterium DTU073
AATGCTGTAATGCTTAAATACCATTTACAACACATTAATTTTTCTTTTGGTAAAGAGGACAGCCCGGCTAAACAGAGTGCTATTCAAGCTGCTAAAGATTATCATGTAGTTAGAACTGAAGGAGCAAATACACCGCCGGAAGTAATGGAGAGATTAGTTAAATATGAGCGTAATCGTGCGCTTGAAAATCAAGGTCGCATAATTGCAGTTGTAAAATTGGGAGAGATGAATAAAGAATTAGGTATAATCCCACAACCTCGGGCTGCTGAGGTTTTCCCTGAATATGAAAGCGTAAAAAGAGATTTGGCGCAATTTAAAACAGATATAGAATCAGGAAAATTTAACGAACTTAATCAATTTACGAAAGAAGATAGAGAAGAGAGAGACAATGGATGGTCAGAAAGAAATAAAAGAGAAAACGTTCGTAGCGAACATCATAAAGGAGAGGCAAGATAGTATTTATGTAAAAAGCCGATAAAAAGACTTGTATTTGTAATTAGAGGTAGCTTTTGAAAACTGTCTCTAATTTTTCTCAATATAAATCATTTTTAAAAGACAATTTTAATTATAAATAGGTATTGGTGTATTAAAATAAGTTATAGTTATATGTGATGGGGGATGAGCCATAGATGAGCAGAAGAAAAAAACTTATCTTCATAGTTTTTTTAATTGTGTTTTTTGTTTTTTTATATGGTATTTTTAAGCCTCTTCCACATGGAGTCTCTTGGCAGGGTGAGTTTTATGATGATGCCAAAGTTAAGTTTATTTATGACCTAACCTATGAACAAGATGGGTTGATAGTACATCAACAGAATATTTTTCAAAAGGCTTTAGAAATAATTGAGGAAGCAGAAGAATTTATTGTTTTGGATATGTTTTTATTCAATGATGATTATGATCGGAAAAATGAATTTCCTCAGCTAGCTAATACTATCACCCAGGCACTTGTGAAGAAAAAAGAGGAGGACCCCTCAATATCTATAACCCTAATTACGGATGAGATCAATACCTTCTATGGTGCGTATCCTTCTAAATATCTGGAGGAATTAAAGCATAACGGAATAGAGGTGGTGCTCACTGATTTAAATGCTTTACGGGATTCCAACCCTTTATATTCAGGAGTATGGAATACCTTTATTCGTTGGTTCGGTACATCGGGGAAAGGTTGGTTACCTAATGCTTTTAGTCCGCAAGCCCCTAAGGTTACGGCACGTTCTTATTTAAAATTGTTAAATTTTAAAGCCAACCATCGCAAAGTTCTGGTAACAGAAAAAAATGCGATGCTTACTTCAGCTAACTTTCATGATGCCAGTGCTTTTCATTCAAATATTGCCTTTGTTGTAGAGGGGGATATTATTAGAGATATTCTGGCTTCAGAGAAAGCGGTGGTTGCTTTTAGCGGTGAGGAGATTAAGGTGTTTTATCAAGGAGAGGATGAACAAGTTAAGGATGTTGCTCAATCAGGACGGGATGCAACCTCTTTAACGATAGAGCAAGCAAAAAATTCAGCGCAAATTGAAGTTTGCTTATTAACAGAAGGTATGATCAAAAGAGAACTATTAAAAGCAATAAATAAAACAGAGCAAGGCGATCATATTTGGATGGGAATGTTTTATCTTTCGGATCGACAGATTATCAATAGCTTATTAATGGCATCCCGGCGTGGTGTAGAAGAGATTAATTTAGTATTAGACCCCAATAAAGATGCATTTGGGTTAGAAAAAAACGGGATTCCCAATAGACCGGTAGCTAATGAACTTTATGAAAAATCTGACGGAAAAATAAAAATAAGATGGTATAAAACTCATGGGGAACAGTTTCATACGAAATTAACTTTTATTAAAAACAAAGAAAAAAGTATAATTATTGGAGGTTCAGCCAATTTGACGAAAAGGAATATTAGCAATTATAATTTAGAAGCCAATTTGGCTATTTATGCTGATAATGAAAGTTTATTGGTTTCAGATATTGAAAATTATTTTCAGCAGATCTGGAGTAATAAAAAAGGTATTTATACTGTAGACTTAGAAGTATATAGGGAAAAATCGACATGGAAGAGACTACTTTATTTATTTCAAGAATTCACAGGGTTTTCCACAGTATAAGCTTGCTAAAAGAAAAAGGAGTTATAAAAATTGAGTAGAATTTAGTATAAATTTATGATACAATTACTAATGCCCAAGCGCTTAAGATAAAATATAATAAGGAGGAAAAGATATAAATTAAATGGAATTTAAAAGACTAATCAGGAAACTAACCGATAATGAACGAGTAGAGTTTGCAGATTTTAAAGATAATCCTAAGCTAAAGCAATTAAGAGATCAAATTGATCAGTATATTTCCCATAAGGTACATGAAAATTATTTTAGTTTAGATCTTAGTAAAGAACAAAGTGCCAAAATATTGTTTTGGGAAAAGAAAATGATTGAAAACTGTTTTAATGTATATTTTAAGTTAGATTTAAAAAATGTTCTGGAAGAGCAAGTTCAATTAATACGGGCTCAATTATTGATGAAAGCGGAATTGATGCATGAATTTAGGATAAAGGGTAAATCTTTTTCGCCGGAAAAAATGAAGAAATTAGCTAAGTTGATGCATAATTCTTTAGTAATTAACGGCATGATCGAGTTAGGCGAGCTTAATGAGAAATTAGGTATCATTAAACAAGGTGTTGATACAATTTTCCCGGAATATATTCAATTATGTAATGAGTTAGATGAATTAGTTCAAGGAGTCGGAACACAGAAGGATGGTGATTATCATGAACAAAACTAATAAAAAGAGTACAGGTTTTGTTTTAAACAATGATGTAGAAGTAGTAATCAATAGTACTTTTGGTAAGATACGGATAAATAGAAAGAGATATAATGAACTTGTGGAAGGATTAAAATACGGTGAGAACTTAGGAAGAACAATACTTGAAAGATATGCAACGGAATTATTGAGGCAACAATTAGAAAGACAAGCACCGTCAGGATTAGATGAGATTACTGCTAAAGCTCTGGCGGGGAAAACTGTTGCAAATAATGATAAGGGCATACGTAGTGGCAGAAAAGCACGTACATCAGTAGAACCTATAGTTAGATATTAATAGGTATTAAGAAGAAAGGACGGCTTTAGTTAAGTCGTCCTTTTCTTTTTACATATTTTTAAGTAAATTAATACGTTCTTTTATCGGCGGATGGGTGCTGAAGGCTGAATTTATGTTAAATTTTTTTGTCAGAGGATTTATGATGAATAATCCCGCCGTGGCTTCGTTGGCAAAACCCTTTTGCTGCACTTGCTGGGGGTTCTGATAGCTTGCGAGTTTTTCTAAGGCTGAAGCAAGGTCTAAAGGATAGCCTAAAGTGCGGGCAGCAGTAGCATCGGCCAGATATTCCCTACTGCGCGACATGGCCATTTGGATTAATTTAGCGAAGAGAGGAGCAAAAATTTTTTCGAACTATGTAGATTACCACCGGAACCATGGCACTATCGTTTTCGGTTCCGGCTGAGTTGATTAGTATTTATCATTGTGGAAGTTTGCAGCTTCTTCATCCACAATTACTGTTACATCTCTATGTGCCCTAAGAAATGAAACGGGAAATTCAGTAGTAATATACCTTTCATTAATTAATTTATTAATAACATTTGTTTTTTTTCTTCCCGTTGCCAATAATACTATTTTTTTAGCTTTCATTATCGTGCCAATACCCATGGTAATAGCTTGTTTGGGAACTTCATCTATACTTTGAAAAAAGCGTGAATTTACTTTAATCGTATCTTCAGATAAATCGATTATATGAGTAGTAGAGTATAACCTGGTACTGGGTTCATTAAAAGCGATGTGACCATTTTCACCCACACCTAACAAAAGCAGATCTATTCCACCGGCAGAATCGATCATTTTTTCATATTCAGCACAGTAAATAGCGTAGTCTTTTTCCGTTCCTGACGGGATATGATAGTTTTCTTTTTTAATGTTGATATGATTGAAAAGGTTACTTTTCATATAAAAGCTATAACTATTTTCATGCTCTGCAGATAAACCTACATATTCATCTAAATTAAAAGTTCTAACCTCAGAAAAATCAATGCTTCCCTCCTGATATGCCTTGATTAATTCACTATATAACCCTAAAGGAGTACTACCTGTAGCCAGACCAAGAACAGCTTTAGGATTATTTTGTAGAAAAATAATGAAGATCTCAGCTGCCGCTTTACTAACCTCATCATAATTTTTTTTGACTATAAATTTCATAGGCCTCAGCCTCCTAAAATAAAAGATAAAACTTAATTTTTGTTCTGATTAATTATATTACCTAATTCCGCTTTATTACAATACCCCAAACTAAAATTGAATGTTTTTATAATTTATTTATAATAACTAACTTATATTAATTTTGACGGACACATTATTGTGATTGTATAATTAAAGCGAAAACAAACTGTGCTAGCTATATGATACAAGAGGGGGAACACTATTATGCAAGAGGGGGAATATTAGTATGCGGAGAGATTATCAAGTAGAATTTGCCAACAGAGTATCATTTATTAAGGATGTACTTAAAAAAAGCGGAGCATCCGGTATAGTTTTTGGAAACAGTGGCGGTAAGGACAGTGCCTTGGTGGGTATCCTCTGTAAAGCAGCTTGTGCAAATACTGTGGGGATAATTATGCCTTGCTCGGCTAAACGGAATTTTGGTCTGGATAAGGAGGACGGTTTAGAGTTGGCCAAGCAGTTTGATATTGAAACACGGATAATTGATCTTACTGCACAAAAGGAGCTGGTGCTGGATAACTTAAAGCAAATCACTACACCTACTCAATCGGCTATAGCTAATATTGCGCCACGGTTAAGGATGATTACACTTTATGCGGTAGCAGCCAGTGAGGGACGCTTGGTAGCGGGGACAGGTAATAGGAGTGAGATCTTTATGGGTTATTTCACAAAATGGGGCGATGGGGCATATGATCTTAATCCTATTGCTGATTTGACCGTTACGGAGGTTTATGAATTTTTGAAATATCTAAATGCCCCGAAGAGTATTTTGGAAAAGGCTCCATCCGGGGGGCTTTTTGAAGGTCAGACTGATGAAGCAGAAATGGGTGTCAGCTATCAAGCGATTGATGAATATATCACTACGGGACAGGTCACTGAACGTGATAAGGAGATAATTGATAGATTTCACCTCGGAAGTGAGCATAAACGCGTAGGCCCGGTTGTTTATAAGCCGTAAATTAACGGATCAAGTTTAAAGGTTAGATTCGAAGAGGAGGAGTTTAGAAGTGTCTGTTCAAGGATATGTGCAAGTATATACGGGAGAAGGTAAAGGCAAGACTACAGCAGCATTAGGTTTAGCCTTACGTGCACTAGGAGCGGGGAAGAGGGTATTCATTCTTCAATTTATGAAAGAACAGGTTTATAGTGAGCATCGAATTCTTCCGCATCTTTCGGAGAATTTATGTTTAGAGACAATCGGGAAACCTTTCTTTTTAATTAAAGAAGGAAGTATGCCTGAAGAAGAATTAGCTAAATGGGCCAAAAAAGCGGTGGTTTTTCCACCGGGAAAACCACCGCAGGAATATTTAGATTTGCTTGCTAAGGGAATGGCCAGAGCACAGGAAGTTGTAACAAGTGGAGAATATGATTTGGTTATCTTGGATGAAATTAATGTGGCTCTTCATTTTGGCCTAGTGACTTGGGCACAGGTTGAAGATTTAATAAAGTATAAAGGTGAGCATGTAGAACTGGTACTTACCGGTAGAGGAGCCCCGCCCGAATTAATTGAGCGTGCGGATTTGGTTACGGAGATGAAGGAAATTAAACATTATTACCAAACAAAAGGGGTAGAGGCTAGAAAGGGGATTGAAAACTAAGGAGATGCCCTAAGATAATCCGTAGTTAGTAATACTACTAGATTTTTGAAAATCAGGTATAAGTATACCTGTTTTTCTTTTTCAGCAGTGGCATGAGGAGTAAACCGACAATAAAGCCACCTATATGAGCCCACCAGGCCACAGAACTGCCTGTTGTTCCGGCATTTAGGATGCCGTTAAAGATTTGGATAACAAACCAAAAGAAGAGAAAAAAGGTGGCCGGTATTTTCCGGATAGTTACAAAGATAAACACAAAAATAAGTGTGGTAATTTTAGCTTTTGGAAAGGTAATAAAATAAGCTCCCAAGATACCGGCAATGGCTCCACTAGCTCCAACCAGAGGGATAGGGGAATTAATTGCAGTCAGATAATATATTAAGTTTGCGGCAATCCCGGAGATAAGGTAAAAGAGGAGGAAGCGGAAATGCCCCAAGCGGTCTTCGATATTATCACCGAATATCCACAAAAAAAGCATATTAGAGATAACATGAAACCAACTGCCGTGTAAGAAAGTTGCGGTAAGGAGTGGTGGATACAGAAATCCTAACAAAGAGAGTGCTTCTACTCTTTCCGTAAGTAAGGCAGGAGTAAAACCATAGTGTAAAATCATATATTCCATTTGTAAAGGTGTACTAAGGGATTGTTGTAGAAAGATAAATAAATTGAGAGCAATTAAAATCACGGTTACTAGTGGGAAATGCTGTGAGCGAGTGCTATCTCGTAATGGTATCATTTTTCACCTCTCCTTATTACCTTCTTATTATCTCTTAGAAAAAAAAAATTATCAGTTTTGTCTTCTGAAAATGGTGGCGCGGTGTTTGTACCGCGCCGGTATTGTTGGGTTGCTTCTTATTATGTTGTTTTTTTATTTTCAGAATACTCTTTTAGGCAAAAGGTGGTTTGTTGTTTTATTTCTGCTTCTTTTTGACCACGATGCAGATAAATCCATGATTCCGGCGAAGGTGTTTCTTTTATTGCAGCAATTTTTGAGGGTGCATAGTTTTTAATTGTCCAACACCATTTGTCCATATTTTTAACCTCCTAGTAAATGATCAGAAAATAAAACTGTTGTCCTATTATCATATGAATTTATTTGTTGAAATGATTATCCTTGTAGAAAACTCCTGCTTCTAGGAGGAAGCTGCCGCGTAAAAGGCTTTTTTCTCCGTATTTATTTTTAATTTTATCAATCGTGGTATAAAGTTTTTCCTCTTGCAAAAAAAAAGTTAGTTGTTGGCCTTTATTGTAATTAAGGTTACTTAGGCTAATCCCTAAGAGCCGGATGGGTTTATCTTTTGGCCACCACCTTTGTAAAAGTTTTAGTGCTAAATGATAAACAGGTAAAGGGAGAGCAGTAGGCTTAGTTAAGGAAGCGGAGCGGTGCAGACCTGTAAAGTCAGCACCCCTTACATAAAGGGATACGGTTTTCCCTTGATAATTTCCTAGTCTGGCTCGACGGCAGACTGCGTCAGCCAGTTCTAAGAGGACAACTTTTATTTCTCCTATTTTGGTATAGTCTTTGGGCAGGGTAATTTGGTGTCCGATACTCTTAACTGTATCCAGTGAATGAGGATCGACAGGACTGGGATCTATGCCGTGAGCGTATCCGTGGAGACGGGTGCCGATGATGCCAAATCTATGAGTGAGTAAATCTACGGGAGTTTGTGCCAAGTCTCCAATTGTGCGGATGCCCATATTTCGGAGGTGCTGTTTCATCCGTCTGCCTACCCCGAAAAGTTCCTCAATGGGTAGAGGCCAAAGACGTTGCGGCAGATCTTCCACTGTAAGGACGGTAAGCCCGTCAGGCTTTTGTAGTTCTGCCGCCATTTTAGCCACAACTTTGCACGGCCCGATACCCACGGAGCAAAGGATACCTATTTCGTTTTTGATGCGTTTTTTGATGGTTTGAGCAGCTTTTACGGGGGATTCCCATAACCCTTCTGTACCGGTCATATCCACGAAGGCTTCATCAATACTATATGGTTCGACTAATGGACTAAATTCACGTAATAATAGCATTATACGGTTAGAAAAATCAAGATAGGCCGGGAAATTAGGAGGACGTAAAATTGCTTGAGGACAGTAGGTTAAGGCTTCCCAGATGGGCATCCCTGTTTTGACGCCCATTCTTTTTGCTTCATAGCTTGCGGCTAAGATGATGCCATGGCGCTTTTCCGGATTGCCGGCCACAAGTAAGGGTTGATCCGCAAGTTCCGGTTCTAAAACTTGGGTTACGCTGGCATAAAAGGCATTCATATCAACTAAAAAAATAGTTTTTTTCATAAAATACACAACTCCTTAAAAGGGTGTGAGACGTGTATTTTAGTATATATTACGAACATCTGTTCGTCAAGAATAAACATTGGGAACATTTGTTTGTTGATTATTTTTTTGAGCAAGGATGCGAATATCTTCAATCCGAACATGATAACCGCAAGATTTTTCCAGCACCATATTGATAAGCCCGGTATGGTTAAGGTTCATCATACAAAAACCGGGAAGGAAAGTCATGCGTGAACCAAAGACAGGTTCTTTGCGAACGGCGGTGGCAATTCCTTCAAAACCTATCATGTGATAAGCAACTACATCTTTGACTTGTCGTTCACGAGAGTATTGGGGACCTACTACCCAAGTATAGAGAAGTCCGGTGACCGGTTCGGCTTTAATTACTTTAAGTACATGGGGAATGGGACAACCTGCGCCCATAGGTCTGCCCAGGACCAAGTCTCCCGGAATAATCTCCATTTTTTCAACGAGATCACTACGAAAGGGGAGCACGATTTTACGCGCAGATATTTCCCCCGGTAAAGGGTTGAGGATGAAGTCATAGGGGTTGCCCAAAATGTCATAAGGTGAATAGGTAGCTTCTTTAAGTTCATCATGTTTTTTTTGCTGTTCTTTCTTTGCTCTTTTGTGAAAATAAGGGCAATCTTCGTACGTTTTTTTGCCGGCTTGTAGCAGACGAAGGAAGCTTTTACAATTCTCGGCTCCGCATAAGCCACAATTTTTGCCCGGGGGCAACCAATGATTTGTTGAAGACATCAGTTATTCCCCCCGATATAAGTATTCAGCCGCAAGGCTATCTAATTTTTTGACTATACCGAAATGATGTTTCCAACCAATTTCTTTTTTCCCTACACAGATGGTACAAACTCCAAGGGGAGGGTTACCTTTAAGCTGTAGAGTTTCTTTATCAATATCTGCGGAGTTTTTGATTAGGTTGTAGAGACGCTGGAGAGAGGTGCCTTGGAGGGCATTGGTTTCTAAAAGAATGATTTTCGGATGAACTTCTTTAATTTTTTGGATCAAAACTTCTCGTTCAGCTTGGCTGACTAAATCTATTTTTGTTACCACGGCGATGTCGGCCAGGGAAACCATGGCACCCATTTTTTCCGGTGTATGAATACCGGCGATAGAGCTTAAGACCACAATTCCTAAGCCTTGATTAAGATAGGGGGAACAGCGTAAACAAAGTCCGGCACTTTCCACAATAAAGAGGTCGGCTTTGGTACTTTCTGCCCATTCGATGGCATCACCCATCACCATTACTTCGGCATGGTCCGGGCAGAGATCACCGGAATATACCTTTTTGGTCAGGATATTAAATTCTTTACGAAGTTCAATATCTTCAAAGGCTTTGACCACATCTATTTTTAAGTAAGCAATCTTCATTTCATTTTGAAATCTGCGAATGAGCTGTTTAGTTAAGGCTGTTTTACCCGTTGAGGGGGGGCCGGCAATTATTACTAGTTTCAAGTATTACACCACCTTTAATGTAATTTTTTCTATTTTTTATGCAAATTTTTTTAAGCAAAATTTGCACTGACTAGTTCCTTAGTTATTTCGAAACCAGCCCTGAGATTTTCCCGGATTACGCCCATTTTTTGGTCATATTCCAAAAGGTTTTTGGCGGCCCCGGACTCTGATTCATTTTGACTAACAATTTTTCTGACACCACCGTTGCTCATAATCAGTCGTTTTTTGGTTAATAGAGCAATAACCGGGTCATGAGTTACAAAGATAATTATTTTGGAGGTACTTTTGATGATTTCAATTACTTCCTGCTTGAAGATACCGGCATTTTCTATTTCATCGAGGAGGATAATCGGTGCTGCGCCTATGAGTAAAGCATCGGCGATTAAGAGGGATCTGGTTTGACCTCCTGATAGCAAAGTGACCTTATTTTGGAGGGTGATTTTTTCTCCCGTAAATTTATTGGCTAATCTCATCGTATCGTTTACAATTTTTTTATTATTGATCTTACGGGCTCGGGCATGGATATATAAAAATTCTTCTACACTTAAGTCTGCAAAACACTTGGTATTTTGAGTAATCATGGCAATGGGTTTTTGTGCAGGATCATATCTTACTTCTTCCGCGGGCTTTTTTCCGTTTATGAGAATATATCGCCCGGTAGATGTATCTCCTTGTGCCAGTAGTTCTATATCGGTGATAAAGGCGGTTTTCCCACTTCCGGTAGGACCGACAATAGAGATCGTTTCTCCTGCTTTTAAGGTAATTTGGTCAAAATTTTCTTTGTGATCATTTTTATCTTTGCCCGGGAGGATGGTGATTTCTTTAATCATGCGTTTGCTCCTTTCGCTTTCTTTTTTCTTATTTTTTATTTTGAGGCACTGATGTCAATAATGGCAGAATCGGAATAGATGGGAATAGTGGGCAAAAAGTTTTGTGCGCAGCAGAATTCAATATCGAGCCAGTAACCTTTTGATAATAAAGTTCGCCCGTTTTTGGATCTGCTTAAATAATAGGGGAGGTTCTTTTGAAAACTATGATATAACGCGAGGGCACTTAAAGCTTTGTCATTAAGAAAAGGCTTGACAGTATTTTTTAAAAGGTGAAGAAAATATCCGGCACAACAAACATCCTCCAAGGAATATTCTCCTTGGGTACCGGCACAGGCCAACAGTAAGTCATTCTTGTCGGTTTCTAATTTTCGGACAAGAGCTGAAGCGTTAAGAAATGAGCCGATATAAATATTAGCGGCTTCTTTGGCTTGATGTATAGTTGTGGTACCGTTAGTGGTGGTAAGAATAACTATTTTGTTTTTAATTTTTTCCGGAGTATATTCGAGAGGAGAATTACCTAGGTCAAAGCCTTCTATTTTTAAACAGTTTATCTCGCCACCTAGGACGGAAGAGGGAGTTTCCTTTTTTAATTGCCGGGCGGTTTGAGCGTTGAGAGCTGGAAGTATTTTCGTGGCTCCTTGGTACAGCGCCATAATTATCGTAGAAGAGGTACGAAAAACATCAAGAACAATGACATTTTTTCCATATACCAGGGAGGGAGTGAGTTTTTGTGCAGTAAAGCAGAGATCTATGTTCACGTGCTTTACCTCCTCTGTGAGAAATTTATGAACAGTGGTATTTATTAGTAAAAGTCTTAGCTAAAGGTAAGGTGTCTGCTCTAAGACCTGCTCTTAAGGCTTCCAGGGCTAACAATTCATGTGGTTGAATATTGCCAAGATTGACTTCCGGACCAAACCTTTTGATTAAGTTAACCTGTTGATTTTTTAAAGGTGCTTCCCAGATAATTTTGTTGGGTTCACCACAGTTTTTAAGAAAGTTGTCTAATTTATCTACAGCTATTTCACCTTTCTCATCATATATGCCGATACCTTTGCCGCTTTCCCGTGCCTCAATGATGACTTTCCAGGCTCCGTTAGCTAAATCTTTTTGTCCTTGTGACCAGAGCGTTTGGGGCGAAAGAGCATCTTGAGGCGATTTCTTGCCTAGTTCTGTAAGCACTGTAAAGCCCATGTTAACTGCTCTTTTAATGCAATAGGCACGTTTTTGGGCATCAAGGGAGATTGTTCCGTCAGATATTTCGATGGTTTTAAATCCTAACTTTGCTGCTTGTTCTAAATAAGTTTCGTAACGGCCTTGAAGTAAAGCTATTTCCATCAAGGTACCGCCTAGATAGATTTCGGTTTGATATTCTTGGCAGAGGGCAATTTTAGCCTTGATTAGTTTTTCGTTATAAAGAAGAATAGTGCCGAAGCCAAGTTTGAGAAAATCAAGGTATTCACCTGCTACTTCAAAGAGGTCATGTAATTCTCTTAATCCCAGTCCTTTATCAATAACCATGGTTATTCCTGTTTCCCTAGGTTTGGTCTTTCTTTTTCCCAGGGGCAAATCAATAATCTGTTCCCATACACTGTTCATAAAGAGGTCAACTCCTTTTTTAGCTCTTGTTGCTTCTCGCTCTTTTATGATATGTAAGGACAATAAAGGGAAGTGCTTGCTTTAATGAGCAGGTCAAACATAAATTTAAAAAAACAGGCTGAGCGTAAAAATAATTAATTATTACGCTCAGCCTGTTTCTATTTTTAGAAGTCATTAATTTAATTTTTATTAGAGAGATAGATAACTCTCAAGGCATTTATTTGTTGCTCTATCATTGCATTGAAGCAGGTGTTTTTATCATTGGAGTCTGTTTTGAGATACAAATTTTTCAGCATTTGGATGATTTGTGTTTCTTCGATAAAGGCGCAGTGTACTGCTGATGGAAAATCAACAGGCTCAGGAATAACTTCTGCAACTTCTTCAGAATCATTAAAATCCTTACCAAAGGTATTTTTGTATATTCTTGCTAAGGTCTCGATGGAATTATTTATTGTTTTTTTATTTAAATCTAAAAGCATTAAGGCTTCTTCAGTAGAAGCATTTTGGATTAGATAATTATAAACAATAAGCAAATTTTTTGCTTTGATCATCAGGCTTCTAATCGCTTGGTACATAGCCATCATTGTCTGATTCCCCCTTTTTTGTGATGCAGAAGTTTATTAATTTTTATTAATACTTTATGAATGAGAGGAGGGAAGTGCGATAAGCATAATTTTAACAATACTTTCAAAAACTATCAGTGTAAAATGAAAGGGTGAATTTAATTGAAGCTTTTGCAACAATTAGGGAAAAACATAGCCAAAATCCTAATCTTCAATGGTAGCAAAGAGCGGGAGCATTTTATAATCACAGACAATAATAATTCCTCTCAAGGTAAGGAGACAAATAAGGAGAAGGAAACCGGTAGCAGCAACGGAGATGGTGACAGTAAGTATACCGGTAATGACAAGAATAAGGTTAAAGGAACAGGTGGTAAGAAGCGTAAAAATGGTCGCTGTCAAATAAAAAAACCGGTGCGAGTGGCCAAGTCTTCCTTAAGTGTTAAAGAGCAAGAGTTAAAGAATATAGAAGAAGAGATAAAACAAAAGAATTTTGATTTTGAAGAGTTAAGTGTAAATTCCAGTTTGGAGGTAAATAAAAGATATCTGGAAATAATATATTCTCTTCCTAAAAACAAAGATATTATTATTCGTGAATTTTATATTGCCTTAGAGAAACCGCTTAAAGCTTTTGTACTTTTTATTGATGGTCTTAGTAATGCCGATATAATCAACAATTCTATTTTAAAGCCCTTAATGGTGCTTTTGGATGAGGGCGTAAAGATTAAGCATGGTGAAGTTGCGGAATATATTAAAGAACATTTACTTCCCGGCCATGATGTAAAGCTTTTAAATAAATATCGACAGCTTTTAGATTTTGTTAATTACGGAAATACGGCCATCTTTATTGAGGGTAGTTCTCAGTGTTTAGTAGTAGAAACAAAAGGATGGGAAAGACGTTCTGTCGGCAAGCCGGAAGTTGAGCAGGTTATTCTAGGACCCCATGAGGCCTTTAATGAGACTTTGCGCAGTAATACGGGCTTAATTAGAAAAGCTTTGCGTAATGAGAATCTAATAACCGAAATGCTTAAAATAGGTTCTCGCAATAGGATAGATGTAGCGATCATGTATTTAGAGGATTTAGCTAATCCTCAATTAGTGGAAGAAGTAAAAAAAAGGATTTCTTCTATTAAAACTGATTATGTGGGAGTAGCCGGAGTTTTAGAACAGTTTATTGAAGACTCTCCCTTTATGTTTAGTCCTCAGATTTTGACCACGGAAAGACCGGATAGGGTTGTTTCGTTTTTAGTGGAAGGACATGTCTCCATAATTGTTGATGGCGGTCCCCGGGTATTGATTGTACCGGCGACGCTTTTTTCTCTGATGCATAGTGCGGAGGATTATTACTTACGGTTACCTTATGGAAATTTTTTACGTGTATTGAGGATATTTGCCCTTTTTATTTCCATATTAACTCCAGCCGCATATGTATCTATTGTTAATTATCATCAGGAGATGATTCCCACGGAGCTCCTTTTGTCAATTGCTGCTTCTCGCGCTACAGTACCTTTTCCTACAATTTTTGAAATTTTTGCGATGGAGTTTGCCTTTGAGCTTATTCGGGAAGCGGGAGTGCGGGTTCCGGGAGTAATCGGGAATACGATTGGGATAGTTGGTGCACTTATTCTTGGTCAGGCGGCGGTACAGGCAGGTATTGTCAGTCCTATTTTAATTATAGTAATTGCTATTACAGGGCTGGCTTCCTTTGCTATTCCTAATTTTTCCATTTCCTTTGGTTTTCGCGGTATACGCTTTATTTTTACCATCTTAGCTGCATTTTTTGGGATTTTAGGTATTTCCGGCGGTTTATTTGTTTTACTGCTTTCTATGGTTAATATGAAATCCTTTGGTGTTCCTTTTCTGGCACCGGTTAGTCCGAAAACTACAACAGGTCCCGATGTGATTTTGAGGGGACCGGTTTGGTCAATGGAGAGACGGGTCGATTATTTAAAACCTTTAGATACGCGTCGTCAACCTAAGATAAGTCGGGGTTGGCTGAAAAATCCCCGGCAAGGGGGGAAAAAATGAAAAAAATTCTGGTAGGTCATTGGGAAACTGCTGCTTTTGTTATTATTTTAATCGGGGCGAAGGCATTTTTAGGTTATCCCCGTATGGTAACGGATTGGGGCTTAACAGCCGGTTGGTTAGTAGTATTGTTCAGCGGTCTATTAAGTATAGTTTTTTGGTTGTTTATTGCCGGTGTTTTGGCGCGTTTCCCCGGTAAACCTTTAACGGAAATTACCGAACTAACTTTTGGCCCTTTTTTAGGATTAGGGATAAATATAATTGTATTTTTATATCTTCTTTTTAGCACAAGTAATGTTTTGCGGCTTTTTAGTGAGGCTTCTACTCTTACCGTCTTAACGGAAACGCCTGTAAATATTCTTGCTTTATTATATTTATTAGCGGCTTGGTTGGCTGCTTATTACGGAATTGAAGCTATTTTCCGTTGTTCCTATTTTTCCTTTCCGTTGATATCCATAGGGGTAGTCTTAGTTTTATTACTTCTTTATCCATATTTTGACCTAAAAATGTTATTTCCGTTAATGGGTTCAGGGATGGGACCGGTACTAATGAGCAGTCTTTGGGGTACATCAGCTTTTAGTGAAGTGGTGCTTTTGACCTATTTGGTGCGCTATTTTTCTTTTAATCCGCAAAGATTAAAAAATGTGGGTGTTTTTAGTATTAGTTATATTATGTTCTTTTTTATCGTAATAGTGATGGTATATCAAATGGTACTACCATATCCTACCGGTTCGGAGACCTTAGTTCCCTTTTATCAATTAAGCCGGAGTATTTTTTTAGGACACTATTTTCAGCGTGTTGAGGCTTTCTTTGTGATTTTTTGGACTTTTACAGCTTTTTTGTGGATAGCTACAGGATTACTGGTAGGAGCGATTATTTTGCAAGATACGTTTAAATTACCTTTTTATCGACCTCTTCTTCCGGCACTTACTCTTTTAACTTTTACTACTGCTTTTCTACCTGAAGATTTAATACAAGCGATAAAATTAGAAGGGGAAATTAGGATGGTTTATGGTTGGATTATTGCTTTTATCCTACCTATTTTTGTTTCACTGGTTGCTTTAATTTTGAGGAAAGGAGAAGACAAAGTAAATGGTTCCCAAAATTAAAGGAGTTCTCTTGTTATGTTTAATGATACCTTTATTGTTATTAATCCAGGGATGTTGGGGTTCCCAAGAAACTGATGAGACGGGATATATTTTATTAATGGGTTTTGATAAAGGAGAGAAAGATATTTTAAAGGTAACTTATCAAATGGCTATACCTCATCCTGTAGAAGGTGGAGAAGCAGAAAAAGCAACAGAAATTATCAGTGTAGAAGCTGCTTCTATATACGGTGCACAGCAGTTAGTTAGTGCTTTTGTCAGTAAACGTTTAACATTAGCACATAACAGAGGAATTATTATTTCTGAGGAGTTGGCCAGGGAAGGATTAAGTAAATACATTAATCCTTTAGTTAGAAGCAGAGATTTAAGAAGGACAACCTTTCTCATGGTGGTGAAAGGTAAGGCCGGAGATTTTATTGAAAAGAATAAAGGACTGATTTTCGAAAAATATCCTTCCCGACAGATTGATATATTTATGACTTCCTCAGATGTAACCGGTTTTATTTACAAATCGGATATTCATAGCTT
Source organism: Clostridiales bacterium DTU073 (assembly GCA_001512665.1). Taxonomy (GTDB): domain Bacteria; phylum Bacillota; class Peptococcia; order DRI-13; family DTU073; genus DTU073. Next base: position 16,261 of record LFSF01000002.1, read on the forward strand.
TTATCAAGGTTTGAAATTACCGGGGCAACAAGCAGTTACTGCTCTAGTGGGTGTGCAAAAAGAAAAAGAAGATGAAGATCCTAAGCTTGAGCAGAAAAAACCCCGAAGCTATGAGGAAAAAGTTAAGGAAGAGGTGGCTTATCTGCCTGGTGAAATTCCTCGGAAGGGAGGGAACAAGATAGAATTAATCGGTTTAGCGGTATTTAAGGATGATAAATTAGTCGGTTTTTTGAATGGAGAAGAAACGCGCTATTTTCAAATGTTAACCGGGGATTTTAAAAAAAGTATTTTTTCTTTCCCTGATCCGCATGAGCCGGAAAGTAGTTTGATTGTGATGGAAATAAAAAAAAGAGCTCATCCTAAGATTAAAATTAAGGCTGATGAGTTTAAGACGGTAATTGAAGTGGATATTTTATTAGAGGGTGAAATTCTTTCTATTCAAAGCGGTAGAAATTATGAAAACGGTGAATTACGACAGGAACTGGAGAATTATATCAGTACGTTTATTTCCCAAGAAGCAACTCATCTAATTAAAAAAACACAGGAGGAATTTACCAGTGATATTTTTGGCTTTGGTGAATATACGAGGGGTTTTTTCTGGACTTGGTATGAATGGGTTAATTATGCCTGGTTAGCACAATATCCCTATTGTGAAGTAAAGGTCCAAACCTTATTTAAAATTCGTCGGCCCGGGATGATGGTGAAGACTGCTCCTACTCATAAATATTAAGACATAAAATGAGGACGTCTTAAAGTAGAAATATTCACTAGCAGCATTAAGGGGTGAGCATTTTGGCAGCAAGGGGGTTTTTTCTGGTTGTAGTTTTGCTCATAAGTATCTATACATTAAGTTATATGGTCTGGTTATGGCGTAAAAAAAAGAAAAAGGGAGCTATGGGAGTACTTTTATTAGCTTTAGCTTCATTTTTTTATCCACTCTTTGTATTATTTTTCATCTGGAGTAGATATGGCTAATAATAAGGTTCGATAAATAACCAAACAAGGACTTGACACATATGATATAAGGCAGAGAATTTCTTTTTAAAGGAGATGAGCCTTATGCAATATGTTGTCCAGCCAGGTGATACCTTAGCGGCGATAGCACAAAGATTTGGGACTACAGTACAGGCAATCGTGCGTGCTAACAATATTTCTGATCCAAACTTAATTTTTGTAGGGCAAGTTTTAACCATTCCCGTAGCAGATGGTGCTCCTCCAACACCGCCAACACCGCCAACACCTCCTGCAACCGGTCGTTGCCCGCGCTTACAGCGTGGTTCCAGAGGTGCTGCTGTCAGAAGATTACAGACGCTTTTAAGAGATGCGGGTGCAGATCCGGGTGTTATAGATGGAATCTTTGGAGCGGAGACAGAGGCAGCGGTTAGATTAGTGCAAACCCGGAGAGGATTGCCAGTAACGGGTATTGCAGATGTACGGACGTGGGAAGCTTTAGGCGTTGATTGCCGTGTACCGGAACCGGAGCCGGAACCAGAACCAGAACCTGAACCTCCAACTCAGCAATTTTTCTGCCCTGTTCTCAGAGTCGGCAGCAGGGGACCGGCCGTGAGATTATTGCAGACTTTGCTTAGAGACAGAGGTTTTTATCGTGGCCCTATTGATGCTATTTTTGGGGCAAGAACAGAGAGAGCGGTAAGAGAGTTTCAACGTCAACAAGGCCTTAGTGTAACTGGTGTAGTAAGGGTTCAAACTTGGCGTGCTTTAGGTGTTACTTGTACACAAGCACCAACACCTCCTGCGGGCATACCTGTTGCAACAGCAGTAGGCAGAGGATTACGACATGTTCTTTTTACCAATAAGCGTGTCTATAACAGGGGAGAAGTTGTGAGAATTACTCTTGCCAAGACTAATATTACTGATGACGAAATAACCCTTCGCTATCGGACCAGCCAAATTGTAGAAATCACAGCAACCAATGCTTCAGGGACTGTTGTTTGGCGTTATTCACAAGGACGCTCTTTTGCTCAGGCAACAAGATTGATTACGATCTTTCCCGGAGGAACTCAGGTTATTGAAAACACTTGGAATCAAAGAGATAATAACGGTAGGCTAGTCCCCCCCCCGGTACCTATAGAATTACGGTAACCAATCTGGCTACTAATGTTAGCTTATCAGTTTTAATCCAAATCAGATAATATGTGGCACGGGGACGTTTCTCCTGCCACATTGGAAAACAATTATTGGTGATATTTAGTTAAGGAAAGGGGACACTCCGCTGCAAGCGGTGTGTCCCCTTATTTTGCATTATGTCCCTTTTTTTGATTGGAGGTAGAGGGATGGGTGGCGCGGGACGTTTCTCCTGCCACATTAAGTAGAAATAAAAATAAGCTTAGGTGAATGTGGCAGGAGAAACGTCCCCGTGCCACCTCTTATTTGTAAAGATGAATGTAATTTTTTCCTCTGGATTTAGCTATATAGAGGGCTTCATCAGCTTTTTCTATAATTTCGTTCATGGTATGACCATCATTTGGATAGGCGGATATACCCATAGAAAGGCTTACTTGAGCATAAGGAATGAATTTAGGATTAACCATGACGCTATTGCGGATTCTTTCCGCAATAGCTTTACTTTTTTCTTTACTGGTTTCGGGAAGGATTATGGCGAATTCATCGCCGCCAAAGCGGGCAATAACATCTGTGTTTCTGGTATATTGTTTCATAATATTAGCAATTATTTTTAAGACGTAATCACCATGACTATGCCCTTCGGTATCATTGAGCATTTTAAAATTATCTAAGTCAATAAGAATTAAAGAAAAGGGGATATTTTTACTAATAAGTGAGTTCATACTATTATTAAAAAAACGGCGATTATGTATTTTAGTTAGAGTATCAAGATTAGCTAAGAGAAAACAGGATTTATGAAAATTTTGCGCTTGAGTTGTCACATAAAAAGAAAGGATATAGAAAATAATAATTTGTAGTATAATAGGAGGTAATGTTTGATTATTCAATATGCAGACTAAAAGATACGCAAAACTTGCTAAAGTAGTAATGACATAAGTCCAAAAAGTTTTATTATTAATGGCAAGTGTAATAATAGGAAAGAGATAAAATAAAGAAAAGGCTAAAGTATATTTCTTTTCGAAAAAAATAAAAAGAGAGATGAAAAGCAGGTCAAAGACAGCTGCAATGGGGTATGATTTATTCAGAGTATTATTGATTTGGGGTAAAACAAGCAGAAGAACAGAGTATAATACTGTGATTAAGGCAATGTAGTAAAGGTTTGGGGATATACTTGTATCCATTAAGAAAAAACAGGGAAAAAAGAGAACACAGACAAAAAAACGTAAAAAGGGAATGTTCTGGCTTATATCCATTTTTACTTTATATGATGTCATAAATGCCCCTCCTTTTGGGACTAATAATTTATTTTTTATAAGTTGTATATACTTAATATTCTTATTAAGTATAGCGTTTCCCTTTTTTAATAATCTATAATTTATGAAAAATTAACTAAGAATAGAATATTATGTAAAATGGACGTATGAAAGGTAGTTGAGATATGAAGACAAGTAAGGTTGTAAGAGTTAGTGTTATTGCAGCTTTATATGCGGTAGTTACCGTTGTTTTTGCCCCTCTTAGTTACGGGCTTACACAGGTACGTATTTCCGAAGCGCTTACTGTATTACCTTTTATCTTTCCGGAAAGTGTTATGGGACTGTTTTTGGGCTGTTTTATTGCTAATATATACGGAGGGCTGGGGATTATTGATGTGGTTTTTGGTAGTCTCGCTACACTTATTGCCGCATTTTTAACCAGTAAAATGCCCAGCCCTTTATTGGCTCCATTGCCGCCGGTATTAGTTAATGCTGTAATTATTGCCTATGTTTTATATTATACTTTAGGATATCCATTATTGACCAGTATGCTTTATGTAGGTATAGGGCAATTTTTATCCTGTTACTTAATTGGATTGCCTTTGCTGTTTTTGTTAAAAAAATATCTGCCCAAGTAAGTTATACGTAAATAGTGTGATACCAAAAAGTATGATGCAAAAATATTGTGATACAAAAAAGCTCGGAAATTTCTTTCGAGCTTTTGTACATATTAGGCTGCATTTTTTTATCTATCTTTGCCTAAGTATATCTGCATAACTGATGCTTCTGGTATGCAGCGTATGTGACCAGGATACTCGCGTATTCCCAAAGAAACAAAGGAAGACAATGGGTACCCAGCTATACACAAAAATGGGAAAATGAAGGAACATCCATTTGATAACTTTGCGGGGTAAGTGATCCATCCACATTACTAAAAAAGGATAAATTAGTTGCAGCACACTGACTAATTCCCAAACCAGGGGAGGCCAGATGTATTTAAAAATAGGTGTATAAATGTCAGCGATAAATAGATCTATTAAACCAATAATGGTGAAAAGCCCCATAAAAACTACCAGCAAAGGTTGGATAGCCAGCATAGTCGAATCAAGGAGGACAATACTTCTTTTACGGATCGCTTCTTTGATTAAACGAAAAGTATAGGTTCTAAAGAGTTCCACGTGACCACGAGCCCAACGTTTTCTTTGTTTCCAAGCCTGTTTAAAAGTCAGTGGTTTTTCGTCATAAACGATAGCTTCATGAGCCCAAGTAGTTTTATAGCCGCTAAGCAGAGCTTTAAGACTGAACTCTAAGTCTTCCGTCAGAGAAGTAGCACCCCAACCGATTTCGCGTAAGACATCTAAGGAAATAACCATTCCTGTACCACCTAAATAATTGGAGAGTCCTAGGTTATATCTAGCTTTTTGCAACATGCGGTTAGCTACCCAGAAAGACATGGCAAATGAAGCAGTTACCCAGGTATCTTGAGGGTTTTTAGCATCAATATATCCTTGGACGATTTTTGCACCTTCACAGAGACGGTTATTCATATGTTGCAAAAAATCGGAGTGAACTAAGTTATCAGCATCAAAGATCACTACGGCATCATATTTTTTTGGGGAATTATAAAGTTTAGCAAAAAACCATTCAAGAGCATAACCTTTGCCTTTTTGTTCATGGTTTGTTCTTTCATAAACCAAAGCCCCGTGTGCTCTGGCGATACTAGCCGTAGAATCAGTACAATTATCAGCGATGACAAAAACATCATATAATTCTTTAGGGTAATTTAAGGAAGTTAGATTATCAATAAGTGGACCAATAACAAGTTCTTCATTATGTGCAGGAACAATTACAGAAAACTTTTTTTGTGGCTGATAATGGTTTGGTGTTCGAAATTGAACTAACCCTGATACTCCGAGAATAAAGAAATATATAGCTACAAAGGCCAGAATAATCTGACTCGGGATCATAATATAATCTAAAGGTAAATATGAAATGTCCAGTGAATCAAACATGATTTTCCTCCATTTAGCTTAATATTTAAACTTAATATTAAAAATTTATGTGATTAATGCATTAAATTCATTTAATCATTTAATATTTCCGATTCCGCTTTTAGTATTATAACACAAAATTATAATAAATATTACATTTAGTAATGGTAGTGTTTTAAGGAGCTAAGGTCATAGTTTATGAAAATGTTTAAGCTTAAACTTTTTATTTTTCGTGCCAAAAATTTTTTCGGTTAAATGTGCTGCAGCATTATAACCGGCTCTTTTTAGTCTAAAATCTCTAGCGGCAGCTTCAATAATAATAGCGAGATTACGTCCCGGTTTAATGGGAATTGTTATTTTATGCACATTTACATCAAGAAAACTAATAAAAGTTTCATCAATACCTAATCTATCACAGAAGCTTTCTTTTTCCCAAGGAACAAGTTCGATGACCAGGTCTATTGCTTTAGCATTGATAATTGCCCCGATACCATACATGGCTTTAATATCAATTATACCAATTCCGCGAATTTCCAGAAAGTGCCGAAGTACTTCCGGTGCTTCCCCAATTAGGCGTTTACTGGCTACTTTTTTAATATTAACCACATCATCACTGACGAGTCGATGTCCTCTTTTGATTAGTTCGAGGGCAGTTTCGCTTTTTCCTATGCCGGATTCTCCAATTAGCAGAACTCCGGTTCCATAAACATCTACCAAGACACCATGTTGGGTCATCTGAGGAGCCAATTTGCTATTTAAATAATTGGAAGCATTATTGATAAATTCAGTGGTTATTAATTCAGATTTAAGCAGAGGCCGCTCATATTTTATGGCGGCTTTTTTCATATCCGGGATTGGATCCATGCCGCGGCAAAGAATGACACAGGGTATTTGGTAACTGAAATATTTATCTAATCTTTCTTTACGTGTTTTTGCATCTAGTTCGTTAAGAAAGGCCAGTTCTATTAAGCCTATTACTTGTAGGCGTTCTGAAGTTCCTTCGTCAAAGTAAGTAAAGAAATTAGCCAGTTGTAAGCCGGGTCTGTTAACATCACTAGTTTTAATAGAAATATTTTTTTGGTTTCCTTTGTAGATTACTTCTAAGTTTAAATCTTTGATGAGTTCAGGAATAGTTACTGATTTAGTCATAGGTTTTAGTTTACTCCTTTATGTTTATTGCTCCTTTGTATCACTGCTGATTATAGCATAAGTTTTCTTTTGATAATATATTTATATTTAAAGCTATACGGGTTAATTAATTTTTTTTGTCGGTTTCTTTTTAAAAAATTGACGAAATTAAATAAATAATGTTCCGAGAACTTGTATTTATTTTTTGCCTTTTTTGCTATAATAGGAAAGGAAGGGCATATTTGCCCAAAAAGTGAGGCGATAGTCTTGAATTTACAAGTTAAGTATTTTAATAAAAAAGTAAAATTAGGACTGGGTGTTACGGTAATTGCCAGTATTTTTATTATAACCTATTTTTCTTGGTCTTTTCTTATAAATAAAAATCTTCCGACGGTAAATGTAGTACCTGTAGAAAAACAGGAATTCACCGCTGAAATTAATACTAGCGGTATTTTGCAGTGTATTAAACAGCAGGATTTTTATGCGGGGACAAACTCTATTGTGAAGGAAATCCGAAAAAATGAAGGTTCCAGAGTTACTATTGGAGAGGCTATTCTTTTATTAGATAATAGTATTGCTTTGCGGGAACTTGGTAAAGCGGAGAATACTTTAGCTCTTTTGGAAAATGAGTATTTACAGGCAGTTAGCAATAAAGTGTATCTTATGAATAAGAGAGATGAAGCACGGGAAAAGTTAGAATTGTTGGAACAGCAGTATGCTAAAGAATTGGTTACGTTTAATGATGTGGAAGCAGCCAGAACTGTTGTAGTTGATTTAGAGAATCAGATTAAGGCGATTAATTTGAATATTCTAGAAAGTGAAGTAAACAAAGGACGTTTAACCGTTCAAGAAGCGAGGGAAAATTTGGCTAATACAGTGATCACTAGTCCCTTTGAAGGTACTGTATTGAGAATGGCGGTTAATCGTGGTGAACCGGTAAATAAGGACAAGTTCCTTTTTAGCATAGGGAAAACGGATAATTTAGAGGTAATAGCTTTTGTTAATGAATATGACGCTATAAAAGTGCAAGAAGAACAGCCTGTAGAAATATATAGTGAAGCTTTAAAAGGCAAAACTTATTGGGGACATGTAGCCCAAATTGCCCCTTTGGCTGAGGTGGAACAGACTTCTGCAGGACCGGAGAGTAAAGTAAAACTAAAAATAGCTTTAGAAGAAATGACCGAGGAACTAAAACCCGGTTATACGGTTAATGTCAATATTCTTTTAGATAAGAAATCTGATGCGTTGGTAGTACCCAAGGAAGCAATAGTACAACAGGATGGAGAAAATTATGTCTTTGTTTATGAAGATGGGATTGCCAAAAGGCGTGTAGTAGAAATAGGTTTATCTTCTGAGTCTTTACAGGAAATTACCTCAGGTTTACAAGAAGGACAAATGGTAATCATCAATCCGCAGGAAGGTATATATGATAATATGAAGATAAAAGCGCATAGTGATACATAGAAAAGGTGATTATTTTATGGAAGATCATAGCTGGACATTTTTGCGGGAAGCACGACGTATCGTCGTTAAAGTAGGCAGTAGTACCTTGACTTATGCCAATGGGAAATTGAATTTATATCAGATGGAAAGATTGGTTAGGGAGTTGGCTGATTTAAAAAATCAGGGGTTGGAAATAATCCTTGTAAGCTCAGGGGCTGTTGGTGCAGGCATGGGTAAAATGGATTTTGAGGAAAGACCGAAAAATATCCCTGAAAAACAGGCTTTAGCCGCTATTGGACAGGGTATTTTAATGCATTTATATGAAAAATTTTTTAGTGAATATGGTAAAACTGTAGCTCAGGTATTACTGACCAGAGAAGATCTGGCCAACAGAGATCGATTTTTGAATGCCCGTAATACTTTATTAACACTTTTAAGATTAGGGGTAACACCAATTATTAATGAGAATGATACAGTCGCTTATGAAGAAATAAAATTTGGTGATAATGATACTTTGGCTGCTCTTGTTGCTGGATTGATTGATGCAGATTTGCTCATTGTTCTTTCGGATATTGATGGTTTATATACCTCTGACCCACGAGATGATGAGACAGCTCAATTAATAAAGGTTGTTGAGGAGATTACTCCGGAAATAATTGAACAAGCCGGGGGAACCAAGACTAAATTAGGTAGTGGTGGAATGGTAACGAAGCTTGAAGCGGCGAAGATAGCCAGTAATTCAGGCATACCGATGTTAGTAACGAATGGCTCGAGGGAGGGTGTAATCAGAGAAACTATTAAAGGAATAAACCCCGGGACCTTATTTATTCCACGGGAGCATCATCGCTTGAAAACTAGGAAGGCATGGATTGCTTTTGGTTCTAAGGTAAAGGGTCGGCTCTTTGTGGACAGCGGAGCAGAAAAAGCGCTTGTGGTAAAAGGAAAGAGTTTGTTGCCCAGTGGTATAACTGCGGTGGAAGGTGATTTCCAACGTGGTAATGTGGTCAGTATAATCGGACAATCCGGAGAAATAGCAAGAGGCATCGTTAACTACGCGTCAAAGGAAATAAATAAACTTAAGGGATGTCAAAGTAAAGATATTTATAAAATTCTCGGACATAAGGATTATGATGAGGTTATTCATCGCGATAATTTAACCTTGAAAGTATAGTTTAGACAAACAGGGGGTGTTTGTTTTGTTAAATGAAGAATTAATTTTGAAAGGCGAACTGGCAAAAGAAGCGGCTTTTCAGCTGGGAATGGTTTCTACAGATTTAAAGAACCAAGCACTTTTAGCAATGGCTTCATCTTTAGTAGATCAAGAAGAGTTAATATTATCAGCTAATGAACAAGATGTTCTGGCGGCGAAAAAGCAAGGGATGAATAAAGCTCTCTTGGATCGCTTGACCTTAACTCCTGCCAGAATTAAGGATATGGCTGAAGGCTTACGGGTTATTGCTGCTTTAGAAGATCCTGTGGGTCAGGTTGAGAGGATTTGGAAAGGAGCACAAGATATAGAGGTTGGACGAGTGCGTGTGCCGCTTGGTGTTATTGGCATTATTTATGAAGCCAGACCTAATGTGACAGCAGATGCAGCCGGACTTTGTTTGAAGTCAGGTAATGCGGTAATTTTAAAAGGTGGTTCGGATGCTATACAGTCCAATAAGACGATAACGGCAGTCATTGCCGGTGCTGCTGAGGCGGCGGGCATGCCGAAGGCCTGTATTCAACTAATCGAGAATACGCAGCGGGAAGTAACTACACAGCTGATGAAAATGAATCAATATCTTGATGTTTTAATTCCTCGGGGTGGAGCGGGATTAATTCGTTCAGTTATGGAAAATGCTACTGTACCTGTTATTGAAACAGGTATAGGTAATTGTCACATTTATGTGGACTGTGAAGCTGATTTGCAGATGGCGGCGGAAATTGTGATTAATGCCAAAACACAAAGACCGGGTGTTTGTAATGCTCTGGAAACTTTACTTGTTCATGAGAGAGTAGCACCACATATATTACCACAATTATCCACGAAACTGCTGGAGTTAGGTGTAGAATTGAGAGGTGATTCTTTAACCCGAGAGCTTGTCCCACAAGCTAAGGAGGCTACGGAAGATGATTACAGGAGTGAGTTTCTCGATCTAATTTTAGCCATCAAGGTAGTAAACAGTTTAGAAGAAGCGATGGCTCATATTCGACACTATGGAACAAAACACTCTGAAGCCATTATTACGGAAAGTTATAGTAATGCTAGGACATTTTTACAAGGCGTTGATGCTGCTGCTGTATATGTTAATGCGTCCACCAGGTTTACGGATGGATTTGAGTTCGGTTATGGTGCAGAAATCGGTATAAGTACGCAAAAACTTCATGCGCGTGGTCCTATGGGGTTAAAGGAATTGACTACAGTAAAACATATTATTTATGGACATGGGCAGATTAGAAAATAATTTTAGGGTGAGAAAGCACATTAACGTAAAAAATTGCGTAATTTATAATAGAGTAACTTATGAACTCCAAGCCAATAAAGTCTTGATTTTATTAGCCAAAATAGCTTTTTAAATAAAAGTCGCATTGCACTCACCTTTTTTTATTATATGTTATGTAAAAATTTTTCTAGCTGTTCTTAAATTATAGTAAATGCTATACTATAAAAAATTATAATTATGGAGAGATCATGGGCATTAATGAAATTATTAACTTACAAAGAAAAAAACGAATTGGCATAATGGGTGGCACTTTTGATCCTATTCATCAAGGGCATTTAGTTACGGCGGAGACAGCAAGGTCAAAATTCTTACTGGAAAAGGTTATTTTTGTGCCTTCGGGTCAACCTCCGCATAAAAAGGGCAAAGTGATCAGTAATAAAGAAGCGCGGTATTTAATGACAGTATTAGCGACTTCCGGGAATCCTTATTTTGAAGTTTCCCGGGTGGAATTAGATCGGCCCGGAGAATCTTACGCTATAGACACGGTAAAATATTTTCGTAGTAAAATGGAAGAAGGAAGCGAGCTTTTTTTTATTACCGGTGCTGATGCTATTTTGGAAATAGTAAACTGGAAGAGTGTCGAAGAGTTACTTGAATGCTGTACTTTTATTGCGGCTACACGTCCGGGGTTTGATTTAGGTGCTTTAAGAGATAAACTGTTAGAAAAGTTAACAGTTAATCATTTGCAAAAAATAATTCCGTTAGAAGTCCCGGCTATGGCCATTTCTTCTACGGATATTCGCGAAAAGGTAAAAAAGGGTTTGACGATTAAATATTTACTCCCTGTTGAGGTAGAGAATTTTATTTATAAGAACAACTTATATAAGAATTAATTAGGCGCAGACTTGGGTTTATAGAAAAGTATAATTAGTGGGGTTTAACACATAATAAAGACAGGTTGGCATTTCGAAGGTGAGCGAGGTGAAAGGAAATTGGTAAAAACTTTGTATGTTGGTAATCTTCCCTGGGCGACTACTCCCGATGATTTAACCGCCTATTTCAGTGAATATGGTCAGGTTGTTAGCAGTCGGATTATCAAAGAAAGGGAGACTAACCGTTCCAGAGGATTTGGGTTTGTAGAAGTGGCTGATGAAGATGCGGAAAAGATGATTGCTGAACTGGATGGTAAAGAGTTCAATGGCAGACCTCTTACTGTCAATGAAGCCAAAGCACGAGAATAAAGATAAAGTAATTTAGCCCCCTGGTTCATAAAGGGGGTTTTTGTTTAATATTATTGGGGAAGAGGTAAAGGGATGGATAAGAATTATTATGTTAATATTCTTAAAGCTAGACTAAGTCCGGTCAGATATATGCACACCCAGAATGTTGTAGAAACAGCGATGAAAATGGGGGAAAAGCTGGGTATAAATGAGGAAATGATGGAAAAGCTTTGGTTGGCTGCTTTATTACATGATTTTGCTAAAGATTTATCCGGTCAAGAGCTTTTAAAAATAGCCGGAGCACATAACTTGATTATCTATAAAGCGGAGGAAGTGCAGCCTGATCTTCTACATGGACCTGTGGGGGCTTTTTTGTGTCGGCGTGATTTACAGATTGCCGATGAAGAGATTTTACGGGCGATTCATTTTCATACTACGGGTCATGAAAGGATGACATTATTGGAGAAGCTTGTATTTTTGGCTGATTTGATTGAACCTAGCCGTAATTATGCAGGTGTTGACGAATTGCGGAAGATATGCGAAGATGATTTGGACAAGGGGTTACTCTTGGCTTTTGACAGTACACTGCAATATGTGCTGAGAAAGAAAATGTTAATACATCCTTTGACTGTACAAGCAAGGAATGCGCATCTATTATCTATGGGGGGTATGGAGCATTAAGATGGAGATGGAGAGTAAGGAAAAAGCTCTTTTGGCATGTAAAGCCATTGATGATAAAAAAGGACAAAAGATTATATTGCTGGAATTAAACGGGATTTCTCTGTTAACAGATTTTTTTATAATTTGTAGTGGCAATTCTCGCACACAAACTCAAGCAATTGCTGATAATGTGGAAAAAGAAATGAAAGAGGCCGGACTTTTTCTCAACCGTCGGGAGGGATATGCCGAAGGGAGATGGATATTACTGGATTATGGAACAGTGATTATTCACATTTTCCAAGAGGAGGAACGTGAATTTTATAATTTAGAAAGATTATGGGGCGATGCTCAGATCACTTATTATCAAGATTATGTAGATTGACAAAAAACTATTTAGGTCATATAATTAATAAATGTGACAGCAAAATATTAGATATGGGGCTATAGCGCAGCTGGGAGCGCGCCTGACTGGCAGTCAGGAGGTCAGGGGTTCGAACCCCCTTAGCTCCACCAAATGAAACATCAATCATCTATTGATAAAGAGCTTTATTGGTAGGTGGTTTTTTATTTTATTCTGACAATATTACTTTCAATAAAAATACCTGTAATATATAATATTAGTAAAGTAAGTGAATCAAGAGGTGAATAGAATTTGAAAGTAGTGAAAATAAATAATATAAAAAAGAATACATATACGGTAGTTTTGAAGAAGAAGCAATTTAAAAGATTGCTTATGTATGATAATGCTGTGCAAATACTTGGATAAACATGCGCTAATTGCGCACAATTTCTTGGGGTTGAAGAAAAATTCTGCCCATTATGCGGCACAAAAGTCTATTAATAAAATGATCAAGAAAAAGGGGGAAGCCCATGTGTAAACGTGGGGAATTTCTTTTGCAACTTTGTCCATTTTTATTATGCAATAAACAAGGTAAAAATATATAGAAGATATAATAGCTAAAATTCATTAAGCGTAACAGTTTATTATTGAAGGAGAAGGAAATAACCGACAAGTTAGTTGAAGTAGTTAAAGCCAGTCGGAACATTACCAAGAAAACCGCTTCGATGTGGCAAAACTATTTTAATTTGCCAATGAAGGAAATTATAATGTATGAATTTATTATTGGGAGGAAATGAAATCTTATTTTCTTCAGAGACAAAAGGAATTGCTTGAATGGGAATTGAACAAGTAGTTAAAAACCATCTTAGGGTAATATCTTAGATAATTAAAATTTATCTCTAGATTTGAGGGATAAATTTTTTTACTTATCTACGCGAATAATTTTGCGTTCCTTGATGGAATCCAAAATAGCAAATACAGTCATGGCATCACCGTACTCTATTTCCGGGGTAACGGACAGAGTTTCTTCCCCTGTTGCAGCCTTGTAGAAATTGAGCAATTCGTTGTAAAATCCCCGTTGAGGTTGATAGGGAATCTGCTTATTGGAACCGTCGTTATAGGCTACATTGACTGTACCGCAGTCACGTTCTTCCAGATAAATCATGCCGTTCGTTCCGAAAATGCGTAGTCCGACTAACGGCTTTTGCATTTCTTTCCCCGCAGAAAAAAAGGTGAAATGACCGGTAATACCGCTTTTAAACTGTAAGTTAGCTTGAATTACCGAGTAAGGGGCAAAATCCTCTTTTTGTTTCTTGCCGAAGGCCTGTACATAATCAATTGCTCCAAAAATATGCCTGAGTGCTGCTAGATCATGTACTCCTGTATCCAGAAAAGCTCCCCCCAGAAATTCTGGATGTTGTCTCCACTCTCTAGCAGGGAATTTATTTTTTAGCATATCACTAGGGAAGTCTACTACTCTGTTTTGGATAAAATAATAGACTGTTCCAATATTATTTGTCCTGATCAGATCTCTGATTATGTTTATTTCCTCATTATGGCGATAATTTTCCGCAATCATAATCGGAATGTTAAATCTTTTGGGTAAATCTCTGGCTGCTTCTGCTTGTTCCTTTGTTGGGGCAAGGGGTTTTTCACAGATGATTGGTTTTCCGGCTTGGGCTACTTCTTCTGTAACTTCGTAATTCAGTTCAATAGGAACCATGATGTCAAAAGCATCAAGATCATCTCTTTTCATCAGTTCATGAAAATCACTATAAATGTCTTCAGGTCTTAGTCTAAGGGGCTCACGCCAGTTTTCCGCTTTTTTTATATCCGAATCACAAATTGCTACGATCTGAAATTTATCTGCCAACTCCTGGTAAGCCGGAAAGTGCAATTTTTCAAAGGCCATTCCGGTGCCGATAATCCCCATCCTTAATTTTTTCAAGTTGTTTGCAGTCTCCTTTCCATTAGCAAAAAAGCAAGGTCATTTAGAGATTATTTTTTTCTAAATTTGCCTGTTTTATGTGCCAAAAGAATATTACCCGTACCTATCAGGAAATGCTAAATTACAAAGAAAGAGGCAGGCTATTTAGGAGGCAGGTTATTGGTGGAACAAAACATTACCGTTAGTGAAGCACTGATTAAGTTTTTTAAACAAAATGGTATAGATACCGTATTCGGAGTAGTGGGAGATGTCATTTTGCCTTTTGTTGATGCTTTGGGAAAACAAACGGAGGTAAAATTTTACGCTACTAGCCATGAGTCCGGTGCGGCTTTTATGGCTTCCTATTATGCTAAACTTACCGGAAAGATTGGAGTTTGTATTGCTACCTCCGGTCCAGGCTGTGCTAATCTGGTCAACGGTCTAGCCGATGCCTATTTTGATAAAGCTCCTGTTTTGGCCATAACAGGTCAAGTACAGAGGAAGAAGATAGGAACCAATGCTAAACAGTATATCAACCAGCAAACTCTCATACAGTCAGTATCTAAAAGTTCGGAGCTGGTGACCGATGCAGCTAATATCTTGTCAGTGGTTGCCAAAGCTCTGATCATGGCCGTGAGTGAGCATACAGTCACACATGTTTCTGTTCCCGTTGATCTTTTTACGCAAAAGGTTCCTAATGCAAATTTTCCGGAAGTTGCGATAAAAGATTCTGCTCGGTGGGGAAGTAAATATGCGGATGCCTTAGAAGAGTCTGTTATGTTGCTGCAATCTTCTCAAAAACCATTACTTGTTATTGGAAAAGGGCAACAGGCTTGGAGAGAAGTTCTTACGAATCTGGCTGAAAAACTCGGCGCAGGGATCATTCTTGCTCAACAGGCCAAAGGTGTGATGCCGGATAGGCATCCTCTGGTAATCAGCGGTATCGGGGAGGCTTATCTTCCGGCATTTTTAAATGAAGTCGATTGCATCCTGCTGGTTGGTAATGCTTCTTTCGAGACAAAGTTTTGGCCCGCTTCAGCTAAGGTAATCCAGCTAGTGGATAACCCTGAGAATCTTGATTATTTGCTGCTGACGAAGGGAATAGTCGGAGATGTTCGGCAGATTATGAAAGTCTTATCTGAGCGGTTGAATTCTAACCGAAATCAGAATTGGCAAGATAAAATAGTTCAGGAAAAACAAAATCTTGAGAACATCATCAGGGTACAGGTACAGAACAAGACTACGCCCATTCATCCGGCTTATCTCATGACAACTTTAAATAAAGTTATTCCTGAAGACGCGGTGATAGTGTGTGATGATGGCGGCTTTATTCACTGGTTTGATACTTATTTTCAAGCTCAAGAGCATACTGTTCTTGTCTCCAGTCATTGGCGTAGCATGGGTGGGGGATTGCCCGCAGCGCTTAGTGCTTGTATTGCTCAAAAAGAGAGAAAAGTTATTGCTCTTGTAGGTGATGGGGGTCTGCTCATGTCAGTAGGAGAAATTGCTACTGCCATAAAATATCAATTACCGGTAGTAGTGGTGGTTGCCAACAATCACCACTATAATCTGGAAAAAGGCAAGATGGAGTCCCAAGGGCTAATACCTTTTGGCTGTGATTTAGTAGTACCTGACTTTGCGGCACTGGCTAAAGCCTTTGGTGGAGAAGGAAAGATGGTTAAAAAACCGGAACAGCTGGAAATAGTACTGAAAGAAAGTCTGACCAGCAGTAAACCGTATATAGTAGATGAGCAGATAGATAATGTATCTTTACCGTTTCTGCAAGGGGAGATATAATATAAATAATCATGAAAACTACCGAAATTAAGGTAGTTTTCAGTATTTATGGGGGAGGAATCGTGTTATGTTTGAGTTAACTACGGTCTTAGGTGATATCACTAAAATAAAATGCGATGCTATTGTCAATGCTGCGAACACTTCCTTACTTGGTGGGGGAGGGGTTGACGGCGCGATACATAGAGCAGCAGGACCGCAGCTGTTAGAAGAATGTCGACTTTTAAACGGTTGTGAAACGGGAAAAGCGAAGATTACTAAAGGGTATAATTTACCGGCAAAATATGTGATCCACACACCCGGGCCGATTTGGCGAGGCGGAAAGAATAATGAAGAAGCACTGTTGGCAAGTTGTTATCGGAGTTGTATGGAATTAGCCGAAAAATACAATTGCGGCAGTATTGCCTTCCCTTCCATAAGTACAGGTGTATATCGTTTTCCCTTGGAAAAGGCTGCTCGTATTGCGGTAAAGACAATTTTGGATTGTAATAGGGAAGACAGTAAAATCTCTCAAGTTATAATTGTGTGCTTTGATGAAAAAACAAAAAGCCATTATGATGCGGCTCTTTGAGAATTTGCTTAATTAATAATGTGCTGTTTATATTTAACAAGGACCTTTGAAGTCTTAGCTATGATTTCAAAGGTTCTTTTTTATTTGTCGCAATAACTTTAAAAGAGATCATTTACCCTTGACAGTTATATAGATAGGTATTAATATGAATATTAGAACATATGAGCATATATTCATATAAAAAATTAAAGAAAATAGCTTTTGTTTTGTAATTATTTGATTAAATGGGGTGATCTTGTGGCTGTAAACCATGATTTTTGTGAGATGCCATGCGTTCATCAGGAAAATGTAGACAGAGTCAAAGGAAAGGCTCTTACACCAGAGGAAATTTTAGGGTTATCTGAGATCTTTAAAACCTTAGGAGATCCTACGCGTTTGCGGATTTTACAGGCTTTATCACAAGAGGAACTTTGTGTCTGTGATTTAGTGGAAGTATTGGAAATGACGCAATCGGCAGTTTCACATCAATTGAGAGTTTTGAGAGATCAGCGTTTGGTTAAATATCGTAAGGAAGGAAAAATGGTTTTTTACTCCTTAGATGATGAGCATATAATTAATCTCTTTGCCCAAGGGTTAGCGCATGTTCGTCATAAATGAATAATCATGCCTAAGTTATGACAACCGAGTGAGTGGAAGAGGGGGAAATAAGATGTGTCAAGCTAAGTGTGAGTTAAACATAGAACAGGAAAAAAATATAAAGTGGGAAGAAAACATGGAGCAGGAAGAAAACATGGAACAGGAAGAAAAACTGGAGTTAATTCGACTAGGGATAGGTATATTGCTTTATCTGGTGGTGTTATTACTAAATTTTTCCCCTGTAATAGAATTAGCTTTTTTCGGTTTAAGCTATCTATTAATTGGTGGTGAAGTGGTTCTTAAAGCGTTTCTCAATTTGCAACGCGGGAAGGTGTTTGACGAAAATTTTTTGATGACTCTTGCGACAATAGGAGCCTTTGCTATTCAGGAGTATCCGGAAGCAGTAGCGGTAATGCTTTTTTATCAAATCGGGGAATTTTTTGAGGATAAGGCTGTAAACCGTTCTCGCCGCTCTATTAAAGCACTTTTGGACATCCGTCCTGATTTTGCTAATCTTCAAAAGGGTGAAGAGCTTATTCGGGTTAGTCCGGAAGAAGTAGCGGTTGGCGAGGTGATTATGATTAAGCCGGGGGAAAAGGTACCTCTCGACGGCATTATTATTAAAGGCCAATCGCTGATGGATACAGCGGTATTAACCGGTGAATCTGTTCCGAGAAGAGTGGAAATTGGTGACGAGATTTTAAGTGGTTTTATTAATACCAGTGGGGTTATATCTATGAAAGTTACGAGGGAATTTGGGGAGTCTACGGTGGCAAAAATTCTCAATTTAGTTGAAAATGCCGGTCATAAAAAAGCCCCTACGGAGAACTTTATTACTAAGTTTGCTCGTTATTATACTCCGGCAGTTGTTGCGGTAGCGCTAGTACTAGCTGTAATTCCTCCTTTAATCATTCCCGGAGCGCTCTTCTCTGATTGGCTGTATCGGGCTCTGGTTTTTTTGGTGGTATCATGTCCTTGTGCGCTGGTTATTTCTATTCCTTTGGGCTTTTTCGGCGGTATTGGTTGTGCTTCCCAAAATGGGATACTGGTGAAAGGCAGTAATTATTTAGAAGCCTTAAATCATGTTAATTCTGTAGTTTTTGATAAGACCGGGACTCTTACTAAAGGGGTCTTTAAGGTTACCGATCTTGTTCCTGCAGAGGGCTTTACCCGGGAACAGTTGTTAGAGGCTGCTGCACTTGCGGAGGTATATTCTACACATCCTATTGCTAAATCTATTCTTGAAGCCTATAGTTTTGAGGCAAATAAAAAGATTATTTCTAAAGAGAGAATTGATTTATATGAGGAGATGGCCGGACTTGGTGTTAAAGTTGTGGTTGAAGGGAAAACAATCTATGCCGGGAACAGAAAACTGTTGGCTCAAGTAGGAATTACTCTTGACAAGCCGGAAGTTTTCGGGACAGTAGTTCATGTAATCATTGACAGCGAATATGCAGGCTACCTGCTTATCTCTGATGAAGTTAAAGAGGACAGTGCCTCGGCTATAGCAGGGTTGAAACAGATGGGGATAAGAAGATTAGTGATGTTATCCGGTGACGATAAGGATGTTGCAGCTCATGTTGCCGGAGAATTAAAGCTAGCTGAAGTTTATGCAGAACTTTTACCTCATGAAAAGGTTGTCAAGACTGAAGAAATTTACGCAACTAAAGGGAAAGGTAAACTGGTTTTTGTTGGTGACGGAATCAATGATGCTCCTGTACTCGCCCGGGCAGATGTAGGCGTAGCGATGGGGGGGTTGGGTTCTGATGCTGCTATTGAAGCTGCGGATGTGGTGATTATGACAGATGAACCCTCGAAATTAGTCACGGCGATAAAAATAGCCAAAAGAACCAGGAGTATAGTTTGGCAAAATATTATTATTGCTTTAGGGGTGAAAGGGATTGTTCTGGTATTAGGAGCAGGTGGTGTGGCTACTTTGTGGGCGGCTGTATTTGCTGATGTAGGTGTAGCTGTTATTGCTATTCTGAATGCCTTGCGGGTTCTGAACACCAGAGTAATGGAGATAACTAGTTAATTTTTTCTGGTAAACAAATACTTTGACCAATTTGGAGATTGTTAGGGTCTATCCCAGGATTAAGTTCCAGCAGTCTTTGCACAGTTGTATTTGTGGCTATGGCGATTTGATAAAGGGTATCACCTGGTGCCACCCGCCAGAATATACCTGATGCGCAAGGCGGCACTTCAGGTGGCAGACAAATCAGGCTTCCTATTTGCAGGTTTTCAGGTATTATTCCGGGGTTAAGCGCCAGTAAAATATCTATGGTTGTTTGTGTGCGTATGGCAATGTTGTATAAAGTATCTCCACTCCTTACCCGCCAGAAACGTCCGGAAGAACAAGGTTGTTGTCTGGTATTCATGATCATCACTCTCAGTTGTTTTATTTAATATATGTTATGATTTTAATGAAAAATGTTTTCTTTGGTTAAGCTATTTAAGTTTTAAAGATTTTTTGAATTAAATCCAAAATTTTACTGGATTTCTTATTAAAAAAAGTATATTATTAAATTTATTTAATTGGTTAATTTAACAAGAAAAAGGGTAGTTATTTTAATTGGGGTTTTTGAGTTCAAAAGGAGGTTATTTAGTAGAATGCAAGAAAAAAATTGGTTTTCTTTTGAAGTAAAAGAGGTCGAACAGCAACTAAACTCTAATTTAGAAGTTGGTTTGTCCACTGAGGAAGTAAATACTCGGTTGGAAACATATGGCCATAATACTTTAAAAGAAGCACCACCGCGCAGCTTGTTGGCGATGTTTATTGATCAAATAAAGGAGCCGTTGGTCTTAATTCTACTTATTGCGGCAATTATTTCAGGTATAGTAGGAGAAGTTGCCGATACTGTTCTTATTCTGGTCATTGTTGTTTTGAATGCGGCTCTGGGTGTGTTTCAGGAGAATAAGGCAGAACAAGCTCTACAAGCTTTAAAAGCTATGACCAAGACGTATGTTAAAGTAATTCGAGATGGAAAGACAACGCAAACCCCAGCTGAAGATCTGGTACCTGGTGATATTATCTTACTGGAAGCCGGGGATTCAGTACCTGCTGATGCTCGTTTGATCGAAGCGGCTTCTTTACGCGTAAATGAAGCGGCTATGACCGGTGAATCGGTTCCGGTAGAAAAATCTCTTGAGGTTATTACGGCAGAAGATGTTCCGCTAGGAGATCGCAAAAATATGGTCTTAGCAGGAACGGCAGTAACTGGGGGAAGGGCTAAAGCTGTGGTTACAGGAACTGGGATGAATACAGAGCTGGGGAAAATTGCCCAAATGCTTCAAGATGCTCCTAAAGAGCAAACCCCTTTACAGCGTCAATTGGCTAAATTGGGTAAAACATTGGGGCTGATAGCTTTAGCAATTGTAATTATCGTCTTCATTACCGGTATTTTGCGGGGCGAAGAAATCTTTAATATGTTTATGACTGCTATTGCCTTAGCGGTTGCAGCTATTCCGGAAGGGTTGCCGGCTGTGGTAACAATTGTTTTAGCTCTTGGTGTAACCAGGATGAGTCATAGAAATGCGGTTATTAGAAAACTCCCGGCAGTTGAAACTCTGGGTGTGGCTACATATATTTGTTCGGATAAAACCGGTACACTAACGAAAAATGAAATGACCACTATTGGGCTTTATGTCTATGATCAGATGTTGCAAGTTACCGGTGGGGGTTATGTACCGGAAGGTGAATTTTATACAGCAGAGGAAAGTAAAATTGCTCCACTGGATAATAAGGTCTTACGGTTATTACTTATGGGCGGTGTATTGAATACAGATGCACGTTTGGAGCAAAGTAAGGGAACCTATGGAATTATTGGTGATCCTACAGAAGGTGCTTTAGTAGTTGTGGGCGCTAAGGCCGGACTGTGGAAAGAAGATCTGGAAAAAACATATCCTCGTTTAGAAGAGATTCCTTTTGATTCAGCTCGTAAAATGATGACTACTTTTCACGATATTGAGGGAGAACTTTGTTCTTTAACTAAAGGTGCACCGGATATTCTTATTGCCCTTTGTAAGGATGCGTTGACTTCAGAGGGAGTTAAAGAGCTAAATCAAGAGATTCGCGATAAACTATTAGAGGTAAATAAGAGTTTGGCATCTCAAGGTCAACGTGTTTTAGCTTTAGCCGTACGTAAATGGGGCGAAATCCCCAGTCAATTAGATTCAGAACATGTGGAAACGGATTTGACTTTTGTGGGGTATTTTGCTTTGCAGGATCCTCCGCGTGATGAAGTAAAAGATGCTGTTGCGGTTAGTCGTCGCGCCGGAATTAAAACAGTAATGATTACCGGTGACCATCAGGATACAGCTGTGGCTATCGCTCAAAAGTTAGATATATGGCGAGAGGGCGACAATATTCTCACCGGAATTCAATTAGAAAAAATGTCTCAGGAAGAGTTAGAAAAGCAGGTTATGAAGACAACCGTATATGCTCGTGTTTCACCGGAACATAAACTCCGTATAGTGGATGCCTTAAAGGCTAAGCAACAGATTGTAGCTATGACCGGTGACGGAGTTAATGACGCTCCTGCTCTCAAAAGAGCGGATATCGGTGCGGCTATGGGTATAACGGGTACAGAAGTATCGAAAGAAGCTTCGGATATGGTTCTGCTTGATGATAATTTTGCCACCATTGTAAATGCCGTCGAGGAAGGTAGAACAATTTATGATAATATCCGTAAAGCTGTGCAATATTTGCTCTCTTGTAATTTAGGCGAGATCGTTGCTATTTTTACGGCGATTCTTTTGGGTCTGGGCAGTCCTTTACTTCCGGTACAAATTCTTTGGATGAATCTTGTTACAGATAGTGCCCCTGCTTTAGCTTTAGGTGTGGAACCTACGGAAAGAGGGGTTATGAAGAGAAAACCTCGTAATTCACATGCAGGAATTTTTGCTGATGGTGTAGGGCTCGAGATTTTTATTCAAGGTATGGTTATTGGTTTGGTTTCTTTTGGTGCATATTGGGCGGCTATCTTAGAGGGAAGACCTTTAGTTGAGGCACGTACCATGGCATTTTTGACCATGGCTTTCTCTCAGCTTGTTCATTCTTTTAATATGCGGAGCAGAGAAGAATCTGTTTTTGCCTTTGCGAAAAATCCTAACAGTAAATTAGTTTTAGCTTTCTTGGTTTGTGCATTACTACAACTAGTTGTTGTTTTTGTTCCTTTCTTAAGAGAACTCTTTGATACAGCATTGTTACAGACTCAGGATTGGCTGATTGTTTTAGCTTTAAGTTTGTCACCAATGTTGGTCGTGGAAATTATAAAATTAATCAAGAGGATGAACAAGAAAGTTTTAACTAGTGATAATGCCTAAGAAATCTTAAGATAAGAGATAGATAAAGAAATAGAAGAAAAAGAAGGTGCTTCGGAAATGAAGCACCTTCTTTAATTTCGGCTTCCTTAATCCATAGAAAAACATATCCAGGGAAATTCAGGGAACTTTTTTCTTTTTGCCACGTCATTTGATTTAGTGAATAGTACATCAATATTATTGATACGGGGAGGTTTTGGCGAATGAAAAGGAGAGGAAAAAAATTTTTTAAGCAAATAGTAGCGTGGTGTACTGTCTTTACGTTATGCTTATCTTTTACTCCGGGAAATTTGATAGCGGCTCAGGAACCGCCTGTTTCCTTGGAAAAGGCTGTTCAGACAGCCAAGAGAGCATTTGACATACCAAAGGAGTTCTCGGATTTTTCTTCGGGATATGGTCAGTATGACCAACATCAGGCTTGGCAATTACGGTGGAGTTCTGCTAAAGAACCAAGAGGAAATATGTATGTGCAGGTGGATTCGCAAACTGCGGAGATTTTACAGATGAGTTTCTGGCAGGCTAGTAAAGAACCGTCTACTATGGGTATTCTTCCTGCAATCTCTAGGGAAGAAGCAATTGAGATAGCTGCTGAATTAGTGAACTCCTTACAGTCTCAACGCATGTCTGAGTTGAAGCTGGAAGAAACCGGGGAGGAAATCTTACCGCTGACTTTGTGGTCCCCTAGTACATACAGGATTAAATGGACGCGTCAAGTCCAGGGAGTACCTTTTCCACAGGATGGTGTTACTGTTAATGTAGATAATCAAACGGGGAGGATTACCGGCTATAATTTTAATTGGACTGAGGGCAATTTTCCGGATGCGGAGCAAGCCATTGACTTAGCAGAGGCCAGAGCAGCTTGGGATAAAGCGGAAATGCTGCAACTGCAGTATTTTTATCCAAATATTAGAGATGCGGAAGAGCCGGAGGCAGAACGGAAAGTTATGCTTGTTTATCGTTTAGTTCATCCTTCGCAAGGAATTCTGGATGCCCTTACAGGAAAGCCTTTAGAATTTAGTGGGGGTATAGGTATTGATGAAATTGCTAAAACCAATGGCAGTCTGATGGAAAAAGCAATGGACAGGGGAGAGGAAATAATTCTTACTCCGGAGGAAATTAAAGAAATAGAGGCTGCCGGTCAAGTAATTTCGCAAAAAGATGCTGAAACAGTAGTGGGACAGTGGGTCCTTATCCCCGAATATTTAACTTTGCAAAGTGCACGTTTAAGTAAAGATGAACAACGTGCAGCGGAAGCACGTACTTGGTATTTGAGCTGGCGTAATCAAAACAGAGAGTCGAATGATGGTGAGGTCAGTTGGGTAGAGGCTAGTGTTGATGCGATTAGCGGAGAATTGTTAGGTTTTAGTTGGGATAAATATGTAATTAAAGAAGACGGTCAACAGGTTAAACGGCTTAATCGTAAGGAAGCACAAGAGAAAGCCGAGGCTTTCTTACGGGAAATACAACCGGAATTATTTAAGCAGGTAAAGTTGAATGAATTACAAGTTGCTGAACCGCCTCGTCCTTTAGCTGTAGAACAGCTTCCTTTAAAACAGTATTTTTCCTATGAAAGGATAGTAAACGACGTGGTCTTTCCTACTAACGGGCTGTCGGTGTCTGTAGATACCACTACCGGAGAAATCAACTCTTATAGTTTAAGATGGCAGCAGCTGCAATTTCCAGCTCCGGAAGGAATTTTAAATGCGGCACAAATTAATGAGCAATATTTAAGTAGACAGCCTCTTACCTTGCAGTATATGGAGAGAGCGGAAACACCTCAAGTTAGAATTATGGAGATTCCTCGGAGTAACAATAAGGAAATTAGCTTAGTTTATCGCCCTGTGCTTATACCCGGACAGCGGAATGAAGCAATGTGTGATGCTAAGACCGGTGCCCCTTTAGATTGGCAAGGGAAACCTTTGGCTAAACAACCAATACCCTATAGTTTTACGGATATTTCCGGACATTGGGCAGAAAAAGAGATTGCCTTGCTTGGTCAAGCCGGTATTTTAGGGGATTATGGTAATACGTTTAATCCAGAGAGACCCATTACTGCTGTTCAATTTTTACGTGCACTTTTGATGTTGGAAAGAGGTGTAGAACAGGTACAAACTTTAAATGATGACGAAGTAATTAAAGAAGCTACAGATTTGGGTTGGTTAAAAGAAAAACTCCAAGCGGGTGATTCTATTAATCGCTTGTTGTTGGCCCGTTGGGGAATACGCTTTTTGGGTCTGGAAAAAGTAGCCGGTATTGAAGGGATCTATACTGCACCTTATCAAGACTTTGCCGGTATTTCAGCTCCGGATCAGGGATATGTAGCACTTACATGGGGGTTAGGAGTCTTAAAAGGAGAGCAGGGCTTTTTCCGGCCGGAGCAAACAGTAACTCGAGCACAAGCAGCAGTTACTTTGGTGAGATTATTAAAGACTCAATGGTGAAATTTTTGACAAACAAACGAATTTAAGTTCTTTCTGAATATAAAAAGACCCTTTTCATTAAGGGTCTTTTTTTGAAGACATAATTTGATAAATAGGGTAACAAAAAAATATCTAAATAATTTATAATATAAAGGTAATTAAGCAGGGATTGTTAGAAGCTTTCTTGAATAATTATCTTGTTAGCATATGTTAGTATTTAGTGTTTTGTAATCGAATTATATCGAATTATCGGGGAGAGAGGATGTGCACAAGGTGGAAAGAATAACTTTGCAGATTCAAGGCCTAAAAGGTACAACATGTGCTGCTGAAATTGAAAAGTCATTAGAAAAAATGAAAGGGGTATCCGATGCTTTTATAAATTTAGCATTGGAAAAATTAACTGTAGAATATGACCCTGTTGTGATCAATCTCGATCAAATTAATTATAGAATTAAGCAACTAGGTTTTACTTTAATTGAAGATAGTGTGACTTTAAAGGTTCGTGGGTTAAAATGTGCAGACTGTGCCATCAAAATTGAAAAGAAATTAAAACAGGTTCCCGGTGTATGTAGAGTTACTGTGAACTATGTTGCAGAAAAGCTCTTTCTTACTTATTATTCCTCACAGGTCAGTGTTAAAGAAGTTATGGATATCCTTGAAAAGCTTGGTTATGATGTTGTTTCAATAAATGATTGTATGGGAATGAGTAAGGAAAAAGAAATCAGAGCACATGATGTGCAAAGTCAGAAAAGATACTTTTTTTTCGCAGTACTGCTTTCTTTGCCGCTGTTACTTTATATGCTGGCGGAAATCTTTCTTTGGAATTGGGTGCCGGAGTTTTTTGGTAACAAGTATTTCCAGTTGGCTTTGGCTACACCTATTCAATTTATCGCCGGAGCACAGTTTTACAGAGAAGCTTATTATGCTCTTAAGAATAAATGCACCAACATGTCAGTACTCATTGTGTTGGGGACTTCAGCTGCCTATTTTTTTAGTCTGGCTGTGGTTATTTGGGAAGAGCAAATGCAATATCAATATGTCTACTTTGATACTTCTGCCTTAATTATGACGATTGTTATTTTAGGTAAATTATTGGAATCATTGGTTAAAGGTAAAACTACTGAATCTATTGAAATGTTAATGGATTTACAGGCAAAAAAGGCGCGAGTGCTTCGAGACGGGGAAGAAAAAGAGATACCTCTTGTTGAAGTTGAAATTGGTGATATTCTTTTGGTTCGTCCTGGGGAAAAAATTCCGGTTGATGGCGTAATTATTGAAGGTTTTACCTCTGTTGATGAGTCGATGTTCACCGGGGAAAGCATACCTGTGGATAAAAAAGTAGGTGATAAAGTTATCGGTGCCACGATCAATAGATATGGCACATTTAAGTATGAAGCTGTTAAGGTCGGTGCAGATACAGTCTTAGCTCGGATAATTAAAGCTGTAGAAAATGTACTCAGTTCAAAAACTCCGATTCAACGTACAGTTGATGTTATTTCCGCATATTTTGTTCCGGTAGTTTTGATTACAGCTATATTTGTATTTGTAGCTTGGTATACCTTTTTGGATATAGGAAATTTTAATCGTGCGCTGATTAATTTTATAGCGGTTTTAGTGATTGCCTGTCCTTGTGCATTAGGTTTAGCCACACCGACGGCTATTGTGGCTGGTGCCGGGAAAGCTGCTGAATACGGAATTCTCATTAAAGGTGGGGAGCACTTAGAAAATGCCCAGAAGGTAGACACTGTTGTTTTACAGAAAACAGGGATTATCACTAATGGACAACCTGAAGTTTCGGATATTGTTTCTCTATCTTCTTTCTCGACTGAGGAAATCTTGCGTTTTGCGGCTATTGCGGAGGAAGCATCTGAACACCCTATAGGAAAAGCAATTGTGGAGAGAATTAAAAGAAACTGCCCAAATTTACCTGATGCTACAAAGTACACGGTCCTACCTGGGCGGGGCGTGAAAGCAGAGGTGGAAGGGCAGAAAGTGTTGGTAGGCAACAGAAAATTATTGCAAGAAAATAACATTTCTCTAGATACAGTAGAAAGTAAAGTAGAAGAACTAGAGATACAGGGTAAAACTGTAGTGTTGGTAGCTGTTGGACAGCAAGTGTCAGGAATTATTGCTGTAGCAGATACTTTAAAGGATAATGCCATGGCCGCTATTACTGAATTACGTGCTATGGGTATTGAGATTATAATAATTACCGGTGATAATTACCGTACAACACGGGCTATTGCGGAACAGTTAGGGATAAAACGTGTTATTGCAGATGTGCTTCCGGAGGATAAAGCTAAGGAAATAGAAAAATTAAAGGCAATGGGTAAAGTTATAGTTATGGTGGGAGATGGTATCTATGATGCTCCGACGTTAATTTCGGCTGATGTCAGTTTAGTAATTGGTTCCGGGATAGATGCTGCCATTGAAGCCGCTGATATTACGTTGTTAAGAGATGATTTACGTGGCGTTCCCGCCAGTATCAAATTGAGTCGGGCAACGATGAGAAATGTTAAACAAAATCTTTTTTGGGCTTTAATCTATAATGCTTTAGGAATTCCTATTGCGGCAGCCGGTTTGTTAAATCCGGTATTCGCCGGTGGGGCGATGGTCTTTAGTTCTGTTTCTGTTTTGCTAAATTCGCTGCGGCTAAGGCGGTGGAAATATAATGACATGAGTTGAGGTGTTTGTCGTTTTGTGCTCAGTATAAGAACAGACTAGCACTTGGTTCGGGTGAATGCAGACCACCCTCCACATACATCCATGTACTGCGAGGGTTGGAACTGACGTCCTGTCAGTTCCTC
>LFSF01000033.1:0-6790 GCA_001512665.1 Clostridiales bacterium DTU073
ATATCAAATAAAAAACTCATTCTATCAACATATTCTAGATCTAATTTAATTCTTTCATCCCATGTACCACTGTTACGAAGAACAACTTGTGCATATCCACTTATACCGGGACGTACCATAAAACGCCTTTTTTGTTCTATTGAATAATCTTCATATTTCCTCGGATAATATGGAACCGGAGGACGTGGCCCTATAAAACTCATTTCACCTCTTAAAATATTAAAAATTTGTGGCAATTCATCAAGACTGGTTTTACGTAAAAAACTACCAACTTTTGTTATTCTGGGGTCACCCTCATCAGTCCTTAAACCCGAGCCCAAATTAATAGCTCCATCTACCATAGTCCGGAATTTGTAGATTTTAAAAACACTCCCATTACGTCCTAATCTTTCTTGTAAGAAAAATACAGGACCTTTTGATTCAAGTTTAATTAGAATCGCTATTATTAATAGTATAGGCCATATGACTAAGATTGCACTTAACGCAAAAATAAAATCTAATATGCACTTAATATAAAAATATTTTTTCATATGACCACCTAATTATTTAAAATAAATACGAAAACCCATTAAATTAAAACACTTGCTTTCTATCTACCGCTGAACTTGCCCAGTACGCCTTAAACAACACGACAAATACACCTAGCATTAACCCGAGGCAAGCAGCTACCGCCAAATTTAGGGCCTTCTTCGGAGCTATAGGGGTTGTTGGCTCATATGCCGGAGAAACTATTGTTGCGGCATCTCCACCTATATCCAAAGATTCCACAAGTTGAGATTGCCGATATTTTCCTTGAAACAAATTTTCTTTAGCTTTATCCAGATTTTTTTGGATTTGTTCCTGTTCTATCTTTTTATTAGTAAGTTTTATTTGTAAATCACTAACATTACTACTCACAGTCTTAATCGTTTGATCTACTAAAGCTTTTTCTGTATTTAACTGTACCAGCATCATTTTATTTAATTCTAATTCCTCTTTTAACTTCAAATAAACAGGATTCAATTCTTCTCTTTCCGAATTACCTGTCGAGAAAGAATCAGAAGGAGAACTCCCTTTTAGTTCTATCTTCTCCGGTATCGTTGATAATTGATTTTCTAAACTTGTAATAGCTGCAGAAATCTTTTGTGTTTCAATCTGTAAATTAGCTTTTCTCAACTGATACTCCGACAAAATTTGCAAATTCGTTCCTAATTCTGTTTCTAATTCCGCTACACTTTCCGACTGTTTTAAAAGCTCTTGCATCTCATCAATATAGCTTTGGAGTTTAGTCTGGCCCTCATTAACTTGCTTTTCTAATAAGGCAAGATTTTCACTCACCTTTTGTTTATTCGTCTCTGTAATGAAGGTAATAAATTCTTCGACAAAAGTATTAGCTATTTTCGCAGCTCTTTGCGAAGAATGATCTTTGACAGTCACTTCAAACAAATTTGTATCTTTAAGATGAGTTATATTTATTTTGCCGGCAAGTGCCTGAAGGGATATTTCTTGCGCATCTGCCTTCAACTTTTCACTGACCTTATCTAAAACAGATCCAGACTTCGCTTGGGTAAGATATGATTGGACATTATTTTCGTCACTTTTGGCATTACCAGTCAAATTGACAGCAAGTACCGTTTTCGCTTCATATGTCGGTTCGATTAAACAAAAAGTAACTACACCGCTAATCAATATAGCCAAAACAGTTATTGCTATAATTAGCCATTTGCCGGCTAAGAGTATTTCAATTAATTCCCGCAAACTGATTTCTTCATCCATAAGAACACTCCTCTATTAAAGCATTTTCTGATTTTCGCTAATCCTCTTTTGATTTTACCATAAAATTAATCTATATTTGTTTATTTATTATATCATAAAATAGATAAGTTAAAGGTCCTTGCCCTAAAGACAAGAGTCTTTAACTAAAAATGGGGGTATGTTAGTAGATTACTTAGTTATAATTACTTCGCGTGTATCGTTATTCCATTCTACAGTGGCACCATAGGATTCGCTGACAAACCGAACCGGAATCATCACACGATTGTTTATAAGCGTAGCGGGAATATCGATTACTTTCCATTCATTATTGACTTTCACGAGTTTGGAATCGATATAAAAAACTAATTCTTTATCTTGGTATTTGACAGTTACTGTCCGGGTAGCGTCATCATAATCTGTTTGCGCTCCCAGAGCATCACCTAGGGCTCTCAAAGGGACAACAGTAAAGTTCTCCAGGATTGTCGGAGCAGTATCCAAGTTAACCTGAGTTTTGCCGTAATAAGCAATCTTACTGTCTATCTTGAAAACTATTTCTCCATCTTTTCTGTCTACCTCATTTTCATCACCAGGCTCCGCTTCTCCCACAAGATACTCTGCAGACATAGCGAAATAACCTGTTGAAGTTTGCACAACCAGACTATAACGACCGTCTTTCTTCGGGTTTTTTATCTCTGCTGTTTCTTCAATTAAAACAGTAATAATAGCATCTTCTTTAATTAGTAAACCTTCAGGAAGTGTTAAGGTTACTTTATTACTAGACACCTTAACCTTCTCCGGAGTCTGCCCATTAATCCTAATAAAAGAACGGGATAGGTTCTCCGGCACCTCGGTTCCTACGGGAAAAGTCAAAGAAATCGTGTCACCTTCCAGCATGGTTTCAGAACCGGTGTTTTTGAAAAAGATAAGATAGCCCGAGTCTTCCCCTACTTCAGTAGCGGTAAGTTCCACTGACGGTTTTTCCCCATCATTTTCTACTACCGTCTCGCTGATTTTTACTGAACAATTATAAATCTGACTACTATTAATAGAAGAACAAAGCAATAAACTATAGCTGGCTTCCTTATCCGGGTTCTTTATCCCCACTTGAGACCCAATCTTTACTTCTGTGATATTATAATCCGAAAAATCAACGTCATCCGGTAAAGTTACCACCAAAGACTGACCAATAAGCTCCAGCTTTTCGGCTTCCTCTCCATTTACTGTCACATATTCCGGCTCGATTTTACCGGAGATTTCGTAAGCTGCCGGGAAGATTAAATGAAGCTTATCCCCACCCCTAAGATTACCTAAAAGGCCTTCCTCAAAGGAAATATCCAAAGAAATCCGGTCTCCCGGCTTGTAACTGGATAATCGGACCGTAGGCTTGCTTGATACTTCATCATTATCCTCGTCCGGTTCTTCAGCAATCCCTACAATTGTATAAGAATTTGACCTTACTTTATTTTTATCTGCCGTAGTATTAATCGAAATTCGATATTCACCGGATACATCAGGGTTTTCAATCCCTGCTTCGCTCTTGATCACAATATTAACATATGTCTCCTCAGCAATACGTGCTTTACTAGGGACAGTAATGGTAATCATATTATCCCGAGGAGTAGTATCTACATCTTCAGCATTTTGTCCGTTAATCGTCACATATTTAGTGGAAATACTCCTAGGTATATAAGTGCCATCAGGAAACTCTAAATAAATTTGCCCTTTCCCTGCCTGTAAGGCTCCTTCTTTACTGGTGGTAAAACCAATCGTATACTGACTATCTTTTCCGCCTTCATTAGGATTGATTACAACTACCGGTGTAGTAATTGCCATTCCCACACGATAATTTACCCATGTGCTCAACGTATCGGCAGAAGTATAGACCTGAAAACGATAACTCCCCGTCTGACGTGGATTTCTTATTCCCGCCCTGCTGTCTATCTTGACGGTAACCGTATCACGATCGTCTATTCTAACTTCGGCAGGTACAAGAATCTCCAGTGTATTAGTGGCTAAATCAACCTTCACCCCGTCCGAACGCACCTTTACCCCATTGACTTCTATATCACTACCAACTATCGATCTGGGAAGATAAAAATCTTTATCGAATTCTATGTATATCTCATCCTCTTCGGAAACAAGCTCGCCCCGTGAGCTGGTACGAAAGCTAATTTCATATTCAGCAAATTCGTCTACTGCAGATGAGGTAGCTATGACCTCCAAGTTGGATACTCTACTACCATCAATAGTAAAGCTGTTGGTTTTTGTTTTCTGTTCCCGTGAAGTCTCTACTTCTACATAATGCGTTCCTGCCATACGAGGTAATTTTATCCCTGCTTCAGGAGTAATAATTATGCCCACATATCCGTTTGCCCGAACATTAACAGCTGAAGGTAAGGTAATAATCAATCTCGTATCATTATGATAAAGAGAACGGTCATCTACCTCCACTCCATTGACAAAAACACTCCCGGCACTTAAATTATTCCGCAAAGAATCAGGAAAGACCGTACCTTCCGGGAAATAGAGAATAATCTCGTCCCTACCCCCTTCTAACGCTCCGGAACTTCCCACATAAAAACCAATCGTATATTGTACCGGGACACCAGTCTCTAAAGGACTTACTTCTACAGTGGCATTACTTAGAGAGGCCACTGCTGTAGTTGTCGAAAGGAATAGGAGTAGCGAAAAAATACCTATAACGATCGAGATTTTTTTAAACAATTTTCATACCTCCTCTAAATATCCGCCGTATCACACAATATATCTAACCATTTTCCAAATGATGTCATCTTCATCTATATATATTTCGACAACAACTTTAATTTCCCTTTACAAAATATTATTTAACCACTCATTTTCTGCTATTGTCTCTTCAGATAATTCTTGAGCAAGTTCCTTAGCCTTGGTCTGCTCATCTAAATTATCATAGGCATAAATAACTTCAATTAAAAACGGATCATACTGTAATATGTTCTCCTTCTCAGCCCAGCTATTTAGGAATCTCGGCTCGACAGAAGCTACTTCCGCTTGAGCACGTTCCCATAAAGTAATTATTTCTTCCAAGGCTTGTTTCGCTAAGGTTTCGTTATTGTCTTCTTCCGCTTCCAAAGCAACCCGTTTAAATAGATTTGCCGTATCTGCATATACCTGGTTTTCAAATTTAAAAAGATAGGGGCGACCTTCCTGCAAAAGCGCAACAGTATCTTCTAATTGCCCTTTAGCCAATAAAAATTCCGCTTTTAATAAAAACCAATTATAATTGTTGTATTCTCTGCTTATTGCCTTTTCACTCATTTCTAAAGCCAAGTCTAAATACTTTTGCTCCTGCGTCTGTTGAAAAGCCTGAAAATGAGCGGCACCCAAGGTCGCGTAATTTTGCGCATCAAGAGGATACAACATGATAGCTTTTTCTAGCTTTGCTACAACGTTATCATAAGTGTCTTTTGCTCCTAAATTACTGCTGTAGCTTACTGAGATAGAGATAGGTAAAAGCACAAGGAAATATAGCGATAAAAAACCAATTACCGCTAGTTTAGGTATTTTAAGCTGCTTAAGGTTACCTCCGGCATTTTTTATTTTATGATTAAATAAACCTAATAAGGACCAAGCTACTAAAGCCATAAAGCCTAGCGATAGGTCAAGGTCTAATAAACTATGGAGATAAATAAAGAGAAAAGCAATAGCAAGGGACCAAGCTTCCGGGTCTCTTCTGTTTTTGAACATATAATAGACTACGAGTAAAAAAACACCAAGAAACAAGCCCATCCCCAGTACCCCGATTTCTGTACCGGTCTTCCAGAGATGAGAGTGTGCTTCTGAAGTAAAATAATAGTGAGACCTGACTAAGGGAAAATGTACATTCCACGCACCACCGCCACCACCAAGAAAATTACTTTGCTTCATAATCTCGAAAGCATCCTGATAAAAAACCAGTCTCGCTTGAGCACTTCCGGCTTGAAGATCAATACTCTTAAACCTATTGATAATCCTACCGGCGTCCACTAAATCCAACAAATTATAAGTAAGCAAACAAAAGAGAGCAACTATAATCAATGCAAGGGGAAGCAAAAACTTTTTATTAAGACCACCTGCTATTTTCCTGAAAGCCCATTGGATCCCATAACTAAAGATTCCACCTACTATTAGTACAGCCAGTTTGAGATAAAGGGGATATTGTCCAAAGATGAAAAGAGAAGCAACAAAAGCTATGAAAGTAATCGCCACAATCTTAACTAGCATTTCTTTTTTGTTTTCCGGGTAGCCCAGCCCGAAAATCAAAATACCCGGGAAGAAGATAAGCCACATAATTCTTGATTGCGAGCCAAAGAGAGCAAGAGTCAAAAAGTAAGTACCCAATAAATACACAGACTGCTTTTTCTCCTCTTTCTGGAAGAGATAGTATCCTAAAGCAATCATTGCCGATACATAAGCAGCAAAGGAATTGGAATATTTTAAAGTACCTACTAAACGCCCAAAACGCACTAATCCTTCCCAGTCTAGTACTTTAAAATATCCCAGAAAGGCCAAACCTGCAGAGACAAGACCAATAAAGAATAATATTTTACAAACCATTCTAATCTCGTGCGATTTAAGAAATTGGGAGATTAACCAAAAAACCAAAAAATAATTTATATATTTTAAGGCTTCTGCTAAAGCAAATTTGACGTATTCGCTCCAAAAAATACTGACAACATAAAGTACCACGATAGCAATTAAAAGATAATCCAATTTAGTTTCTAAAAAACCCACTTTTTTATCTCTAACAACTAACAAAACAAT
Source organism: Clostridiales bacterium DTU073 (assembly GCA_001512665.1). GTDB lineage: Bacteria > Bacillota > Peptococcia > DRI-13 > DTU073 > DTU073. The sequence continues at coordinate 6,517 of LFSF01000033.1, forward strand.
AAAGATACTTACCGTAGTAAGAAGATGCATCTTTAAGAATTCACTGACTTGATAAACACCAAAAAATGCCGGGACCAGTAAAATAAATAATAATGCCACACAGACAACTGTAGCTAATGTGGTTTCATAACTACGATTAATAGATGTATTTTGTCCAATTCGCTGTTTCTTTTTTCTGCCCATATAACTTCACCCACTTTTAATAGTTCATTACTAATATCTAAACTCCTCGAACTCACTTAATATTTTAACGTATCAACTGTTATTAGCAAAG
>LFSF01000033.1:6867-32916 GCA_001512665.1 Clostridiales bacterium DTU073
TAATAAGCATATGCTGCATTTCTTTCCTCTATTAAGGCTTGTTTTACGGCTAATTCACTATTCAGCATCTGTATTTTAGAGAGCAAACCTAATTCATATTTTATCTTGTTAAATTTATCCGTAAGTTCGACTTCCTTTTTATTTAATAAGGCGTTCTGCCAAGCTTTGTACTTTGTGGCAGCCCCATCGATGAGACTTTTGATTTTTTCGTTGACAGCTTGTTTTGTGTCAATGATGGCAATTTCCGCTTTCTTGATTTCTGCGGAGATTACCGCGCGTTCATCGCTGTCATCAGTATCCTTATAGTCTTCTTTTAGGTCTTTTAAATCCCGTTCCTTTGGCGGTATAAGTACATCATTATCCCAATACTTATCACGCACTGCTTCATAGGTCTTATCTAGAGGAACCGGGGTAAATTCGGGAACCGCCAACTGAAGAGGACTGGTAGGCTCACGCCCGATTAAATCATTTAATTTCCAAACCGAACTCTCATAAACAGTCTTTAAATCGGCAATACTCTTGTTCGTATCATCGATAGCTTTTTCCGCTTTCTCCACATCCAGATCCGTAGCCAGCCCTAAATCCCGGCTGGTTGCGGTAATCTCTTTATTCATCTTTTGTATTTCGCTAACTTTTTCTAACATATCTAAGGACAATTGTTGATAATATATACCGAAAAACAACTTTTCTACAGCTAACTCCATTTGAAGGAGGGCCTGATTGTAGCTTACTTTGGTATCATCATAGAGATTCTCCGCGGTTTCCCAAGCTTTTTTAGCAGGATTATCAGCACCTACCGCAGGCAATTGCGCCTTTATGGCACTTATAACGCCGCGTTGCAGCATAATCATTTCCGTACTGCTTGCTAACTTGGCTGTCCTTTCATCAGACGACAAACTAGAGTCCTGCTCAATCTGAGCATGTTCATTTTCCAAATACCTTAAATAGTTTAATTCATTATAATATCTTTTATAGAGGTCAGAGGCCTCGTATGTATCTTTGGCGATTCTAGCCTTTGCCCGCAACTGTTCCACAGTAATTCCAAAACTTTGTAAGCTGCGAGCATTCTCCACAGCTAATTTTTTAGCCTCGCCTAGGGTTAAAAGAGTCACAGCATATGTAGAGATACTACTAACCAACAATAATATGAAAATTAGAACCGTAGATAATACTTTTTTCATCATTTTTCCTCCTGTAAGCCCACTTGTCAGTACACTATCTTTATTCTATTATTAGAAATCCGGTCCTGTCAATATAAAGAAAAAAAGAGAGAGGCTTGAGCCTCTCTCTTTAAATGTGTCTAATGCTTACAGTTCGTAAGTTACGGACTGAGTAGCTTCATCCCAGCTAACGGTTGCACCAAAGGCTTCACCAACAGCACGGAATGGTAATACTGTACGACCGTTTTCAATGAAAGCAGGTACGTCAGCAGTAACTGTGGAAATTACACCGTCTTGAACTACTTCGATATCATTGGAACCAATCACGATGGTTACAGTAATATCATCACGAGTCAAGGTTACTGTTCCGGTAACTTCGTCCCAACCAATGTTTTCAGGAGCTACGCCAAAAGCATTAGCGAGAGGACGAACAGCTACGAATGTACGACCATCCTTAATGAAAGGAGCTACGTCACTAATCAAAGGAACACCATTTACTACATATCCGGTGCTGCCAATGAACATTGTGACTAAACCTTTACCACCTTTTTGTTCATCTTTAGGTTCGCCAATAACGATTTCGAACTTCTTAGCGATACCTTCATCAGTAACAACTGTTAATTTATATTCGCCATACTCATTAGCAATTGCCTTGAAGGAAGCTTCGCCAGAATCTTCGTCAAACTTTTCTTTCTCCCTAATTGTTATGCCTTCAGGAGCGATAATTTCGTAGTTGTCATCATCTCCGCTAGCAGTAACTTCTCCTTCATCATCCACATATTGTAAGGTTACTGTAGCAGTCTTGCCGGATACGGTGTAATCTACATCGATAGCATAGGGTTCACCAACAACGGGAACTTCGATACTATCTGTTAAGCCACTTCCCCTGTCAACGACAGTAATAGTGACTACTCCGCGATCATCTTTATCAGAAGGACCGAGAAGTGTTACTTCACCAGTGTCAATCTCCTTAACCTTTGCTAAGCTGACATTACTGCTATAGACTTTGTAATCGTCGGCATCAGTTTCGACACCGTTTTCATCGATTACAACAACTTCTAATTTTAAAGTATCAGCATCTTCATCTCTATTATCTGCATCTTTTGCGATTAGAGATTTCTTTTCATCGAAACGAACATCAATCTCTACAGGGTCACCAACTTCTACAGCTTTTACAGTTAATATCGCAGAAGCGCCGGAAACTTTAGCTTTAAATGTATATTCTCCGACTTCGTCAAAGTCTACCTCAATATATAATTCTTCGTCCTCATTATCCACTTCAATATCTTTATCTTTGAATATTTCATCTTCTAAATCAGAATCATCAGGAGCAGACGTTACCTTAACTTCAACTTCACAACCTGATGGACTAGTAATTTTGTTCCCATATACGTCCTTAACAACAAATTTGATTTTATTATCATCAGCATCTACATCAAAGCATTTGCCCTCATCGGTAACAAATTCTATTACAGAGGGTTCTTCAGGCTCCACTGTAATCTTCTTACCTTTCTTTTCAGAATCCCGGCTATCTTTATTTCCGCATTTAGCATAGTAATAGAAGTCGCCGGCTTCTGTTTCGGTGTACTCGAATTCAGCTTCTCCTTTTCTATTTGTAGTAGCTGTACCTATTTTGGACCAGCCACTATTCGGTTCGTCAGACTTATAGAAAGTAACGGTCTTACCGGAGATACCGTCATTATTTTTGTCTAAAACTTCGGCTGTCAGAGTTATTTCATCTCCAGCTGTTACCGTAGTATCATCGGGGATAAGATTTACTTCGTAGATTTTGCCCTCCTTAGATTCGAATTCAATCTCAACTACAGCGCCGATACGATAGAGAGAATCTTCACCGCTGCCACCATCTTTTTTTTCCATATCAGGGTTCTTGCTCCAGAAGCTTATTTCTACAACACAAGCTGCAGCAGATGTAATTTCAAATTCGATTTCCGATCTACTGCCAAGAACTTTAAGCGCACCTTTTGGAACATGTACAGGTCCGTCAGAAAAATCTAATTCATATGCTACTATTTCTTCTGAGTCTTCGTCTTTTGTGATTGCCTTAAAACCACTGTTGTCACCCTCTAATAATTCTTTATTTGCTACATATTCAGGATCCACCGTAACTTTAACAGTACGTTTTGACGTTTTTACCCAAAATTCGTCAACAGGAGAATGTTCGCTTAAACGATTACTATCATCATCACGGAACTCTACAGTAATAGTTGTCGAATCTCCTGCATCTAAAACTTCGTCATCTACATCCGTTTTACTATAGCCTTCATTATAGGCTGCATAGGCTACATCTTCGCCTGCACCAAATGCCATTGCTGGTACGAGTGTCATCAAAAACGCTACGAGCGTTAAGATGGCAAATAATTTTTTGGATTTCAAACTATATCCCTCCTTAAAGTTTTCAAGGTTCTGAACCGTTCGTCTAAGACTTTGGTTCGTTACCCGAGCTATACTTTGTATACGCCCGGGGGTGGTTCCTCCCGATAGTTGGCACATGCCTGTTTTTTATCGGGTTTACTCACATTGGAACCTTCTTACTATCTTATGTACTCTTTCCTAAGCTCTCAGTGGCCGAATCCCCCCTTTCAAAAAGCATTAGCAATTAACCTAAAATCTAAATAATTTTTCGCTTTTTAAGTAAAGCATTTATGTATTTACCCCTATGATAGGGATAATAACATACTCGTCTAAGAATGACAAGTTACCACACACCATATTATATCATATGAATTTTGCAAGTCAACAATTTGAAATTTCGTATACTCTCTGTAAGAATACTACATTTTTAATTTTTTGTCTAGTTTTGTAAATTTTTGCTTTGTTGCCATACTGCCCAAACAAAGCGGGGCAAAGCTAACATTCTCCCGAAACGCCGTGGTTCTTTGCAGAGACGGTAGAGCCATTCAAGTCCCCATTTCTGCATCCACTTGGGTGCACGGCTCACTGTACCGGCTAGTACATCAAATGTGCCTCCTACTCCTATCGCCACAGGCACGTTCATACGAGTCAAATTTTCCCGAATAAAGTAATCTTGACGCGGTGCACCCAGGGCGACGAATAAAAGATGCGGTTTAACCATATGTATATTCGACACGACTTGGTCAATTTCCTGCTTGGAAAAATATCCGTGCCGGTAGCCACTGATTTGCAAGTTCGGATATTGGCTTAATACCCGTAAAACCGCCTTTTCCACGACCTCGGGTTTGGCTCCGAGAAAGTAAACCTGCCAACCTTTTTCCGCAGCCAGAGCCAAAAGCCGTTGAGTCAAATCTACCCCCGTTACCCGCTCGGGAAATGGTGTATTTAATTTTTTACCTGCCCAGATAACTCCGGAACCGTCAGCGGTAATCAAATCCGCTTGTTGAATAAGATGAGCCAGTTGCTGGTCACGCCAAGCACGATAAATAATCTCCGCATTGGCAGTGACTACATGAGCAGGTGGCTGTCTTTCCTCAATTCGCTTTTCCACCCATGTCAAAAGCTGTTCCATATTTATCTGAGCTACAGGAATACCAAGTATAGAAGCCTTTGCAATATGCACAGACGTGTTTCTCCTTTGTTTTGTTCCCGATTTTTTTAACTTTTTTCAGATTCTTTTTGCTGAGCATAAATTTTATCCAGTAATTTTGCCAATTCTTGCTCATCAGCTATCCAGTAACTACCACCATAATTAACATCATCAGGCTTACCGGGAACTTGATAAGTTTGAATTTCTATATCTTTAATATCCTTAAATTTATTGGCCAGGGCAATCATTTGTTGTAGCTTTAAATCAGTCTTCACATGTTTCTCTAATTCCTCTAAAAGTTGCGGAATCTTCCAGATCGTAGAAAAACGCAGGGACTGATCAGCAAGGGCACTCAAAAATTTCTGTTGCCTTCCTATCCGACCGATATCGCCGGTACCATCACCGCGCCACCGTACATAGGAAAGGGCATCTTCTCCGTTCAGTTTCTGTACTCCCTGCTTTAAATTGATTCCTTCCAGAGGCACATACATGGATTCTTCCACATTGATAGTAATCCCACCTAGGATATCAATAATATTACTGAACCCTTCAAAATTAGTTTCCATATAATAATGTACGGGGAGCTTCAAGAATTTTTCGACCGTCTGCACAGTCAATTCGGCTCCCCCTACGGCATGTGCATAATTAATTTTTCTCGTAACCCCTTTAGTGGGAATGGCCACTCGCGTATCTCGTGGAATGGAAAGCAAATGAACATCCTTCTCCTGCAAATCCAAAGCCACTAGCATCAAGGTGTCAGCCCGGGCGGGTTCATTTTCCCGTTGGTCTACTCCCAAGAGCAAAATATTCAAGATGTCCGGTGATTTAAAGACGTGCTCCGGATTATCCGGTTTATCTTCGGGGAGTAAAGGTGTGTGTGTTTTCCCGCCCAACCAAAAACCAAAAGAAAGGCAGAGGAGGAAAAACGCCACTAAGGCTATATAACCGGCAGGAGTGAGTTTTCGTCTTTTTTTCCGCACTAAAGGCGGCATTTTTATTTCTCTGTTCTCTCTGTTATTTATATTATTCATAGAATCCACTTTTTGTCCCCCAAGCTGAAATATTAATACTGTTAAGAAATTAAGAGTAGCTCTTCAAGTTTGGTGAGGTCAGGCAAATAGTACCAGATATTATCAATATATTTGCCGCTGCCGGGCAATAATTTTGTCGCCAAACCATTTTCCATGATTGGTGAGGCTAAACGGACCAAAGCTCCGATTTCGCGCCCGGTTAAATCTGTCCGGATATCCTCGCGAGCAATTTCAATGAAATCCATAATTTGGTTAATGTTTCTTTCTTCTAAAACCTTCTGTGCTATGAGCTTTATTACTTCCTGTTGACGTCGCGACCGGTCCAAGTCTCCCCCTTTGGTATCCCGGAAGCGAGAATAAGCCAAAACCTCTTCTCCGTTCAAAAGTTGTAAACCCGGCTGGAGGTCGATCCCTTCCAAGGGCTTATACATCCGGACAGGTACATCAACCTCAATACCTCCGATTTCGTCAACCAGTTTAACCAAGCCTTCAAAGTTTATTATAACATATCTGTCAATGTTAACGCCTAAAAAGTCAGCTACGGTTTGTTTAGATAATTCCACACCTCCATAGGCGTAAGCAGCATTAATTTTATCCCAGTTACCTTTGATTTTAACTCGAGTATCGCGAGGGATGGAAAGTAATTGGGCCTTCTTGTTTTTTTGATCTAAAGAAGCTAGGATAAGGGTGTCACTCCGGTCATTTAATCCGGCACGCCCATCTAATCCCAAGAGCAGGATATTAAATCTTTCTCCGATTAGCTCATCTTCTTCTGCCGAATTTGAATCACTTGTAGGCGGGAAAGAAGAAGTGGGCAAACGGAAATACATATTATAAACCATATATCCCCCAATCATGAGGAGAATGATTATTATTAAAATTATGGCAATAACATCCCTAATATCTATTTTTTGTCTGCGCCTTCTTTTTTTCACAATGCTTCACCCTTGAAATTTTATTAACCTAGTTCTTGCATTATATCAAAGTTTTGTTCTGTACTAAAGTGGTTTTTACAACCAAACCGAAAAACTGTCTCCCTACCCAGTAATGGTCACAGTGCGCGTAGCCTCATCCCAAACTACAGTTGCCCCCAACTGCTCGCTAACAAACCGAAGGGGCACTAAAGTGCGCCCGTTAACAATAAAAGGGGCAGTATCAAGGATGATCGGTTGTCTGTTTACTAATGCTTGCTTTTGGTCAATAAAGATTTCAATCAGCATATCATTATATATATACGAAACTTTTCTGGTTTTTTCTTCCCAGAGAAAACTTGCTCCTAAGGCTTCTCCGATAAAGCGGACCGGGACCATTGTGCGTCCGTTAATAATTGTCGGGGTCGTCTCCAGTTGCAGCTCCCGCCCGTCAATAAAAGCGATATGCCCGCCGATAGTAACTTTGATCTCTGTGGTCAATTGCTCACGTAAGGCCTGCACATCTGCTTGTAAATCTGCATATATATCTGCAAGATGCTCAATTTGTCTTTCCAGAGGTCGTGTTGTGTTCAGCAACCATTTGTCAAAAAATAATTTGGACATTAGTTCTTCCCCTGCACAAAGCGGAAAGCTAATCAACAAAAAAATAAAAAAAATAAGGAGTGCCGTTTTTTCTTTCATGTAATAAGCCCCTTTTTTTCAACAAAATCTTTTTGCCTAACAAATATTCTACAAATAACAGACATAATCCTGCACCAATCTTCGAATACTATGTATATACAATTTCAAATTCGACATAATAACTTAACAAACTCCTAAAAGATTTCTTATTATTTTTGCAAATATACTTTTCTTTTAGGATTCTATGTTATATAATAATAACAACAATTGTTATGTTAATGTGGCATTTGTCAAAAATTCAAACATATCAATAAATAAATAGGTGAGGTGGTGATAACGGTGTTGGCAGAAAAAAAGCTTAATTCTCTTCATAGTGAGCGTGCACGTTTATTGGATGCTTGGCGTTCGGCAAATGAAGCTAATAAAATGAGCATCCTGACTAGAATCGGTGACATAGATGAGCAAATAGCCATCATTAAAGAGAATCTCGCCAGTGTGGCAATGCAACAAAAAAACAATATAAAACCAGGTTTTTAAAAACAGCACATATGTTTATCATCCAAAACAAAAAACAAAAAAATCACCGCCCGGGAATTCTTCCACCAAGAGAAGGGCGGAAACTAAAACGAAAGACTGCGTCGAAGGCTTAAACTGAACGAACCTTTAATGCAGTCTTTCATGTGTTTATAGCGTCCGGTAATTGTGCGCTATTCCTTACCCAACAACCACTCAATCGCATTGAGATGCCTTATTCCCTCATAATCCGGGTTGACGATAATGTCATCCAGCGTTAACAAAATTTTAGGGTAATTATCGCTAATTTTTTGAAGCGGAACAAGCTCGCGCTTCAAAGTTTTTTCATCCAACACACTGGCCGACACCTGATAGTAAGTAACACTACTACCGCTCTGCGCCACAAAATCCACTTCTCCTCCGGGGATTTGCCCAACATAGACCTGATATCCCCTACGCAACAGCTCTAAATAAATAATATTTTCCAAAAGATGACCCAAGTCTTGTCGTCGCTTGCTCAATAAAATCCGACGAAAACCCAAGTCAGACACGTAATATTTTGCGAGACTAGCAAGATGTTGCTTGCCCTTGATATCATACCGCTTCACCTGATATACCAGAAGGCTGTCCATCAGGCCTTGCAAATATTTCTCAACCGTGCGGGAATCCACCTTTCGTCCGGCCGAAGTTAGTGTGTTGGCAATTTTAGCACTGGAAAGCAAGCTGCCAATATGGTCAAACACAAACTTAATTATATCGTCCAACATCATAACATCTGTTATCCGCTGACGCGCCACTATGTCTTTCAGCAAAACCGAACTGTAAATCCCCCTCAGATACTCCAAAATATCCTTTTCTTTCCCGGAAAGCTGAAGCGCGTAAGGGAAAGAACTGTCCGTCAGATAACGCTCAAACAGTTCCCGCGTAGGGTTCTGAACACCCAGAGCCGCCATGCCCTCACAATATTCGGCAAAAGAGAGCGGCAGCATTTGCAGCTCCACATAGCGCCCGGTCAGTAACGTAGCCAACTCCCCGGACATAAACCACGCATTGGAGCCGGTAATATATAAATCCACATTTTTCTGAATGTATAAGCTATCCACAGCTTTTTCAAACTGTGCCACATGCTGAATTTCGTCCAGAAAAATATAATTCTTGCGATCGGGTAGCAGCAACGACTTCAGATAATTATAGAGCTTACGATAATCGGTAAGCTCTTCATAATCTAGCTCCTCAAAATTGATGAAAATAAGCTGCTCCGGCGCCACGCCGTTCTCCAGCAAATAGTCGCGATATATTTCAAAAAGGGTAGATTTTCCGCAACGGCGAATACCGGAAACCACCTTAATAATCGGTCTATCTTTATTGCGAATTAAAAAATCAAGATACTCCTGACGGTTGATACGGAACATTTTTCCACCTCCTACCGCTATTATACACATTGTAATGCAAAAATATTCAAAAGTAAATAAGTTTTTGCATTCCAATGCAAAAACTTATTAATAAATTATTTTATATTCATTATTTGCGCTCATCTGTCTGCTCGTTAATTTGAGTTTGCTCATTAGGTTGACCGACTATTTGAGGTTTTAACTGTTGGTAAATTAAATCCGCAATTCCCAGACTATGATGAGGAGAACTTGCTATAAGCTTACTGTATTCCGCATCAAGCATCTCCTGATACATTTTCGAGGCCATACTTTCCGGAATTAATCCCCCTTTGGGGACTGTAGCGCGCATCTGCTTAAGCATATGCTGGACAAACATTGCTTCGATCTCCTGACAAGCCTGTTTCAGTTTAGCGTTATCTTGTTCCCGCTCTGCCTGTGCCAGAATATCTTTAAAGTTGTTTTGCCCTTGCTGCCAAGCGTTTTCGGCTTTTAACCGGATATGTTGTGAAGATGCAGACAAAGAATCAATCTGCATACTGACACCTCCTGTTCTTGGGGAATGGTGGCAGAGGTGACAGGGGGCAAGGTGGCAGGGGGACGTTTCATCTGCCACATCATCACCCGAGTAAAGCTCACTGGCAAGTTGATGTGGCAGATGAAACGTCCCCCTGCCACCTCAACTAACCCCACTAGCGTTTAAGCCCATTAGTAATCCCTAACATTTCGTCTGAAGTCTGAATGGATTTGGAACCAATTTCATAAGCCCTCTGCGCCATAATCATTCTAATCATTTCATCAACAATACTGACATTAGAAGCTTCCAAACACTCTGAACGGATAATGCCCAACTCCGCATCAGTAGCCGGTTGACCGATAGTAATCTCTCCACAAACCTCACTAAGTATATAAGCCGAAGAACCTACTGCTTGCAATCCTTCGGGATTGGTAAAATTAGCCAGTTCTAAAACAGGAGGATTACTAACGTTTTTCTCGGTAATGACAGTTCCGTCAGGCGCTATACTAACCACAAGTGCATCCGTATCCGGTTGAATATATTTTAGGTCTTGTCCATTCAGCGAAGCTGACGTTTCAGGAGACGCATTACCTTGAGAAGATAAAAGCCTGCAACCATCCGCATTAGTTAAATACCCTTCGCTGTCAAGACGAAAGGCTCCGGCCCTGGTAAAACCCACCTGCCCATTAGGGAGCTGGATCATAAAAAATCCTTTCCCTTCTATCGCTAAATCCAGAGGATTGCCTGTTTGTTGCAAACCTCCATCGACAAAAGAAGTCCTGGTAGCGGCAACCTTCACCCCATTACCTACCTCTACGGCAAAATTATTCAACCCTGTGGAACTGGAAATAGCCGCTTGTCTTATCGTTTGATAAAAAAGCGATTGAAAATCTACATAACTCTTTTTAAATCCTGTTGTATTCACATTAGCCAAATTATTGGAAATTACGTCAAGGTTAAGCTGTTGTGCATGCATGCCGGATGCTGCACTATACAGAGAACGCATCATTTTTTTGACCTCCTCCACACCTAATTGTAGATTTCCTCTGTCGTTCGGAAATCTCGGAGGCCTCTGCCAAGCAGACCAGCCTCATAAATAATTAAACCAAGTTAAACAATTCTTTAAATTCTTCCTACTTCATTTACAGCCTTGTCCAAAGTCGAGTCAATAGCATGAATGACTTTCTGATTAGCTTCATAGGCTCTCATAATCGTAATCATATTGACCATTTCCGTAAGAGGTTGTACATTACTTGCCTCGATTGTGCCATGTACAACAAGGGGGTTGTCCATTATCTGTGGGTTTTCTCCGTAAAAAAGAGTATCGCCTTCTTTACTTAGTGGTGTGGAAAAATTAACAATTTTTAAGCGATCCACTACAGTGCCGTTACTATAAATCTGCCCTTGGTCATCAACTTGTATATCTGAGCCACTAATGAATATTTCTCCTTTTATCCCCATTACCGGATAACCTGCTGTGGTCACCAAACGCCCTTGAGCATCCATGCTGAATTCCCCATTACGAGTATAGCGCTCACCATGTGGGGTGTTAACGGTAAAATACCCTTCCCCGGCTATAGACATAGCTAAGGGATTATCCGAGCTTCTCCGCGTTCCTGCGCTTTGGTCAATATAGACCTGGTTAATATTTACGCCCAATGAAACAGAGCCTACTTGTGGAGGAGTTTTACCGTAATCCTCCGGAGCGTTTAATCTATACAGGAGCATTTCGGGAAATGATTCTGCCACCAGAACATCTTTTTTATAACCGGCCGTTTGCGCATTTGCTAAATTGTTTGAGGTGATTTCCTGCTGCTTGTTTAAAACAGATAACCCTAAAGCGCTAGTATATAGTCCTCTAATCATCTAAACACCTCCCTCCTATTTAATTATTTATGTAATTATTTTAAAATAGTATACCCTCACCTCACCTTACATTTTTAGCACTATGGGCTTTTGCTAAAACATCTAGGTTAATCAAAGCTTTCGCCGTTCCCATGGCTACACATTGAATAGGATTTTCGGCGATATAAATAGGTAAATGTGTATGTTCAGAAAGATACTTGTCCAATCCATGTAGAAGTGCTCCTCCTCCTGTCAACACAATTCCTTTGTCCATAATATCGGAGGACAATTCGGGAGGAGTTTTTTCTAATACCTCTTTTGTGGCGCTGAGAATACTTTCAACTGCCTCTTTGATGGCTTCAAAGGCTTCCCTTGCTGTTACAGTAATGGTGCGTGGCAAACCACTAACCAAATCTCGCCCTCTAATCTCTGCCGTCAGATGTTCTCTCTTTTGGGGATAAGCTGTACCGATATCCTTCTTCATTTGTTCAGCGGTTCTTTCCCCAATGAGTAAATTATGATAACGCCGCATATAACGAATCAGCGAGGCATCAAAATTATCTCCGCCTATACGAATTGACTTGCTGGTCACAATACTGCCCAAGGAAAGAACGGCAATATCAGTAGTCCCACCACCGATATCCACTACCATAGAACCACGTGGTTCGCTAATCTCTAAGCCAGCTCCTAAAGCAGCTGCCAAGGGCTCCTCAATTAAAAAGGCTTGCTTCGCACCGGCAGCAATGGCGGCTTGTTTCACCGCTCTCTGCTCAACCCCGGTCACTCCGGAAGGAATTCCGATCATCACCCGTGGCTTGAATAATGCTTTACTACCTATAACTTTACTGATAAAATATTTCAACATTCTTTCCGTAACTTCATAATCGGCAATGACCCCTTCACGCATCGGTCTAATCGCCACAATGCTTCCTGGTGTTCTGCCCAACATTTGCCTGGCTTCTTCACCCACAGCAATAAGTTGTCCCGTCTGTTTTTCAATTGCAACTACCGATGATTCATTAAGAACAATTCCTTTATTTTTAACATAGACTAAAACACTTGCTGTGCCTAAATCAATACCAATATCCTCGCCAAACACCATGAGGCCACACCTACCCTATTTTTGACTATTTCTAGCATATATTCTACATATACCCCGATTATCCCTTTTTCCCGGTTATTTTTTTCCATTTTTCTTTTATAATTTTCTAGGATAGTCTTAGTTTTCTTGAGCCTCTTGATATTTTCTTTTAGTTGCTTCTCCTCCCCTAATATGCCGTTCCGCTTTATTCCGTTCAAGAACATATTTAACCTGTTGTGCCAGTTCTTTATTGATAATAGGTAGCCGTTCTGTCATATCTTTATGAATAGTGCTTTTACTTACACCAAAAACCGCCGCCGTTTGTCTCACCGTTGCAGTCGTATCCAACATGTAATGACATACCTCGAGGACCCTCTTTCTAATATACTCTTGCATTTTTTCTCCTCCGCTTTACTTATATTTCTTTGTAAATATATATGAAAGGATTTTGAAAAAATGCAAACTAGCACCTAATTTTAACTAGGAATTTGTAACTACATACAAAAAAAGAAAGACCTCTTAAGGTCTTTCCGGCAAATAATCAAGGGGGTTCACTATTTGTTCATTATGGCGCAGGGAATAATGTAAATGAGGCCCTTCTAAAATTTCTTTCAGTCCCGGCTGATTGACTGTGCCGAGAACATCTCCCGCCTGACAAAAATCTCCCACTTCGAAATAAGCATTCTCTAAATGAGCATATACACTAATCCAACCTCGTCCATGTTCAATCGTTATTTTTGTTTTTTCTTCTTTGCTAGTCTCTTTGCTGATTACCTTACCGGGGAGCGCAGCTATCACCTCCGCACCACGAGCGGCTTGAATATCGATACCATCATGGTAGCGATAATCACTGAAAGTCTGAGCATAAGAAAGTCCCACACCTCGGATAACTTGTCCCTCAAGCGGCCAAATTATGGTATTAAGATCCGGTTCAAGTTCTTGAGAAGAAGCAGGAGTATCCGAAGAAGCAGAAGAAGCAGCAAGCTCCTCTCCGTTTATCTCACCCACCGGCGTAGCTGTAAGATTTTCCGGATGATCCGGTTTCGTATTTTGCCTAATCTTGTCCTGTAAAACAGGAACCAAAAATGCAAATAATAACAATACTACCGCTATATAAACAGCTAAAGATTTTATTTTTTTCTTGTTAACCACACAGATCACCTCTTATCTGTAGGTTAACCACTTTTTTCTTACTTTAAGCCTTCAGTTTAGAAAATTTATACTGATATTGCGATTTTTCACTCCACTTGCAAATGACCGATTTGTACTCCGGTATAATAATGCCGGAGTATTTCTTTGTAATCTTTGCCGGCAGCAGCCATATCTGCGGCACCATATTGGCACATCCCAACACCATGCCCATATCCGTTAGTGATAAACTGCACTCCCTTTTTTTCACTTTTACAAATAAACCTTGTTGAGGGCAAATTAAGCTGAGCGCGTAATTGGGCACCGCTAAACTCTTTGCCGCCTATCGTGATCTTTTTGACCCGTCCGGTAGAGCTTTTTTCCGTAATTTGAAAAACTGCTTGTGCCGACAAAAGTTTACTCGCCGGTAAAGCTTTTAAATTTGTCCCCAAAAGCTCATCACATGCTTCCAAGGTGAAGAATTGCGTAGTGGAATGATGACGATCCTGGTGGCCGGTACAGGGCACTCCTTGTAAATATGGCACGTTAAATTGCCATACTTCTCCGGAGTTTTCTGTCTTCTTGCCGCCACAGGAAGCATGATAAAGCGGATCAATCAACTGACTATGGTAAATTAAAACTTGCCCTTTGGTTTCCTCCACTGCTTTTCTGATTTTCTCTAAATTTTCATCATAATTCCATTTGCCCCAGCGTTTCTTCATTTCCTCCGTACTAATCCATGCTTGGTTAACTGTAGGGTCACTGCTAATATCCGCATCCGGGTGTAGTGCCTTTACCCGTGGATCCGCAACCTGCAAACGTTGTAGCGCATAAGTACGAGCGGCAACAGCTTGTGCTTTAAGAGCCTCAAGAGCAAAAGAAGCCGGCATCTCGGCCGCCACTACTCCAACCACATAGCTTTCTAAACCCATATCCAAAAGTTGTCCCTTATCTTGTTCCCAAACCTTTACCCGCACTAAATCTTCCTTTATTTTAATTTCTTTTTCTCCTCCCCAAAAACTTCCCCAGCCATCAAAAATAAGATTAAGCAAAAAAAGAAAAAGCGGCACCGCCAAAACCCAAAACCAAATGGGGATCTTCCTCTGCCTCTTTTTAATAAATCGTAAGGACATAGCTAACCAATCCTTAATACCTTTTTACTAGACTAGCATATTCATTTTTTCCTCTTTCTAGAACAAAAAACCCGCCGAAAAGTCCACATTTTGCACGGAGGCATGGTGCATGTCATCCACGTGGCAGGGGGACGTTTCACCTGCCACTAATTACTCTAAAATCTATTCTTTTTTGCCACCGCTTAAGAGCTGTCACTCAAGCTTGATAAATAAGTTTTAAAGGTTCTGTTTTACTACTTTTTACTCTCATAATATTCGCTCCTACAGAGCGCAATTTTCCCACAAGGTCATCATAACCACGATCAAGATGATAGGTATTAGTTATAGTAGTCTCTCCCTGAGCCACCAAACCGGCAATGACTAAGGCCGCACCTGCCCTTAAGTCTGACGCCTTAACTTGAGCCCCCATTAATTTATCTGTACCTTCAACCACGGCACTGCGTCCTTCAATGCGGATATCAGCACCCATACGGCGCAGTTCTTCAGCATGCATAAACCGATTTTCAAAAACAGTTTCCGTAATAATACTAGTCCCTTGTGCCAGTGTCAACAGGGCCATAAACTGAGCCTGCATATCCGTAGGAAAGCCCGGGTAAGGCAAAGTTTTTATATCTATCGCCTTAAACTCACCATTGCTTCTGACACGCAATCCTGTGCTTTCTTCAATAACTTCTACCCCGGCTTCGATTAATTTAGCTACTACAGGTTTAAGATGATCAATAATCACATTCTCCAAAAGCAAGTCTCCGCCGGTAATCGCTCCCGCCAGAAGATAACTTCCTGCTTCAATTCTATCAGGGATCACAGTATGGATTGTTGAACCTAGGCTTTTAACCCCTTCAATTTTGATTACATTTGTTCCGGCACCGATAATTTTTCCGCCCATACTATTGATAAAATTCGCCAAGTCCACTATTTCCGGTTCTTCTGCAGCATTTTCAATAATTGTAGTCCCTTCGGCCAAGGCCGCAGCCATAAGGATATTTTCAGTAGCGCCTACACTAGGATAATCTAAATAAATCCGGGCCCCTTTTAAAACAGGAGCTTCTGCTAAAAGATAACCATGCTCCATACTGATTCGCACTCCTAAAGCTTCCAGCCCTTTAAGGTGCAAATCAATAGGTCTTGTGCCGATTGCACAGCCACCCGGCATAGATATTTTAGCTTTACCTAAGCGCGCTAAAAGCGGACCCATTACTAAAACAGAGGCCCGCATTTTTTTAACATAGTCATATGTGGCTTCATAATTATTAAGGTTTTGGCAATTTATTTCAACGGCAGCAGAAGTATTAACTTTGCTATTAAACTTAATCTCTGCCCCTAATTCACGTAAAACATCACAGATAATCTCCACATCAGCTAAATGAGGAACATCATAAATGGTGCAAGTACCTTCCGCTAATAAAGAGGCCACGATTATCGGTAAAACAGCGTTCTTGGCCCCACTGACAGTTATTTTCCCCTGTAGAGGCTGACCACCATAAATCAGGATTTTATCTGCTTCTTTTTCTTGACAATAAAAATTTTTCCCCACCATCTTTTCACATCCCCAGCGCAATTCCCAGTAAAATAATACGTTCCGGAATATCCGCAAATATCCGCAAAATTTGTCGTTATTACTATTCTGGAAAGAAAGGCAATTTCCCTTTTCCTTTTTGCATAATATTTTTGTTAATATATTCCTCTAAAATAAAGGCACATACCTATTTTAGTTTACCCAGTTTTAAAAATTTTTCAAGTTAAAAAGCACCGGTATAACCTGACAAAATCAGACAAAAACAGATACGCCGTAGTTATATAACTACGGCGCATCTGTTTTAGGTTAATTGCTTAATCGCAATCGTTTTTTAATTTCGCCATAAAAAACAATAATCCTGCTATTTCGAGAATATTTTTATCTGTAAATTATGGTTTACTTGTTATGTTTATCTATTTTGTTGATGGTTTATGAATGTTTATTATATTCTGCTGCACGAATACGTGCAAGAGCTTTATTCAAAGCTAACTCCGCCCGATGTACATCTATTCCGGGATAACGCTCATGGAGCCTTTGCTCTGCACGTTCTTTGGCCGCCTGAGCCCTTTGTACATCAATCTCTTCCGGTTTTTCAGCAGTATCTACCAGAATAGTAGCAACATTATTGGCTACTTCCATAAACCCGTTGCTAATACACAAGGCATGTCGTTCCTCACCCTGACGATATAGAATTACCCCCGGCTGCAAACCGGTAATAAGTGGTGCGTGATTGGGTAAAACCCCCAAATATCCCTCTGTAGCGGGAACAACTATAGAGGTAGTCTCTTCTTTAAGCACCACCTTTTCCGGCGTCACCACTTCCAGGCTTAGGACTTTAGCCATATTATCCCTCCAGTTCCTTCGCTCTGGCTACTGCTTCATCAATATTTCCGACCATGTAGAAAGCTTGTTCGGGCAAATCGTCATGCTTACCGTCAAGGATTTCCTTGAATCCATTAATCGTATCTTTAAGTGGTACATATTTCCCGGCAGACCCGGTAAACTGCTCTGCAACAAAGAAAGGCTGTGATAGGAATCTCTGGATTTTACGAGCACGAGCAACAGTAAGTTTATCGTCCTCTGATAATTCATCCATACCCAGAATAGCGATAATATCTTGCAATTCCTTGTAACGTTGCAATATTTTCTGTACGCCACGCGCCACTTCATAATGTTCCTTTCCCACAATCTTAGGATCCAAAATCCGCGAAGAAGAATCAAGCGGATCAACTGCCGGATATATTCCTAATTCCACAATCTGACGAGAAAGAACTGTCGTCGCATCCAAATGCGCAAAAGTTGTAGCCGGAGCCGGGTCAGTCAAGTCATCAGCAGGAACATAAATAGCTTGAACTGAAGTGATGGAACCTTTCTTAGTCGAGGTAATCCGCTCCTGCAAGTTACCCATTTCCGTTGCCAACGTAGGCTGATAACCAACCGCCGAAGGCATCCGCCCTAACAAAGCTGAAACTTCAGAACCTGCCTGAGTAAAGCGGAAAATATTATCGATAAACAGCAAAACGTCCTGTCCTTCCACATCACGGAAATATTCCGCCATGGTTAATCCTGTAAGTCCGATTCTCATTCTTGCTCCGGGCGGTTCGTTCATCTGACCAAAAACAAGAGTAGTTTTGTCGATAACCCCAGATTCCTTCATTTCATTCCAAAGGTCATTACCTTCACGGGTACGCTCTCCTACACCGGAGAAAACGGAAAAACCGCCGTGCTCGTACGCAATATTACGAATCAATTCCATAATCAATACGGTTTTGCCCACACCGGCACCACCGAAAAGTCCAATCTTACCACCCTTAGCATAAGGTGCCAAAAGGTCGATTACTTTAATTCCAGTTTCTAAAATTTCTGTCGCCGGTTCTTGATCTTTAAATTCAGGTGCCGGGCGATGAATCGACCATCTCTCCTTGACCTCAACCGGTCCCTGCTCATCAATCTCTTCACCAATTACATTAAACATGCGGCCCAGAGTTTCTCTCCCTACAGGTACAGTGATAGGTTTCCCTGTATTCTCTGCGACCATTCCACGCTGTAAACCATCCGTTGAAGACATGGCCACACAGCGAACAAGATTATTACCCAAATGTTGAGCTGCTTCCATAGTTAAATCAATATTTTGGGCCTTATCTTTAACGGTAATAGCATGATAAATATCAGGCAACTGTCCCGCAGGGAACTCAATATCTACGACAGGACCGATTACCTGTACAATTTTTCCTGTGGAAATCATGATTACACCCCCTATAGATTAATTGGGTACTGGACTTCATTCTTCATTACCCTTGTAGAGCATTTGCTCCACCAACAATTTCCGAGATTTCTCTTGTAATCGCCGCCTGACGTGAACGGTTGTAAGAAAGCGTCAAGTAATCCAGCATTTCTTCAGCATTTTCCGTAGCAGCAGTCATAGCCGCCATTCTTGCCCCATGCTCACTAGCCTTCGCTTCTGTGAGATAATGAAAGACCGTATTATTGATATATTGAGGCAAAAGTATGGTTAAAACCTCTTGCGGAGCAGGTTCATATAAGTATTCTTTTTCTTCCCCACCTTTAGCATAAGGAATCGGTAGGAGTTGTTTTACTACCGGTCGCTGTTGCACAGTAGTGATAAACTCCTGATAAACTAACAACACCCGATCATATTGCCCTTGTAAAAAATTACTGACGGCTAATTTAGCAATACGCTGAGCCTCGGCAAAAGTAGGTACGTCGTTAATCCCGGAAATTTCCATACTCATATTCTTTTTACGACGCCGCAAATAATCCCGTCCTTTATTACCTACGGCAATAAACTCCACGTTGATTCCCTGTTCTTCAAGTCGGTGGGCTTCCATTAAGGCTTTTTTCTGTACATTAGCATTATAGCCGCCGGCTAAACCTTTATCTCCGGTAATGAGAATTATTGCTGCATTCTTTACTGGCCGTTCAACCAGCATGGGATGATTTATTTCACCGGCTGAAGCTACGATTCGACCCAGAACCTCTTCCAACTTTTCCGTATAAGGGCGAGAATTCACTGCTGCCGCCTGCGTTCTCCTCAATTTAGAGGCTGAAACCATTTTCATCGCTTTGGTTATTTGTTGGATGTTCTGGATACTCTTAATCCGACGTTTTATATCTCGAACACTTGGCATTCTTTCACCACCTTTTTTTACAGGTTCCCCCTCTCACCATTTCGTGGTGAGAACTATACTTGGAACGACTCTTTAAATTCCGTGATGGCTGCC
This sequence comes from Clostridiales bacterium DTU073, assembly GCA_001512665.1. GTDB lineage: Bacteria > Bacillota > Peptococcia > DRI-13 > DTU073 > DTU073. The sequence goes on from LFSF01000033.1 coordinate 26,498, forward strand.
TTTAACTTTTCTTCCAATTCAGGCGATATTTTCTGCTCTTTCTTGATCGCGGAAAGAATCTCGCGTTTTTCGAAGTTGCGCATGAATCTTAAGAACCCTTCTTCAAAGGCTTTGATTTTTTCAAGTTCTACATCATCCAAATAACCATGCACAGCACAATAAATCACCACAATTTGCTCTTCAACAGGCATAGGCTGATATTGATCCTGTTTAAGAATCTCCATCGTCTTTTTACCCCTGTTCAAACGAGCAAGTGTTGTCTTATCTAAATCTGAGCCAAACTGAGTAAATGCGGCCAATTCACGATATTGGGCCAAATCCAGACGTAAAGTACCGGCAACCTGTTTCATGGCCTTAATCTGAGCCGAACCCCCTACACGGGATACAGATATTCCCACGTTAATCGCCGGTCTAAAGCCGGAATTGAAAAGGTCTGATTCCAAGAAGATCTGACCGTCTGTGATGGAAATAACATTAGTGGGGATATAAGCGGAAACGTCTCCGGCTTGAGTTTCTATAATCGGCAAAGCGGTCATAGAACCTCCGCCCATTTCGTCATTCAATTTGGCAGAACGTTCCAGAAGACGTGAATGCAAGTAAAAAACATCTCCAGGGAAAGCTTCACGCCCCGGGGGACGCCGCAACAGCAAAGAAAGTTCACGATAAGCTACAGCTTGTTTGGAAAGATCATCATAAACAATTAAAACATCTTTCCCGTTATACATAAACTCTTCACCCATGGCACATCCGGCATAGGGTGCAATATACAACATCGGAGCAGGTTCACTGGCAGTAGCCGCAACCACTATACTATAATCCATTGCTCCCGCTTCCTCCAATTTTTGCACAACACCTGCTACAGTGGAGGCTTTCTGCCCAATAGCTACATAAATACAAATAACGTCCTGTCCTTTTTGGTTGATAATCGTGTCTACAGCCAAAGCTGTTTTCCCGGTCTGACGGTCACCGATAATCAATTCACGCTGACCTCTCCCAATTGGCACTAAAGAGTCAATAGATTTCAAACCCGTTTGTAAGGGCTGATGAACTGATTTACGATAAACTACACCGGGGGCGCGCCCCTCAATAGGTCTATATTTATCTGTCACAATCGGTCCCTTACCATCAATGGGCTCACCTAAAACATTAACCACACGCCCAATCAAAGCTTCACCTACAGGAACCTCCACAATTCTTCCTGTGCGTTTAACCTCGTCGCCTTCGTTAATCTGAGTAAAAGGACCTAAAATTACACAACCAATATTATCTTCCTCTAAGTTTAAAGCCATCCCGTAAATGCCTCCGGGAAACTCCAGCATTTCTCCGGACATAGCTTCACTGAGACCATGTATACGAGCCACACCATCGGCAACCTGAATAACTGTGCCGACTTTGGCTACTTCAACTTCAGTATCATAATTTTCAATCTGTTGTTTTAAAATACTGCTAATTTCCTCCGGTCGGATACCCATTTACTCTTTCACCCCAATCTCTTTAAACTGTGTACGCTGGAGCTGGTTTTTCAATAAGGCGAGCTTTTTGGTAACACTCCCATCAATGACCGTATCACCAATTTTTACCTTAATTCCGCCGAGTAAGGATGTATCAATCCTATTTTGCAGACGCACATTTTTTCCAGTAACACGTTTGAGTTTTTGCTCTAAATCTCGATAATCCTTTGTGGTTAACTTAACGGCTGACCAAACTTCAGCATTAACAATATTACGTGCCTCATCGGCATATTTATTATAAGCCCTGATTATATCGGGATAAAAATTCTCCCGTCTTTTATCTAAGATTAAATGTAAAAAATTATAGATAATCGGGCTGGCAAAACTTTTAATCAAGCGATCAAGCGCTTTCTTTTTTTCTTGTGGTAAAACCCGCGGATTTTCCAAAAATTCTTGGACTTCCGGATTAGCTACTAAGGCCTGGCGAAATTTTTCCAGTTCATTTTCATATTGCTCGATAGCTTTCCTTTCCACGGCAATCATTAATAATGCTTGCGCATAGCGGCGAGGTATAGCTGAAATCATCAAGAAGCATCCCCTGCCTCTTCAATAAATTCACGGATTAATTTTTCATGTGCCTCTTGATCAATAGTCTTCTCAATAACCTTGCCGGCGGCCATGACCACTAAAGTTGAGACCTCATCCCTCAACTGATTCAGCGCCTCTTCTTTTTCTAAACGGATCATTTCCCTGGCTTTTTCTGTCATTTTCGTTGTTTCTTCCCGCGCTTCATTGATAAGGTTTTCCCTTGTTTCCTCACCAATTTTCGTCGCTTTTTCGATAATCTGCTGTGCTTCTGCTTTCGCCTGTTCCATTTGTTTGGTATATTCTTCTCTAATTTCACGTGCTTCCTTTTTCGCTAATTCTGCAGAATATAAATCCTTTTTAATTTGTTCCATCCGATTATCCATCGTTGTTAACAATGGCTTATACAAGAATTTATTTAAAATGGCTAACAAAATTAAAAAGTTTATGATAGCCCAAATCATATCAGAAACAGAAAAACTCAATTTCTTCACCTCTCTTTAGGCGCTATGATTGTGCCGGGAAAGCTAAAGAGGATGAACGGAGTTTTGTTACTCCGTTCTCCTCTAATCCCGAGCCTTTCCGCCTAGATAACAATTCCTCAATCATTAAATTTTGCCTAATAACAAAAGTGCGATTAAGAGTCCGTAAATTGTTAAAGCTTCCATGAAGGCCAAAGCGACAATCAAAGTAGTTCTGATTTCGCCGGCAGCTTCTGGTTGGCGACCAATCGCTTCCATTGCCCTAGCAGTAGCATTTCCTTGAGAATATGCAGGAAACATGGTACTAATAGCTATAGCCAAAGCAGCAGCGAGACCAATTAAACCAGCAGCTTCCATTTAGAGTTCCCTCCTTTCATAAATTGCACTTAATAATGTTGAAAAATAATAGAAAGATCATGAAAAACCCAGATGGTTCGGTATAAACTAAATAAATAAAAAAATTACAAATTAGATTAATGATGCCCAGCTGTGGCGGAAGCAATATAGATTGAAGCTAACATGGTAAAGACGAAGGCTTGAATAAAGCCAAAGAGCAGTGATAACAACTGCATGGGCACCGGAAGGAATAGTGGTAATAAGGAGAACAAACCTGCGATAACCATTTCTTCACCATAAATATTACCGAAAAGACGCAAAGAAAGCGAAAGTGGCTTTGTAAACTCTTCCAGTATATTTAAGGGCAAAAGAAAGATGATCGGTTGCGTAAAATGCTTAAAATACCCCAAGCCCTTTGCCTTAATTCCATAATAATGGGTGGCAAAAAAGACGATAACGGCAAAAGCTATCGTAACACTCCAAGTACTGGTAGGCGCCTGTAATCCAGTAACATGCCCTGCTCCGGGCAGTAGCCCTGAATAGTTAGAAAGCAAAATCAAAATAAAAAAACTAGCCAGTACAGGGAAATAACGTTTAGCTCTGTCTCTGTCCCCCATAATTCCACTTAAAAAATCTAATAATTTTCCTAAACACATTTCCATAAAAATCTGTAAGCGACGTGTCGGTATTTTTTCCAATCTTCTGGTGGCCAAATAAGAAACAACAGCTATAACAACCATAAGTCCCCATGTTGTCGTCGTAACACTTGTTACCTCCAACCAGCCAAAAAGCGTAAAAAGAGCCCCGCCATGTTCGGCAGCACCTTCCGCAGTTGTCGCAGCATAGACTGGTGTAGCAAACATTAAACAATCCTCCTTTCTGTGTGAATTATAAATAATAATTTGCCTAATCAAGTTTTAAAAGGTTTAGAAAATACTTCGGCAACGTCAAACCAAGTGCTGTACCGATAAGCGCGACCATATCAGCAGAGAACAAGAAATAGGCGCTTAATAATGTAATTATAATCACCACAAAACGTTTAGCATAACATTTGGTAATAATCTTATCGGCAGTTTGGGCAAATTTTTCATCCTTTACTTTCTTTAATGCTTGTGTTAGTAAATAATGATTTATGCCGCCTCCTGCCAAACCTAATACTAACCCTTTACCCAACCAAGGCAACCACAAAGGCATATTTTCTCGCCAAAGGGTGACTCTTCACTTTAACAATAAGAGCCTCCGCTTTTAACGATAATCACCTGCTTTCTTCAAGTTTTATTATGCTCATCTTGGTCATCCTTTTGACCTAATTCCTTAATTTCCCCAATTAATTGTCGAAAAACTGTCGCTAAGGCTAAAATAATGCCCAGCGCCATAAACACGGGATAAGTGCCTAAGCGCTGATCCAACCATGCTCCACCCTTGTAAAGAAGATAAAGCGTAATCACTAATGTCAAGCCAAAACTTAAGCCAAAATTCAAATATTCAAAAGCATTATTTTTTTTAGCCTTCATCTGTCCTCACCAATACATAACTTATTTATATTTATTAAAAAATATATCAAGAATTGCTTATGATTTTTGTCCTCGTGGAGATTTAAATTCTCAGTTTTTGATATATTATCTATAGATATAGGATAATGAGGCAGATTTTGTAAAATGCCATTAAATAGTATAGCACATATGGTAATAAAAGCATATATGATTTACAATTTGTTATGTATTTATTATATCCTACTAGGCACCGCCGCAATAATACTCTGGCTTCTCTTTTTGCCAGCCCCAAAAATAATGAAGCGCTTCACGAATTCTGCGACTAGCCTGCCCGTCTCCATAAGGATTCACAGCATGAGCCATACGGTTATAAGCATTATTATCAGTAAGTAACTGCTTGGTTTCTTGATAGATCCTTTCCTTATCCGTTCCTACTAATTTCACCGTGCCTGCCGCTACCGCTTCGGGACGTTCGGTATTATCTCTTAAGACTAAGACCGGTTTCCCCAGAGAAGGAGCCTCCTCCTGTAATCCTCCGGAATCTGTCAGCACAAGATACGCCTTGTTCATCAGGTTAGCGAAGGGTTCATAGTCAAGAGGTTCGATTAACTTTACTCTCTCCAAGTCCCCTAAGAATTTTTGCGCTACTTGCCGCACCGCCGGATTCTTATGTACCGGAAAGACGACCATAATATCCGGGAATTCCTGAACCAATTCTTTGATGGCCAGATAGATGTGCTGCATCGGTTCGCCCAAATTCTCCCTCCGATGTGTGGTCAAAACAAGAACGCGCCTGGTCTGAAAATCAATACTGTTCAGAGTAGCAGAAGGGAATCTGTAATTCTTTTTTACGGTATTAAGAAGAGCATCAATCACTGTATTCCCAGTAATAAAAATGTTCTCGGGATCATGCCCTTCCCGTAATAAATTCTCCGCGGCAGTTTTAGTCGGTGCAAAATGCAAATCACCTAATACCCCGGTAAGGCGCCGGTTTATTTCTTCCGGAAACGGAGCATATTTATTCCCCGAACGCAAACCTGCCTCTACATGCCCCACAGGGATTTGCTGATAATAAGCGGCTAAAGCCCCCACAAAAGTAGTACTGGTATCTCCATGTACCAATACCAGATCAGGCTTCTCCTTCAGCAAGATCTGCTGAAGTCCAAGCAAGGCGCGAGAGGTAATCTCAAAAAGCGACTGCCCGGCGCGCATGATATCCAGATCATAGTCAGGAATAATTTGAAAAAGATTCAAAACCTGATCCAACATTTCGCGATGCTGAGCAGTAACAGCCACTTTGCAGTCAATTTGCGGGTCATCTTGCAAAATCTGTACTAAAGGAGCCATTTTAATTGCTTCTGGTCTTGTCCCAAATATTGTAATAATTTTGCGAGTATCTTTCATCTACTTTTCCTTCTTTCCCTCTCAATTCGAGACACAGTTTTACATCCTAGGGAAAAGCTTTTCAATAATAAAGAGCTATTAATTCTACATATCCGTACAATAAGCGTCAGCATACATTTTAATTCTATCATAAATAAATAGTAAGAAGTATTATGTTTATGTAACAACTTTTCGCGAAATAGGACAACGGATATAAATTATATGAAAATTTTTTCTCGATTTAATCAAATATCGGCAGGCATGCCCAGAGGACACAATTCAATGCCCGCTTCCTTGAGAAGCTTTAAAGAAAGTTCATCAGGATAGGCTCCTCGGAAAACAATTCTTGTTACCCCGGCATTAATCAACATTTTACTGCAAAGCACACATGGTTGGGTCGTGGAATAAATTGTTGAGCCCTGCATATTAATTCCGTGAACTGCGCACTGGATGATCGCATTCTGTTCAGCATGCAGCCCGCGGCATAATTCATGCCTTTCTCCCGAAGGTACATTGAGCTGTTCGCGGATACAACCGGAAACCCCGCAATGATCCAATCCCGAAGGAGCTCCGTTATAACCGGTAGCCAGGATTCGTTTATCCTTCACAATAATGGCGCCTACCCGCCGACGCAAACAGGTCGACCGGGTAGCCACCACCTCTGTAATTTCCATAAAATATTCATCCCA
>LFSF01000013.1 GCA_001512665.1 Clostridiales bacterium DTU073
TGTCAAGGGATTTTCATCATATCCAACCAATAAAAGACTTAAACCTTGTGGCGGTAAAGTCATCCCTGCCAGCTTACGCTGCCCGCTTTGCAATAATCCTGCTATATCCTCAGCTTTACGTTTACCTTGTCCAACCTCTAAAATTGTGCCCGCCATGATCCGCACCATATTATATAAAAATCCATTTCCACTGACGGTAAATCTTATTATCTTCCCTTCTTTTTCTATAGAGCAGTTATAAATTGTTCTCGTAAAATCTTTTACCGATGAACCGCTGGCACAAAAAGCACTAAAATCATGTTCGCCGATAAATTCCTGACAGGCATGCTGCATTTCCGCTATGTTCAAAGTTACCGGCACATGATAAGCATAATACCGCCAAAATGGATCCCTAATTTTCGCCTGATAAAAAGTATAACAATAGGTCTTGCTATGTGCACTAAAACAAGCATGAAAATCTGCGTCTACCTCTTCTGCCTTTAAAACAGCAATATCGTCCGGTAATAAAGAATTGAGCGCTAAGGGCAAACGTTCTACAGGTACCGTGGTATTACTATAAAAATTAACAACTTGCCCCTGGGCATGTACTCCGGCATCTGTCCTGCCGGCACCAATTACCTTAATCTCTTCCTGTGTCAAAATACTTAAAGCTTGTTCTAAAGTACCCTGAATCGTTGGTAAGCCTGTTCCTTTTTGAATTTGAAAGCCATGATATCCGGTCCCGTCATAGGCTAAGACTAGCTTAAGATTGCGCATAAATCCTCCCTACCAAAAACGACTGTAAATAGACACAGCTAAAAAAAGAATAATAATCACAAACGCAAAATAATCCCTACTCGTCATCACCAGTTGCTTCATTCGCGTTCTCTCATCTCCACCCCGATAACACCTAGCCTCCATAGCCATGGCTAAATCATCGGCTCTCCTGAATGAACTTAAAAAAAGGGGAACCAGTAAAGGAATTAAGCTCTTCGCCCGGCTTAATAACCCACCACTTTCAAAATCTGCACCACGTGCCATCTGTGCCTTCATAATTTTTTCAGTTTCTTCAATGAGAGTAGGTATAAACCTTAAAGCAATGGTCATCATCATCGCCAATTCATGAGCAATCGGAACAAAGAACGCCTTCAATACTTTTTCTAAGCCGTCGGTTAATGCTATCGGTGTCGTCGTCAACGTCAATAAAGACGTGATACTGACTAAATAAATCAGGCGTAAAGCCATAAAAATCCCTTGTCGTAAACCTTCCCAGGTTATTTTTAGAAAGCCCCACTGCCAGATAATCCGGCCTTCTGTCATAAAAACGTGTAAGGCTAAAGTTAAAAAAATTATAAGTAGCAAAGGCTTAAAACCTTTAAGAATAGTCACTAAGGAAATTTGCGATAAAAATATTATCCCTACGGTAAAAATCGTCACAAATAGGTAGCCGGCAAAATTATTGACCAAAAACAAACCAACCATATACAAGACTATAGCAATAATCTTAGTCCGCGGATCTAACTTATGAACCGGTGAATTACCCGGAATATATTGACCAATGGTAATATCTTTAAGCATGGGGTTTTTCCTCTTTCAATGCAAGCAATATTTCCTCTTTGGCCTCTTCTACGGTTAAAACATCTTGACGTACAGACCAGCCTTTTTCTTTTAATCTAAACATCAATTTAGTAACCGTAGGAATGTCCAGACCTATTTCTTGTAAACTTTCATAATGGGAAAAAACCTTGCGTGTCTCATCATCATAAACAACGGCACTATGATGCATGACAATCAATCGTTTGGTCAAACGAGCTACATCATCCATACTATGCGAGACCAAAACTACGGTCATTCCCTGATTATGCAATTCTTCAATTTGAGCCAAAATTTCGTCTCTACCTCTAGGGTCTAAACCGGCCGTAGGTTCATCTAAAACTAAATATTTAGGTTCCATCGCTAATACACCGGCTATAGCTACTCTGCGCTTTTCCCCTCCACTCAATGTAAAAGGAGATAAGGAGTGATATTTGTCGTAGTCTAAATGCACCATTTGCATCGCTTTTTTTACCCTTTTTTTAATCTCGGTTGCAGACAAACCTAAGTTCTTAGGACCAAAGGCGATGTCCTCAAAAACGGTTTCTTCAAAAAGCTGATGTTCCGGATATTGAAAGACAAGTCCTACTTTTTTCCGGACTTCTTTTAAATTTGTTTTTTTAGTAGCCGCTATCTCCTGGTCATCAACTATTACCCTGCCTTTTGTCGGTTTTAATAAACCATTCAGGTGTTGCACCAGAGTAGACTTGCCTGAACCAGTATGTCCAATTAACCCAACAAATTCTCCCTCGTTAATCACCAGATTAATATTTTGCAGTGCCTTTACTTCATATGGGGAACCTGGCTGATAAATGTAATCTACATTTTCCAAGATTATCGGCATAATGCCACCACCATTTCTTCCAAGGTTAAAATATCACGAGGAAGATTTAGGCCGTCCTGAGCCAAAATATCTCGAAGTTCCATCATGGGAGGAACATCTAAGCGCAACTCTTTTAATTTTTGGACTTGAGAAAAAATCTCTCGAGGCGATCCATCCATCTCAATTAACCCATTTTCCATGACGACTACACGGTCTGCCAATACCGCCTCCTCCATAAAATGAGTAATATACACAATGGTCAACCCTTCCTCTCGATTAAGCTTTACGACAGTATCCATTACTTCTTTTCGTCCTAATGGGTCTAACATTGCCGTTGGCTCATCTAACACTAATACCTTGGGTCTCATGGCGACTACTCCGGCAATAGCCACACGTTGTTTTTGCCCACCCGATAAAAGATGAGGTGCTCTGTTTTTATATTCACTCATACCTACACTGGCTAAAGCTTCATCAACGCGCTGACGTATTTTCAGCGGCTCAATTCCCAAATTTTCGGGACCGAAAGCAACATCTTCTTCAACTGTAGTAGCAATAAGCTGATTATCTGGATTCTGGAAAACCATCCCCACTTGCTGACGAATTTTCCATAAATTCTCTTTGTCTTTGATATCTAACCCATCTATAGTAACCGTGCCTTGATCAGGCAGTAGCAATGCATTTAAATGCTTCGCCAAAGTGGATTTGCCGGAGCCATTATGGCCAATAATAGCTACAAACTCACCTTGTCCAATATGTAAACTTACTCCTTTTAAAGCTTGCTGATAGCCGCCTTGAGGATTAAGAAACTGATGTTCTAAATTTTTTACCTCAATCATCTTATCTCACCACTTTTGTCCCGAGAGCTAGTTTAAGTGATAATGCTAGTTTAAGTGATAATAAAATAAAGACCAGGAAAGCCAAACTTAACCTTGGTACGGGTTTAAGGTATGGTTTCCCTGACCTCTGAGTTGCAAAGGATTTATCACTACACTAATTCCAAGATTACTATAGATGCCGCATCCCCACGACGAGGACCTACTTTGATCATCCGCGTATACCCGCCCTGACGATCAGCATATTTTTTGCTTATATTCTCAAAAAGATCCTTGACAACACTTTCCTCTAAAAGATAGGAAGCCGCTTGACGTCTAGCGTTTAAGTCTCCCTGTTTGCCCAAAGTAATCATCTTTTCTACAATACTTCTTACTTCTTTAGCCTTTGGTTCAGTTGTTTGTATCCGGCCATTTTTAAGAAGTGCTGTCGCCTGATTTCTTAATAAAGCTCGACGTTTTCCTGTATTTAAATTTAGTTTTCTATAGGACATTTTTAACCCCCCTTTACAGCTGGTAAAACACCTTAATCGTCAATTTTTTTCAGGCTAAGACCAAGAGAAGCAAGTTTTTGTTCTACTTCTTGCAATGATTTTTTCCCTAAATTTCTTACCTTCATCAAATCTTCTACTGTTTTTTGTACTAGCTCTCCTACTGTATTAATCCCAGCCCTCTTCAAGCAGTTATAAGAACGCACGGATAAGTCAAGTTCTTCAACACTCATATACAAAACTTTATCCCGTTCTTCTTCTTCCTTTTCCACCATAATTTCTACATCGCCAATCTTTTCGGTAAGACCAACAAAAAGCTGGAGGTGTTCGTTCAAAATTTTGGCAGAAAGACTGACAGCTTCATCAGGAAGTATTGTTCCATTTGTCCATACCTCTAATGTAAGTTTGTCATAATCCGTTATTTGGCCAACACGGGTATCGGTTACTGTATAATTGACCTTACGAACCGGTGAAAAAATAGAATCAATAGGAATCACACCAATAACATGATCCTCTTGCTTATTTTTTTCCGCAGAGCGATATCCCCGACCTTTTTCTACAGTCATTTCCATCACAAGATTTGCCCCGGTATCTAAGGTTGCAATATGCAATTCCGGGTTCAAGATCTCTACTTCACTGCTTTTGATGATATCACCGGCTAATACTTCTCCCGGTTCTGTTGCTTCTATGCGAATTACCTGCGGCTCATCGGAATGGATTTTTATAGCCAGTGCTTTAAGATTTAGGATGATTTCCGTCACATCTTCTACCACACCGGGGATAGAAGAAAATTCATGCAAAACCCCCTCAATCTTTACAGAAGTAACCGCAGCACCAGGAAGAGAAGACAAAATAACCCGACGTAAAGAATTACCTAAAGTAACACCATATCCTCTTTCCAAAGGTTCCACAACAAACTTAGCATAATCCTGTTTCTCACTTATCTCTACACACTCGATTTTGGGTTTTTCAATTTCAATCACAGGTTAACCCTCCTACTCAAACCTAACTTTTCCCAGCTAACAAGCCATACCCTCGCATAATTATCTTGAATATAACTCAACAATGAGATGTTCCTCAAGAGGAAGATCGATATGCTCTTTAGTGGGAAGAGCTAATACTCTGCCAGTCATATTTTCTTTATCTAAATCTAACCACGCGGGGGGAGTTTTATGGGCAATACTTTCCTTTAATTCCACGAACTTAGGCGATTTCAAACTTTTTTCTTTTACCTGAACAATATCTCCAACCTTCACCAAGATCGAAGGTATATTGGCTTTGCGTCCATTAACCGTAAAATGATTATGAGTCACCAACTGTCTGGCTTCTGCTCTGGAAGAAGCAAAACCAAGACGATATACTACGTTGTCTAAGCGTCTTTCCAAAAGCTGCAGTAAATTTTCACCGGTAACACCTTTTTGACGTTCTGCCTTATCAAAATAATTACCGAACTGTCTTTCCAGAATTCCGTAAATCCGACGTGCTTTCTGCTTTTCTCTTAACTGCAAGCCATATTCAGATAACTTTTTACGACTGTTTTGTCCATGCTGTCCAGGTGCATATGATCTCCTGTCAATAGCACATTTCTCTGTATAACAACGATCGCCCTTTAAATATAACTTCATGCCTTCACGACGACATAATCTGCAAACTGGGCCTGTATACTTTGCCATAAGTTTTATTCCACCTCCTTATACCCTTCTCCGTTTTGGCGGACGACAACCATTATGAGGAATCGGAGTAACGTCCTTAATTACGTTCACTTCCAGACCTGAAGCTTGTAAAGAGCGAATCGCCGCTTCTCTACCTGAACCCGGTCCTTTTACATATACCTCAACTTCACGCATTCCATGACCTACAGCTACCTTTGCAGCTTGTTCCGCAGCCATTTGAGCAGCATAAGGCGTACTCTTTCTAGAGCCCTTAAAGCCCAACTGTCCTGCAGTAGCCCAGGAAATTGTATTTCCAGCCATATCGGCAATAGTAACTATTGTATTGTTAAAAGTGGACTGAATATGCACAGTTCCCTTTTCTACATTTTTACGCGCACGGCGCTTTATTCTTGTAGTCGTTTGTTTAGCCATTTGGCATTCTACCCCCCTTTTCGTAATTCTTTATACTTTAACGTTTAACTCCTACTGTTTTACTGGGACCTTTACGTGTACGAGCATTTGTTTTTGTCCTTTGCCCACGTGTAGGAAGACCACGACGATGACGTATTCCTCTGTAAGAAGCAATTTCAATCAACCTTTTAATGTTTAAAGAAACTTCCCGTCTGAGGTCACCTTCAACTTTATATTCTTTATCAATTACTTCACGCAGCTTATTTACTTCATCTTCAGTTAAATCTTTTACTCGCGTATCCGGATTTATCCCAGTTTTTGCGAGTATCTTCTGCGAAGTTGATTTGCCAATTCCATAAATATAAGTTAAACCTATTTCTACCCGCTTGTCACGAGGTAAATCTACACCTGCAATTCTAGCCATTAGTACACCTCCTCATTAATCTAATCTAATATTTCTATTTCCACAAATGATAATTTTACCTTCCTTAATCCTACCTTTAACCCTGCCTTTGTTTATGCTTAGGGTTATTACAAATTACCATAACTTTGCCCTTACGTCTGATTATTTTACACTTTTCACAGATAACCTTAACAGACGGCCTTACTTTCACGATCCCTACCCCCTTCATCCCAGGAAATAACTTAAGTTACTTAAAACGATAAGTAATTCTTCCCCTGGTTAAATCATACGGTGAAAGCTCAACAGTAACTCGATCCCCTGGTAAAATACGGATAAAATGCATCCTGATTTTACCGGAGACATGAGCTAAAACTTTATGCCCATTATCTAATTCAACCCGGAACATTGCATTGGGAAGAGGTTCCAGAACAGTACCTTCTACTTCAATTACATCCTGTTTGGACATCTTTATTACCCCCTTATCCCTACTACTTTTTATTTATACAATAATCTATTCCGTCAAAATCCATGGCCCATCATCTGTAATCGCAACACTATGTTCAAAATGCGCAGATAGTTTTTTATCTTTAGTAACTACAGTCCAATTATCTAACAATGTCTCTACTTCATGAGTGCCCACATTAACCATTGGTTCTATCGCTAAAACCATCCCTTTTCTTAACCTCGGGCCACGCCCCGGTGGCCCATAGTTTGGTATTTCAGGGGCCTCGTGCATATCCTTGCCCACACCGTGTCCGACAAAATCTCTTACTACTGAATAACCGTGACTTTCAACATAAGTTTGAATAGCATGGGAAATATCAGATAGTCTGTTATTAACTACAGCCTTTTTAATACCTTCGGCTAACGAATTTTTAGTTACAGCGATTAACCGCTGTGCTTCCTCATCTATTTCACCTACGGGTAAAGTTACGGCAGCATCGCCTACATAACCATTCAAAGTTGCTCCGATATCAATACTAATAATATCACCAACTTTTAACTGCCTTAAACTAGGGATACCATGAACGACTTGTTCATTAATGGAGGTACAAATACTACCGGTAAAACCATAATAGTTTTTAAAGGTTGGTTTGGCTTGGCATTTTATGATAAAATCCTCCGCTATCCGATCAAGTTCAAGAGTGGTAACACCTGGTTTTACAGCTTTAGCTATTTCCTGATGCGTTTTGGCCACAATCTGCCCGGCTTCATACATATACTGTAATTCACGATCAGACTTCAAAATAATCATGCTCAAACGCTTCCTAATGCCTTTAAAATATTCTGGGTAACCGTCTCTACTTCTGTATCTCCGGCAATATTTAACAACAGCCCTTTTCTTTCATAATACTCGATTAGAGGAGCTGTTTGTTCTGCATAAACAGCTAAGCGATTAGCTACAGTGAATTCTGAGTCATCACTTCTCTGATAAAGTTCGCCGTGACAGAATTCACACTTATTACCCTCTCGGGAAGGTTTGTAATCAATGTGAAAGGTTGCCCCACAAGATTTACAAACCCTTCGACCTGTTAAGCGTTTTAAAAGTGCATCTTTGTCTACATCAATATTAATCACACGATCTATTTTTACTCCCAGTTCTTGCAAAGTACGCTCTAAAGCATCTGCTTGCGGAACTGTTCTGGGAAAACCATCTAATAAAAAACCATTTTGACAATCTTCTTCAGCTAATCTTTCTTTAACAATACCTACAGTAACTTCGTCGGGAACAAGTCTACCGGAATCCATATACCGTTTTGCTTCCATCCCTAAAGGAGTTCCTTCTTTAACTGCCTTCCGGAACATATCTCCTGTAGAAATATGCGGTATATTTAATCTTTTGGTAAGTACCTCCGCCTGGGTTCCTTTCCCAGCTCCCGGTGGTCCCATAAGAATAATTCTCATTATCTTTCCCTCCTGTTATTTCAAAAAGCCTTGGTAATGCCTCATCATGAGATTGGCCTCCAACTGTTTCATCGTATCTAAAGCCACTCCCACTACAATCAGCAAACTAGTGCCCCCATAATAAACAGGTAAAGCTGTAACGGAAATCAATAATGAAGGTAATACTGCAATTAGGGCCAAAAAGATCGCTCCGGCAAATGTAACCCTGTTAGCTACTTTCTCAATATATTCGGCTGTAGGACGACCTGGTCTCAAGCCAGGAATAAATCCACCGTACTTTTTCATATTATCAGCTACGTCATTGGGGTTAAACGTAATTGCTGTATAAAAATAAGTGAAAAACATAATTACCAAAGCATAAATAGCCTGATACCACCAAGAATTAAAGTCAAAAACCTTCGTTATCCAAATAGCAAAACTATTCTCAGGAAACCAAGCTGCTATCGTACCGGGAAACATCAAAATAGAAATCGCAAAGATAATGGGGATAACACCTGCTTGGTTAACCTTTAAAGGAATATAAGTACTTTGTCCTCCATAAACCTTTCTTCCTACAACACGTTTAGAATACTGCACAGGAATACGACGTTGACCTTCTTGAATGGCCACAATCCCAGCCATAACAGCTAAAGCAATAATTATAAAAAGAAGCACTACAAAAATACTAGCCGTACCGACTTTTACATATTCAATGATTGATGCCACTCCTTGTGGCACACGGGAAACAATTCCCGCAAAAATTATCAACGAAATCCCATTACCAATCCCTTTTTCCGTAATTAGTTCGCCTAACCACATTAAGAAAGCTGTTCCAGCCGTTAAGGTTATAGCGATAATCAAGGTAGTAGCGGGACCCGGATTAACCACAGCGTGCCGTAAACCGAAAGAAATTCCGACGGCTTGCACAAAACCTAAAATAACTGTTCCATATCTAATATATTGTGCCATCTTTTTACGACCATCAGGCTCCTTAGATAATCTTTCAAAATAAGGTATAACAACTGTTAATAGCTGCATGATAATAGAGGCGTTAATATAAGGAGTTATACTCATGGCAAAAATCGAGAAATTTTTAAATGCTCCACCGGAGATAACATCAAAAAACCCTAAAAGCTGTCCTTGGGAGATCAAATCGGCAATAACCTGTCGATCAATTCCCGGAACAGGTATATGCACCCCTATCCTGAAAACAAGTAACATCGCTATGGTAAAAAATATTTTAAAACGTATGTCTGCAAGTTTCCAAGAACTGCGTAAAACCTCTATCACCTTAAATCACCTCTACTTGGCCGCCAGCAGCGGCAATTTTTTCTGCTGCTGCTTTGGAAAAACCTTGAGCTTTAACAGTTAATGCCTTATTGATTTCTCCATTACCGAGTATTCTAACCCCATCTCGTACATTCTTCACAAGACCTGATTCTACCAAAACTTCCGGTGTAACTACTGTACCTGCTTCAAAGCGTTCATTCAATTGACAAACATTAATCTCAACATATTTGGGCTTGAAGATATTAGTAAAACCACGTTTCGGTAGCCGTCTTTGCAATGGAGTCTGACCACCTTCAAAATAGGGACCTTTTCCTCCCCCTGATCTGGCTTTTTGCCCTTTATGACCACGGCCAGAAGTTTTACCTAATCCGGAACCTGGACCACGACCTTTTCTCACAGGTACTGCTTTAGATCCTTCTGCCGGTCTCAATTCATGGAGTTTCATTGGCTGCACCTCCTTCTTGTTACTGGGTCAATTCCTCTACAGATAATAAATGCTCTGCTTTTTTTATTTTCCCACGAATATCTGGTGTATCTTCATGAATAACAGTCTGATTTAATTTAGAAAGTCCTAAAGATTTCACACTAGCTCTCACTTTTTCATTAGAGCCAATGACACTGTTAATCAGCGTAATTTTTAATTTAGCCATTGTTGCCCTCCTAACTTAAGAGTTCTTCTACGGATTTGCCACGTATTTTAGCAACGTCCTCGGCCTGCTTTAAACTCATTAATCCACTGATAGTTGCTCTTACCATATTATTGGCATTATTAGAGCCAAGTGATTTAGTCAAGATATCTCTTATCCCCGCTAATTCAAGAACAGCACGAACCGGACCGCCAGCAATAACACCGGTACCTTCTGCAGCAGGCTTCAATAAAACTTTCCCGGCTCCAAATCTTCCTATAACTTCATGAGGGATTGTTGTTCCTACCATAGGGACGTAAATAAGATTTTTCTTGGCATCATCTATTCCTTTGCGTATAGCTTCAGGGACCTCTGTGGCCTTGCCTAAACCGGCTCCAACATAGCCATTACCGTCTCCGACCACAACTAAAGCACTAAAACTGAAGCGACGTCCCCCTTTAACAACCTTCGCTACACGATTAATATAAACCACTTTTTCACTAAGTTCCAGCTTGTTGGCATCAATTCTCGCCATTTTTTCCCCTCCTTTACCGGAAAATTAGAATTCTAACCCTGCTTCACGGGCACCCTCAGCAACTGCTTTGACCCGCCCATGATAAATACATCCGCCGCGATCAAAAATTACTTCTTTTATCCCTTTCTGTAACGCCTTTTGCGCCAATAACTGTCCCACTTTGTAAGCAGCCTCAATATTTCCCCCATAACCTAACTCATCCTTTATCGGAGCTTCTAAAGTTGAGGCCGATACAAGAGTAACACCGTTTTTATCATCAATTAATTGTGCATACATATTTTTTAAGCTTCTATAAACCGCCAGTCTCGGACATTCAGCAGTGCCCTGAATATTTTTGCGTATTCTGAGATGTTTCTTGTGGCGGACTTTTTTGCGATCAGGTTTAATAATCATATGCTTCACTCCTTTCTGCTACGAGTTAAAGCTTTGTTAAAAATTTATTTAGCCTTACTACCGGCCTTACCGGCTTTGAGATGTACTATTTCATCACTGTACCTAATACCCTTCCCTTTATAGGGTTCCGGACTACGTACAAAGCGAATATTCGCAGCCAGTTGACCAACTTTCTCTTTATCAATGCCTTTAACAATAACCTTGTTAGGCGTAGGCACTTCAATTTCTAACCCAGCTGTAGGTTCAATCTCCACAGGATGAGAATAACCCACGGTTAAAACGAGCTTATTCCCTTGTTTTGCCGCACGATAACCAACCCCTACTATATCTAAGGATTTTTCAAAACCCTTGGTGACACCTTCCACCATATTAGCGATAAGTGTTCTGGTCAAGCCATGAAGTGCGACATGATTTTTATGATCACTGGGACGGGTCACAATAATTTGCCCATCCTTAACAGTTACACCGATATCTTGATTGAACTCTCTTTCCAGCAGCCCCTTCGGACCTTTAACAGAGATATGATTTCCGTTAATCTTTACTTCTACCCCTGCAGGAATATCTATGGGCTGTTTCCCGATTCGCGACATTTTTACACCTCCTGCATCAATCTTTTTCTTGCTGAAAGCTTTACAGGATTATTACCAGACATAACAAATTACTTCTCCGCCCAGACCACGTTTTCTTGCCTCTTTATCAGTCATTACGCCCTGGGATGTGGAAATAACAGCAATACCTAGTCCGCCTAAAACACGCGGAACCTCATCTTTACTCACATAAACACGAAGACCTGGTTTACTAATCCGTTTAATCCCTGTAATTACCTTTTCATCATTCGAACCATACTTCAGATATAATCTGAGTATCCCTTGCTTTCCATCTTCAATAAACTCATAACCCTTGATTAAGCCCTCTTCTTTAAAAATTGCTGCCAGGGTTTTTTTAATATTTGAAGCTGGAATTTCTACTTTTTCATGATGAACAGAATTAGCATTTCTAATTCTTGTTAAAAAATCAGCAATAGGATCAGACATGACCATATTTAAACGACCCCCTTCCTCTTTCCAAGCTTACCAACTGGCCTTGGTCACGCCGGGAATTTGTCCTTCATAAGCCAATTTACGGAAACAAATTCTACACATTCCAAACTTCCGCATGTAAGCATGGGGACGACCACATATTTTACATCTATTATACCGTCTAACTTTATATTTAGAAGTTTGCTGTTGCTTTAAAACCTTAGCTTTCTTTGCCACACAAGTCCCTCCTTTAACCTTTAGACTTTGCTTTACTTCCCAGCAAAAGGCATGCCCATAAGAGTTAATAGTTCCTTTGACTCCTCATCGGATAAAGCTGTAGTAACAAAAACTATATCCATTCCACGAGTCTTATCTACCTTATCATAATCTATTTCCGGAAACATCAGTTGTTCCTTTAACCCTAATGTGTAATTCCCCCGACCATCAAAGGCTTTAGGAGAAACTCCCCTAAAATCTCTAACTCTAGGCAAAACAACATTAAAAAGCTTATCAACAAACTCATACATTCTGTCGCCTCTTAAGGTGACTTTAACTCCAATGGGAACCCCCGCCCGTAATTTAAAAGCCGCAATGGATTTTTTCGCCCGTGTAATCACTGGTTTTTGTCCTGAAATAGCTGTTAAATCGGCTACTGCGCCGTCAAGCGCTTTGGGATTCTGAGTGGCTTCCCCCACACCCATATTAATAACAACCTTTTCGAGTTTGGGGACTTCCATAATGTTTTTATAATTAAATTTCTGCTGCATAGCAGGAATTACTTCACCCATATATTTATCCTTTAGCCTTACCATGCCTTAACCTCCCTTCCGGCTGAGCTTACTTATCAAAATGCTCACCGCATTGATTACATACTCGAACTTTCTTCCCATCCGCTAAAAATACCTTATTAATCCGAACCGGTTTCTTGCACTTTTCACAAAAGATCATGACATTAGAACTATCAAGAGGAGCTTCAATTTCTGTAATTCCGCCTTGGGGATTAACCCGTGTAGGCCTCATATGCCGTTTAACAATATTCAGACCTTCGACAATAACCCGACCCTTCTGCGGATCAACGTTTAATACCTTACCTTTTTTGCCGGCATCCTTACCGGTAATTATCTGAACTAAATCTCCCTTTTTCACATGAACTTTAGTTTTGGCCATACAGATCACCTCCAGCCATAGCTTTTACAAGCAATTTCATAGTACTTCCGGGGCTAAGGAAAGAATCTTGACAAATTCTTTTTCCCTTAATTCACGAGCTACAGGGCCAAAAATACGTGTACCCCTTGGACTCTTGTCATCTTTAATAATCACTGCAGCATTTTCATCAAACCGGATATAAGACCCGTCAGCTCTACGTACAGCATCTGTTGTACGTACAATAACTGCTCTTACCACTTCACCTTTTTTAACAACGCCACCTGGTGTTGCCTCTTTAACCGAAGCCACAATAATATCTCCAATAGAGGCATAACGACGAAAAGAACCACCCAGAGGACGAATACATAACAACTTTTTAGCACCAGTATTATCAGCAACTTTCAGCACGCTTTCTTGTTGAATCATGCCCTAACCCTCCTTTCAGGATTAACTCCTGCTCACACAATAGGGGCTTTTTCAATGATCTGGACAACCCGCCAACACTTTTCTTTACTTAAGGGGCGAGTTTCCTCAATCCGGACTTTATCCCCAACTCTACATTCATTTCTTTCATCATGAGCCTTATATTTCTTTGTTCTTCTGATAATTTTCTTATAAAGAGAATGCTTTGTATAATTCTCAACAGCCACAACGACTGTCTTATCCATCTTATCGCCTACCACAATACCTATGCGGGTCTTGCGCATGCTCTTTTCCAAGCTTCATACCTCCTTTTCAACCATTCCTTGATAAAGCTTGCTTGCCTCAAACCTTACTTATTTTGTAATTCTCGTTCCCTCAACACCGTATGTGTCCGGGCAATTGTTTTACGAACCTCACGCAGGCGCATAGGATTTTCTAATTGACCGGTGGCAAGCTGGAAACGTAAGTTAAACAATTCTTCTTTAAGCTCGACAATCTTATTATTTAATTCTTCCTGCGTTAGGTCACGAAGATTTTTAGCTTTCACCTGCTTCACCACCCATTTCTTCACGTTTTACAAATTTTGTTTTAATAGGCAGCTTATGAGCAGCTAAACGAAGGGCTTCACGAGCTAACGCTTCGTCAACCCCGGCAATTTCAAACATTACTCTGCCAGGCTTAACTACGGCTACCCAATATTCCGGTGAACCTTTCCCACTACCCATACGAGTTTCAGCGGGCTTAGCTGTGATTGGTTTTTGAGGGAAAATTTTAATCCATACTTTCCCACCACGTCTAATAAACCTAGTCATAGCTACACGGGCAGCTTCTATTTGACGACTGGTAATCCAACCATGCTCTAAAGCCTGCAGCCCATATTCACCATAGGCAACCTTATTCCCTCGCATAGCTTTACCCTTGATTACCCCACGATGAGGTTTACGCCATTTTACTCTTTTAGGACTCAGCATTTGCAGTTTCCTCCTTCCTGTTTCTAACTTCAGGAAGTATCTCACCTTTGTAAATCCAAACCTTTACACCAATCTTGCCATAAGTCGTATTGGCTTCGGCAAAACCATAATCGATATCAGCCCTCAGTGTATGCAGAGGCACTTTACCTTCACTATACCATTCGGTACGAGCTATTTCTGCACCACCTAAACGCCCAGAACAACTGATTTTAATTCCCTGCGAGCCTGCACGGATCGTCCGGGAAACAGCTTGCTTCATCGCTCTGCGGAAACCAACTCTCTTTTCCAGTTGCTGTGCTACTCCTTCAGCAACAAGCTGAGCATTAAGTTCAGGCTTTTTGATCTCAACAATATTAACATTAATCTTTTTATTAGTGAGCTGCTCCAGTTCTTTCTTTAAATTTTCCACTTCATTACCACCACGCCCAATAACAATACCGGGCTTTGCAGTATGAATGGAAACCTTTACTCTGTTAGCAGCGCGTTCTATTTGTACTGTGGAAATCCCCGCTTGAAAAAGCTTCTTTTTAACAAAACTACGAATTTTAATATCTTCATGAAGGAGTTCATCATAGTTTTTGTCAGCGTACCAATTACTTTCCCAGTCACGAATAATACCTACGCGCATTCCTTTTGGATGTACTTTCTGACCCACTATTCTTCCCCTCCTTTTTCACTAACGATTACAGTAATATGACTACTGCGTTTTCTAATTAAATCAGCTCTACCCCTTGCTCTAGGTCTAATCCGTTTGAACGTGGGGCCTTCATCTACATATGCTTCTCTTACATACAAATTGTCAACATTCATCGCAAAATTGTGTTCAGCATTAGCAACAGCGGACTTTAAAACCTTGTTAATCGGCTCAGTCCCCTTATGTGCCGTAAATTTAAGAATAGCAAACGCTTCCTGAACATCCTTTCCCCGGATAAGATCAATTACCCGACGTGCTTTCCGGGGAGAGATGCGTATATATTTAGCTACGGCTTTAGCTCCCATAAAAATATACCTCCTTCTTCCCGGCAATTATTTCAAAGCCGTTGAACGCTCCGTATGAGCGCCATGTCCTTTAAAAACTCTCGTCGGGGCAAATTCACCCAGTTTATGACCTACCATGTCTTCCGTAATATATACAGGAACATGCTTTCTCCCGTCATAAACAGCAATCGTATGTCCTACCATTTCCGGAAAAATCGTGGAACGACGGGACCATGTTTTAATTACTCTTTTTTCATTAGCACTATTCATCTGTTCAATTTTCTTTAAAAGACTCTCATCAACAAAAGGACCTTTTTTTACAGATCTGCCCATTCATCTGCCTCCTTTCTTCGCAAATTCATCACTTATTTTTTGCGAGGCGTTACAATGAATTTATTTGAAGGATTCTTTTTCTTCCTGGTCTTACCACCTATTGCAGGTTTACCCCAAGGAGTCATAGGGGTTTTTCGTCCTATGGGCGCACGCCCCTCTCCACCACCATGAGGGTGATCTACCGGGTTCATAACTACACCACGGTTAGCAGGTCTGAACCCTAACCAACGGGTACGACCGGCTTTCCCAATGGTGATATTCTCATGATCCAAGTTTCCTACCTGCCCGATCGTCGCCTTGCATTTAATGTGAATCTTCCGCACTTCACCTGACGGCATACGTATAGTAGCATAGTTCCCCTCTTTAGCCATTAACTGAGCAGAAGCTCCGGCGGAACGCACAATTTGTGCACCTTTTAAAGGTTTTAATTCAATATTATGAACCTGTGTCCCTACAGGAATATTTTCTAAAGGCAAGGCATTTCCTACCTTAATATCAGCATCAGCACCCGAAACAACCACATCTCCTACATGCAAACCATGAGGAGCAATAATATAGCGTTTTTCCCCATCAACATAATGGAGCAATGCAATATTAGCAGAACGGTTAGGGTCATACTCAATGGTAGCCACCTTGGCCGGGATCCCATCTTTATCACGTTTAAAATCAATCTTTCTATATAAACGCTTATGTCCTCCGCCTCTGTGTCTAACCGTCAAACGTCCGGAATTATTACGTCCTGCGTTCTTTTTCAATGGTGTTACTAAAGTTTTTTCCGGTTCCTTAGCTGTTATTTCCTCAAAAGTAGAAACCGTCATTTGCCTTCTTCCTGGAGAAAGAGGTCTATAGCTTTTAATCGCCATCCTTTTTTCCCTCCCTTACCTTCACAATCTTATTCATCAAAAATAGGTATCTTTTGTCCCGGTTTCAACGTCACAATTGCCTTCTTCCAATCAGGAGAATAGCCTGCTGAACGTCCCTGTCTTTTCAACTTTCCGGAAACATTCATCGTTCTTACTTCCACAACATCCACATCAAATATTGCTTCAACTGCATGTTTTACTTCAATCTTATTAGCCTTAGGATCAACCTTAAAGGTATACTTGTTTTCCTGCATTAAATCAGTAGATTTTTCTGTAACTAAAGGTTTAAGCAAAACATCATGAGGATTACGCATTAAGAAAGCACCTCCTCGAGCCTGGCTACGGCATCCTTAGTGATCATTAACTGATCATGGTTGACAAGATCGTAAACATTGATCCCCTCAACATCCAAAGGCTTCACACCAGGTATATTCCTGCTTGATTTCTGTACGTTTTCATTATAATCTGCGGTAACAACCAAAACCTTACGCTCAACTTTAAAGGAATTTAAAACCTCAAGCATCTGTTTTGTTTTAGGTTCCGCAAATTCCAATTGGTCCACGACAATAAGTTCACCATCTCTCACTTTAGCTGAAAGCACAGACTTAACAGCGAGACGAGCTTTTTTACGCGGAATACGGTAAGAGTAATCACGCGGCTTGGGAGCAAAAATAACTCCACCTTTACGCCACAACGGAGACCGAGATGAACCAACTCTAGCCCTGCCTGTTCCTTTTTGTCTCCAAGGCTTTCTGCCACCACCTTTGACCTCTGCCCTAGTCTTGGCAGACTGAGTACCACGGCGCAAACTAGCTAATTGCATCACTACAGCCTCATGAACAACCGCTTCATTCGGTTCAATACCAAAGACCGCATCAGCCAACTCTATAGTATCTATTTGCTCGCCTTTTATATTATATAAAGCTACTTTTGGCATCTATTTTTCCTCCTTCCCATCAAGTACTGCTTTAAGCCTTAACAGAACTCTTGATGGTTACTAGGCCCTTATTCGGCCCTGGAACAGCACCTTTAACTAAAAGCAAATTGCGTTCCGGATCCACTTTAACCACCAATAATTTTTGGACAGTTACACGTGCACCACCAAGACGTCCGGGGAGCTTACGCCCAGGGAAAACACGAGCCGGTCCTTTGGCACCTAAAGACCCTGCACCACGGTGATACTTAGAACCGTGCTTCATAGGTCCACGATGAAATCCATGCCGTTTAATTCCTCCGGCAAACCCTTTCCCTTTAGAAGTTCCTACCACATCAACCCAATCGCCGGCAGAAAACATATCAACTTTTATTTCTTGTCCTTGTTCATAAGCAGAAGCGTCTTCTACCCGACATTCTCTTAAATAACGCATTGGTTTTAATTCTGCCTTGGCAAAATGCCCCTGAATAGGCTTGTTTACCTTATTTTCTTTTACATCACTGCTAAAGCCCAACTGTATAGCACTATAACCATCATTTTCTATGGTCTTCTTTTGTACAACAATACAGGGGCCAGCTTCTATTACTGTAACAGGTATGATCCTACCGGATTCGTCAAAAACCTGAGTCATGCCTACCTTAGTTCCCAATATGGCTTTTGTCACTATTGCCACCTCCTATAAAGCCTATGGCCTCTTCTCATATCTTTTTTATAATTTAATCTCAATATCGACACCCGCCGGCAAATCCAAACCCATTAACGCATCAACAGTCTTTGGATTCGGATCCAGTATATCGATAAGCCGCTTATGAGTTCTCATCTCAAACTGTTCACGGGAATCCTTATTTACATGAGGAGACCTTAAAATTGTATACAAGCTCCGCGCTGTTGGTAAAGGTATCGGGCCAGCCACCGATGCTCCCGTGCGTTTAGCTGTGTCGACAATTTTTTCTGCAGACTGATCCAGAATCTTATAATCAAAGGCTTTCAGCCTAATTCTGATTTTCTGCTGTTTAGCCACAACATATTCCCTCCCTTTCGCCCGAATTATTATTTCTCGGACATTCTCAGTGAAAATTCCCTGCCTTTAGATAGCACACCCTGTTTGCGACAACGCTCTCGGGCGTATCATATCGACAAGCAGCAACCTTCCACCTCATCGCATGTCAGTCATACTGTTTTATTATATAAAAATTTCTTTTTAAACACAAGCCTTTTTTTCCAAATTTCAAGTTTAATTTATCTTTAATTTATCGCGAAAACTTAAAAATGAAAAAGACTTAAGGTTCGAAGACAAAATCTCCAGTTTCGCTGCCTTCGAACCTTTTTCCTACTTTTATTTACTATTCAATAACACCTGTAACAACACCGGCACCAACTGTATGTCCGCCTTCACGAATAG